>NZ_JBHYVE010000003.1:0-123419 GCF_042750035.1 Streptomyces sp. NPDC059452
GGGGGGGGGTGTGTTTGTGGGGGGTGGGGGGTGGGGGGGGGGGGCGCGCGGGGCTGGGGGGGGGGCCCGGGGGGGTGGGGGGGCCCGGCGCCGCCCCCGGCCCGGGGCCCGGCTCATGGGCCTCAGGGGGCATGCGGCCCAGGTGGCATGCGGCCCAGGGGTCATAGGGCCCAGGAGTCATAGGGCCCAGGTGGTTCATGAAGCTAGGAGAGAGATACGTATGGGACTGCGCGCACAGGTACGGACGCGGGACGGCTGGGCGGTCCAGCACGCCGTCGTGACGGTCACCGACATGACCGGCACCCAGGTGCTGCGGGCCGCGGCCGACGAGGACGGGGCCGTCCGCACGGACGGTTCCCTGCCGGCCGGCGCGTACACGGTGATCGTCACGGCGGTCGGGTACGCCCCCGCCGCCGCCACCGCCCTCGTCGCCGCGAGCGGCCGGATCGAGGGCGGCCAGATCGTACTGGCCCGCCAGGGCGGTGTGGAGCTTCCGCCCCCGGGCGCCTGGTCGCTGGACCCGGCCCACTCCTCGGTCGGCGCGGTCGCCCAGCACCTGGGGATCTCCAGCGTGCACGGGCGGTTCACCGACTTCGGCGGCCGGATCGAGATCGCCGAGGACGTCTCCCGCTCCCGGGTCGACGCGGTGATCGGCGCGGCGAGCATCGACACCGGCAACGGCATGCGGGACAAGCACCTGCGTTCGCCGGACTTCCTGGACGTGGACCGGTACCCGGAGATCACGTACCGCTCCACCGGCCTCGCCCCGGCCGGCCCCGACCGCTGGACCGTCCACGGCGAGCTGACCCTGCGCGGCATCTCCCGCCCGGTCGGCCTGGACCTGACCTACCTCGGCACCGGACCCGACCCGTGGGGCGGGGTGCGCGCCGCCTTCCACGCCACGGCCGAGCTGCGCCGCGACGCCTTCGCGATGAACTACAACCAGGTCGTCCAGGCGGGCATCTCCGCGATCGGCACCACCCTGCGCATGGAGCTGGACATCCAGGCGGTCCAGGGCGAGGCACTGCCCGGATAGGCGGGCGGCGGACGCGGTGGTTCGCTGCCCCGGGTGGGGTCGCGGCCGGTCGTAGGGTGGTGGTCATGGCACCGGACATCGCGACCAACACCGCCGTGGACCTCGATGCGTTGCTGGCGTTCGTACGGCCGTGGGTACAGGTCGACGGTTCGGCGGAGGTGCTCGACGCCCCGGAGTCGGTCTAGCCGCTCGTGGAGTACTTCCGGAACATCTCCGGTGAGCACCCGGACTGGGACGAGTACCGGGCCGCCATGGTCAGGCAGGGCAAGTCGATCATCCGCGTCACCCCGGAGCGCTGGGGTCCCGTCGCGACCGGCGGTTTCCCGGCCCATCTGGCGCCGGGCACGTGATACCGACCGTCCCGAGGCTGCCCGACCCCGAACTCCTCGCGCGGGCCCGGCTGCTGGTCGCGCCCGAGCTGAGTGCCTCTCTCGTACGGGAGCTGGAGCGGATCACCGGGCGGGGCGCCGAGCCCCTGGGAGGCGGGGAGCCGGGCGACGGGCCCCTCCTCTGTGTGGGGGCCTCGCTGCCCGAAGTGGTGCGCGCGGCGGCTACAGCTACAGCTACGGAGACAGCTACAGCTACAGAGACAGCTGTAGAGACAGCTACGGAAACAGCTATGGAGACAGCGACCGCGGACGGCCGACTGCTCTGGTTCCACAGCGTCAACGCCGGTACGGATCCGCTGCTCGCCGCCGGGAACTGGCCCGCCGGGGCGCTGCTCACCCGGACCGTGGGGCGGATGGGCGAGCGGATCGCCCAGTACGTCCTGGCCTGGGTGCTCGCCGAGTGCCAGGCCGTCCCCGAGTACGCCGCCCAGCACGCCCGCGCCGAGTGGCGCCGCCTGCCCTCCGAGCTGGTCGCCGGGCAGACCGCCCTCGTCTACGGCACCGGGCGCATCGGCGGGGCCGTCGCCGGGTTGCTGCGCGGCTGTGGCGTGCGCACCGTGGGCGTGGCCCGCGCCGCGCGGACCGGGGGGCCGCCGGTGGGCTTCGACCGGGTGATCGGGGCGGATGCGGATGCGGGGGAGCTGGAGGGGGCGCGGTGGGTGATCTCCGCGCTGCCGTTGACCGGGGCGACGGAGGGGTTCTTCGGGGCGGGGCGGTTCGCGGCGGTGCGGGGGGCGACGTTCGTCAACGTGGGGCGGGGCGCGACGGTGGACATGGGGGCGCTGGGGGCCGCGCTGCGGGGCGGTGGGGTGCGGCGCGCGGTGCTGGACGTGCTGCCGGAGGAGCCCGCGGCGCCCGACGACCCGGTCTGGAAGCTGCCCCGTACGGTGATCACCTCGCACTCCGCGGGGATCACCGCCGACGAGGACGTGGCCGGGGACTTCGCCGCCTGCTGGGAGGCCGTGGCGGCGGGGCGCAGGCCGGAGCTGGCGGTGGACACGGGGCGGGGGTACTGAGGGGAGGGGTGCCGAGGGGACGGGGTGCCGAGGGGGGCTGATCCTGGAGCGGCCCGGCACGGGTACCGGAGCGGCCCGGCACGGGTACTCGGAGCGGCCCGGCTTCCGGAGCGGCAGCGTTGCGTTGACGCCTCAGCGGTTACGGAGACGTCGGCCCGGAGTCCTCGTGGTCCGCGCCCGTTCCCGCGCCCTCCGCACCCCGCTCGCGCATCGCCTCGATGCCCGCGATCAGCACGTCCAGCGCGACGCCGAAGTCCCGTTCGCGCATCTCCTCGACCGTGTCGCCGCCCCGTGCCGCCATCAGCTCGTCGGAGGACTCGACGATCTCCCTCAGGTGCGGCTGCGCCCGGATCGTGCTCATCGCGCGCCGGTGGTACTCGTCCTGGGTGAGCCCGGTCGCGTCGCAGCGTGCCTTGAAGTGGCCCTCGACGGTGCCGAATCCGTACACGAACTGGAAGACCGCCGAGAGCGCGCCCGTCTGCCGTTCCAGGGGCAGGCCGGTGGCCTGGATGATGGTCTGGACGGCGTACGAGAACCGCACCGAGTTCGGGCCGATGTTGAGGAAGGTCCCGGCCAGCGGGGAGATCCAGATGTGGCGGACGAGCAGTTCGCGGTAGCTGCGGGCGATCTCGCGCAGCCGCTCCCGCCAGTCCCCGTCCACGCGCGGCGGCGGGAGTTCGGCGTAGACCGAGTCGAGGGCCAGCTCCAGGAGGTCGTCCTTGGTGTCGACGTACCAGTAGAGGGACATCGCGGTGACGTCCAGCTCGGCGGCGAGCCGGCGCATGGAGAACTTGGCGAGGCCCTCTGCGTCCAGCAGCCGCACCGACGCCTCGGTGATCCGGTTCCGGTCCAGACCTGCCGGGGATTCGGTCCTGCGGGAACGCGAAGGGGCCCCTCCGTCGATCCACACGCTGGTCCGCGCGGGGTTCTTCACACGGTCGGACGCGGACACCATGGCGCACACTCTCCTCGTCTTGCGGGGGACCGCCCCGCCGGTACGGCCCAGACCCGGTACGACCCGGTCCGGTACGACCCGGTCCCAGTCGATCCGGTCCCGGTACGGCCGGGCCCCGGTCCCGGTGCGGTCCTGCCGGAAGGCCGACGTACCGGACGCCTACGGTCCGGTACGTGCGCCCTCTCCGATGCTATGCCGCCGGTCCCGACGAGTCTGCCCGGCCTCCGGGCGTCTCAGCCTTCGCGGCCGCCGTGGGTGTCGTGGCCGCCGCGGTTGCCGCGGTTGCCGTGGACGTCGCGGTCGTCGGGGACGTCTCGGCCGCCGTGGCCCGGTCGGCCGGATCAGCCGGTCCCCCGGCCCCCGCCGCCGCCTCCATCCGTTCCGCCCGGCGCAGCAGCATCGCCGCGAGCAGACCGCCCGTCAGCACCGCCACCGCGCCCACCAGCTGGCTGGTCTCCAGGCCGGAGGCGAAGGCGTCCTTGATCGTCGCGCGCTCGCCCGCGCCGTCGGCGGCGGCCAGGGCGGCCGGCAGCGAGGCGGCACCGACGGCGGCCGGTACGAGGGCGGCGAACCGGATGTTCAGGACCGCGCCCAGCACCGCCACCCCGAGCCCGGTACCGAACTCCGCGAGCGTGCCGTTGACCCCCGCGCCCACCCCGGCCTTCGCCGGCGGGATGGCGCTCATGATGGCGTTGGCCATGGCGGGCATCGCGAAGGCGATCCCCGCGCCCATCACGACCAGGCCGAGCAGCATCCCCGTGTACCCGGTCCGGCCGAGCACCGCGATGGCCGCGAGACCGGCCGCCAGGCAGCTCATCCCCGCCGCGATGGTGGCGGGCGTCCCCAGCTTCGGGACGAGCCGGGCGCCCATGCCGGTGAGGTTGAGGGCAACCACGGTGAGCGCCATCGGCGCCGTACGCAGACCCGCTTCCAGCGGTCCGTACCCGAGAACGAACTGAAGGTGCTGCGTGAGCAGAAAGAGGGAGCCGCCCATTCCGAAGGCGACCAGGATCGCGCCCGCCACCGCACCGATGAACTTCTGGTTCCGGAAGAAGTGCATGTCGAGCATCGGGTGCGGGATGTGCAGCTCCCACAGGACGAACCCGGCGAGCACGGCGAGCCCGACGCCCGCCGTCAGCAGCACCCGGCCCGACGCCCAGCCGTGTTCGGGTCCGGAGATGATCGCGAACACGACCGCGGTCATCCCGACCGTGGAGAGCAGCGCGCCCAGCAGGTCGGGCCGCTCCCCACGCGGGTTCTTGAACTCCGGTACGAGCCGTACGACGGCGACCAGGCCGATCACGGCGACCGGGATGTTGATGAGGAAGATCGCGCCCCACCAGAAGTGGTTGAGCACGACCCCGCCGACGAGCGGACCGGCCGCGAACCCGAGGGAGTTGACGGTCGCCCAGAGGCCGATCGCCCTGACCCGCTCGGAGTCGTCGAAGATCTGGACGACGACGGCGAGGGTGGTGGTGATCAGCAGCGCGCCCCCGACGCCCATGCCCGCGCGGGCCGCGATGAGCTGGCCGGAGGTCTGCGCGAGCCCGGCCGCCAGCGAACCGATGCCGAACAGGGCGAGGCCCACGACCAGCATCTTCTTGCGCCCGTACCGGTCGGCGGAGCTGCCCGCGGTGAGCAGCAGCCCGGACTGGACGAGCGAGTAGGCGTTGATCATCCACTGCACATCGGCGGTGGAGGCGTTCAGCTCCGTGGTGAGGGAGGGGATCGCGACGTTGAGGACGGTGTTGTCGAGCAGCACGGTGAGCTGGGCGAGACAGATGACGCCGAGAATCAGCCAGCGCTGTGGATGCCCCTGGGGGGCGAGGTCGGGTCGCTCTGCGGCGGACGCCGTCATGCGGGCTCCTGGGTCTCCGGCGCGGGCGCGGCTTGACGCCTGGGCGGGCTGGTGGCTTGGTGGCCTGGCGGCCGGGCGGTTCTACGGTGTATAGGACGGGATCGCTGTACACCGTATGGCACCTCCTGTACGGCGTACAACTCGATAACTCCGCCGACACGCCGGTCGCGCCGGTGAGCCCTGCGAGGGGCCGGGGCGGTACGGTTCCGGACGCCGACCCGACGCGGCATGACCCGACGCGACCCAACGCGACCCGACGCGGCCATGAGCGCGACCGTGAGTGCGACCCCCACCGACTGGAGAGCCCATGCTGCCGCGCCGCCGCGTCCCGCAACTGCTTGTCGCGACTGCCCTGTTGGGGGCTTCCCTCGCCTCGCCCGCCACTGCCACCCCGGCGCCCGGTTCCGTGCCGCTGCGGGTCGCCACGTACAACATCCACGCCGGGGCGGGCATGGACAACGTCTTCGACCTCGACCGTCAGGCGGCCGAACTGCGTTTCCTGGAAGCCGATGTGATCGGCCTTCAGGAGGTCGACCGGCACTGGGGCGCCCGCAGCGCATGGCGGGACCTTGCAGGCGAACTGGCCGAACGGCTGCGCATGTACGTGTACTTCGCCCCCATCTACAGCCTGGACCCCGCCGAACCGGGCGGGCCGCGGGCGGAGTACGGGGTGGCGGTGCTGTCCCGGTACCGGATCCTGAGCGCCGAGAACCACGAGATCACCCGGCTCTCGACCCAGGACCCGACACCGGTCCCGGCCCCCGCTCCGGGGTTCGGCGAGGTCGTCGTACGGGTCAAGGGGCAGCCCGTACACGTGTATGTGACCCACCTCGACTACCGCCCGGACCCCGCCGTACGCGCCGCCCAGGTCGCCGACACCCGGCGGATCATGGCCGAGGACCGGGGCCCCAAGATCCTGCTCGGCGACTTCAACGCAGAGCCCGGCGCCCCGGAACTGGCACCGCTCTGGCAGGAGTTGACGGACGCCGATCCGGGAGCGCCGACCTTCCCGGCACAGGACCCGGTCAAGCGGATCGACTACGTGGCGGTGTCCAAGGGGGCCGGTCCGAAGGGCAGCTCGCGCGGAGGGATCTCCGTACGGGCCGCGTGGGTGCCGGAGAGCGTCGCCTCGGACCACCGGGCGGTCGTGGCGGACCTGGAGCTGTTGGGGCGGGGCCGGTGAGTTCGGGGGTGCCGGTGGGTTGGGGGGGTGCGGGTGAGTCAGGGGGTTTCGGTGAGTCGGGAGGTGCCGGTCTGTCGAGGGGTGCGGGTGCCGATGAGCCCGGACAGGACCAGGAGTCTCTCGTTACCGGCCGGTTGTTTCCTTTTGCGGCCCGGGGGGGTCTTACGGACCGAGCGTCGTTCACGGTCCACCGCCCACGGGCGGCCGCACCGCGGAGCAGGCCCTTGACAGAACATGCGACACCGGAGAAAGGCCGACGATGAGCACCTTGCAGGAACTGCTGGACACCCGTATCGCCGAGGGATCGATGCCGGGCGCGGTGGCCCTGGTCGCCCGGGGCGAACGGGTCGAGGTGGTCTCGGCCGGTTCGACCGGATTCGCCGGAGCCGGAGCCGAGACCGCGAGCGGGGGCGGAGCCGAGACCGGAGCCGGGGCCGAGACCGGAGCCGGGGCCGAGACCGGAGCCGGGGCCGAGACCGGAGCCGGGGCCGAGGCCCGGGCCTCGGCCCCGGCCGCGTCCGCCCCGATGCGGCGGGACTCGATCTTCCGTATCGCCTCGGTCACCAAGCCCATCGTGGCCGCGGCCGCCATGACCCTGGTCGAGGACGGCCTCATCGCGCCCGCCGACCCCGTCGCCGCCTGGCTGCCCGAGCTGTCCTCGCCCCTGGTCGTCCGCACCCCGCAGAGCCCGGTGGACGACGTGGTGTCGGCGGTGCGGCCGATCACCGTGCTGGACCTGCTGACCTTCCGGGCCGGGTACGGCTTCCCGTCCGACTTCTCCCTCCCGGCCGTCGCCCCGCTGCTCACCGAGCTCAAACAGGGCCCGCCGCAGCCGCAGGACATGCCCGGGCCGGACGCCTGGATGGCCGCGCTCTCCCGTGTCCCGCTGCTCCACCAGCCGGGCGACGGCTGGCTCTACAACACGTGTTCCGACATCCTCGGGGTCCTGATCGCCCGGGTGGCCGACCGCCCGCTGCCCGCGTACCTGGCGGAGCGGCTGTTCGAGCCCCTGGGCATGACGGACACCGGGTTCGCCGTGGAGCCCGGTGCGCTGGACCGGTTCACCAGCTACTACCGGGCCGGGAAGGAGAGTTCGGGAGGTGAGCCCGAGCTGGTCGACGCACCCGGCGGGCAGTGGAGCCGCCCGCCCGCCTTCCCGTCCGGTGCGGGCGGCCTGGTCTCGACCGTCGACGACCTGTACGCCTTCGGCCGGATGCTGCTCACCGGAGGGCTGACGGACGACGGCCGGCGGGTGCTGAGCGCCGAGTCGGTGCGGCAGATGGTCACCGACCACCTGACCCCGGAGCAGCGCGCGGCGAGCGCCCTGTTCACGGAGGGCCAGGGCTGGGGGTTCGGCGGCTCGGTGGACGTCGAGGTCACGGCCCCGTGGAACGTACCCGGCCGCTACGGCTGGGTGGGCGGCACCGGCACCTCGGCCCACATCACCCCGTCCACGGGCACGGTCGCCGTCCTGCTCACCCAGATGGAGCTGACCGGACCTGCCACGCCCCAGGTGATGCGGGACTTCTGGACGTACGCGGCCGGGTTCTGACCCCGGCCCCGTACGTCCCGGGATCAACTCACCGGCTGCGTCAGGTCGTAGAAGGTGGCGCTGCCCGCGGTGACCTCGGTGAAGTTCTCCGCCACCCAGGCGGAGATCCGGGACGAGGCCCCGGCACCGCCACCCATGCCACGGCCATCCATGCCGTCTCCACCCATGCCCCCGCCACCCGTTCCGCCGGAGACGAAGTAGTGGATCCTCCCCTCCGCCACGTACTTCTTGAACTGGGCGAGCGTCGGGGACGGATCGCTGCCGTTGAACCCGCCGATCGCCATCACCGGATCACCGGTGGCGAGCTGGTAACTCGCCGCGTTCTGCGCCCCGATGGCAGCGGCGGCCCAGGTGTAGTCGTCGGCGCCCTTCTCCAGGAGCGCCTTCGCCTCGGCGGAGACGGAGGCACCGTTGAGCAGCCCGCCCATACCGCCGCCTCCAGCCCTCATCCCCTCACCCGCACCTCCGGGAACGGTGCCTCCCGGAGCCGTACCTCCCGGAGCCGTACCTCCCGGCGCGGTTCCACCCGGTGCGGTTCCTCCAGGCACGGCGGGCATCCCACCAGGCGGCTGCATCCCCCCGCGCTGCCCGCCACCACCGTCGGGCCCACCACCGGGCCCACCCCGGCCCCCGCCCCCAAACCCACCACCGGGCCCGCCCCCACCCGACGGCCCGGCGGTCACGATCGACCCCTGGTGGCCGGTGTCCAAGGTGCTGAGCGTGTACGCCGTCGGCGCCGCGAGCGAGGCCGCGAAGCTCAGCCCCACCACCGCGAGGGCCAGGGCCCGCCCACCGAACCGCCCCACCACCAGCAGCCCGGCCGCCCCCACCAGACCGCCCACCAGAACCGCCCACCGTAGCCACGGCAGGTACTCCGGGGTGCGGCCCAGCAGGACGTACGCCCAGGTCACCGTCGTCACGACCGCCCCCGCGAGCACCGCCCTCGGCCACCACGCGGCCCGCTCCTCCCACAGCACCACGGCCCCCATGGCGACCAGCGCGGCCACATAAGGCGCAAGGGCCACCGTGTAGTACTGGTGGAAGATCCCGGCCATGAAACTGAACACGGCAGCGGTCATCACCAGCGCCCCGCCCCAGGCCAGGAACGCGGCCCGGGCGGAATCGGTCCGGGCCGCCTTCCGGGTCAGCCAGAGACCGGCCACCAGCAGGATCAGCGCGGCAGGCAGCAGCCAGGCGATCTGGCCGCCGACCTCGGAGCTGAACATCCGTCCGATCCCGGTCTCGCCCCAGCCGCCACCACCTCCACCTCCACCTCCACGGCCACCCACGCTCCCGGTCTCCTCCCCGTTGAGTCGGCCGAGCCCGTTGTAGCCGAAGGTGAGCTCCAGGAACGAGTTGTTCTGCGAGCCGCCGACGTACGGCCGCGAGGAGGCGGGCAGCAGCTCCACGATCGCCACCCACCAGCCACCCGCGACGACCATCGTCAGCGCGGACAGGGCGAGTTGGCCGATCCGCTTCCGTACCGGAACGGGGGCGCACACCGCGTACAGCACGGCCAGCGGCGGCAGGATCAGGAACGCCTGGAGGGTCTTCGTCAGGAACGCGAGCCCGACCGCCGCGCCCGCCCAGAGCAGCCACGCCGTCCGCCCCCGCTCCAGCGCCCGCAGCACGCACCACACGGTGACGGTCATCAGCAGGGCGAGCAGCGCGTCCGGGTTGTTGAAGCGGAACATCAGCGCGGCGACCGGCGTCAGCGCGAACACGCCCACCGCGATCAGCCCGGCGACCGGCCCGAACCGACGGCGTACGGCGGCGTTCAGCACGGCCGCCGTACCGACCCCCATCAGGACCTGAGGGGCCAGGATCGCCCAGGAGTTGAGCCCGAAGAGGCGTACGGACAGGGCCATCGGCCAGAGAGCGGCGGGCGGCTTGTCGACGGTGATGGCGTTGGCGGAGTCCAGCGAGCCGAAGAAGAAGGCCTTCCAGCTCTGGCTGCCCGCCTGGACGGCGGCGGAGTAGAAGGAGTTGGCGTAGCCGGAGGCGCTGAGGTTGTGGAAGTAGGCGAGGCCGACGGCCAGGAGGAGCCCGTACAGCGCGGGGCGTGCCCAGCGGTGGCTGTCCACCGGGCCGGGCGCCGGCGGGGCCGACATCACAGGGGCGACGGTCGTGGTCATCGAAGGTCCTCGGGTTCGGAGCAGGCGCGGGCCGGGAAGACCCAGGCGCGCAGGAGCAGAAAGCGCAGCACGGTGGCCGCGAGGTTGGCGGTGATCAGGACGGCCAGCTCGGTGGAGTGCGAGGGCGAGCCGGAGGCCGCCCCCAGCGCCGCGAGGGAGCCGCTGGTCAGGGCGAGGCCGATGGCGAAGACGACGAGGCCCTGGGCCTGATGCCGTACGGCTCCGCTCCGGCCCCGTACGCCGAAGGTGAGCCTCCGGTTGGCGGCGGTGTTGGCGACGGCGGAGACGAGGAGCGCGCCGCCGTTGGCGAACTGCGGGCCGACGCCGAGCCGGAAGAGGGAGTAGAGGGCCAGGTAGAAGAGCGTGGACAGGGCCCCGACCACGCAGAACCCGACGAGCTGGCGGGCCAGTCCGCGCTCCACCCCGGTCAGCGCCCGGTCGCGCGGGTCGTCGCCGAAGGGCCGGGCCAGCCGGTCCAGCGGCAGCGCGCCCACGGCGAGCGCGCGCCCCACCCGCCACACCCCTTTCAGGTCCTCGGCGGCCGTACGCACGATGTGGACGGTCGAGTCGGGGTCGTCGATCCAGTCGACGGGCACCTCGTGGATGCGCAGCCCGGCCCGTTCGGCGAGGACCAGCAGCTCGGTGTCGAAGAACCAGCCGCTGTCCTCCACCATCGGCAGCAGCCGCCCGGCCACCTCGCTCCGGATCGCCTTGAACCCGCACTGGGCGTCGCTGAACCCGGCGGCGAGGGAGGAGCGCAGGATGAGGTTGTAGGCGCGCGAGATGAACTCCCGCCGCGACCCGCGCACCACCCGCGCACTGCGGGCGAGCCGCGAGCCGATGGCCAGATCGGAGTGGCCGGAGATCAGCGGGGCGACCAGCGGGAGCAGGGCGTTGAGGTCGGTGGAGAGGTCGACGTCCATGTAGGCGAGGACCGGCGCGTCGGAACCCGACCACACCGTACGCAGCGCCCGCCCGCGCCCCTTCTCCTCCAGCCGTACGCTGCGCACCCCGGCCAGCTCCGCCGCGAGCGCGGCGGCCACGGCGGGGGTGGAGTCGGTGCTGGCGTTGTCGGCGACGGTGATGCGGAAGGCGTACGGGAAGGTTCGGGAGAGGTGGTCGTGGAGGCGCAGGACGCAGGGGCGGAGGTCCTTCTCCTCGTTGTACACGGGGACGACGACGTCGAGCACGGGGGCGCCGGAGGCGGGGGCCGCCGGACCGGCGGGGAGGTGCTCCCGTACCGGCAGGCGACCGCTCCTGTCTCCGCCGCCGTATCCGCTGCCGTATCCCCTGCCGTATCCCCTGCCGTCTGCGCCGTCGTCTGCGAGGGGGCCGCTCCGGAGACTGTCGGTGGTGGTCATGGCTCCGACGTTCGCCAACCGCGCTGTCACACCGGTGTGGTGAGCCTGTCCCTGCCCTGTGAGTCCTGGTGGGGGGCGGCTTCGGCGGGCAGCTCGACCGCGAAGACCGTACGGCCCGGCGCGGAGTCCACCCGTACGCGCCCGCCGTGCGCGGAGACGACGGCCTGCACGATGGCGAGACCGAGACCGGTGGATCCGGTGGAGCCGGTGGAGCCAGTGGCTTTGGCTTTCTCCGTGACTGCCCCGCGGGAGCGCGAGGCATCCCCCCGCGCGAACCGCTCGAAGACGTACGGCAGCAGCCCGGCCGGAATCCCGGGCCCGTCGTCCCGCACCTCCAGCGTGACCGGCTCGTCAGCGCGTACGGACGGCTGTACGGAGACCGTCACCGTGGTCCCCGGCGGGGTGTGGGTGCGGGCGTTGGCCAGCAGGTTGACCAGGACCTGCTGGAGCCGGGCGGGATCGGCGCGTACGGTCACGGGTTCAGCGGGCAGCTCCAGCCGCCAGCGGTGGCGGGCGTCCAGGTCCGGCCCACCCCGGTCGGCCGCCTGGGCATCGCTGACCGCGTCCACGACCAACGGAAGCAGATCAGTGCTCTCGTACGAGAGCGGGCGTCCCGCATCGAGCCGGGCCAGCAGGAGCAGATCCTCCACCAGCCCCGTCATCCGGTCCGCCTCCGACTCGATCCGCCCCAGCGCATGCCGGGTGACGGGGTCGGCCGCCGACGCCTCCCGCCCCGTGGCCGAAGCGCCCGGACCGGACGCGGCCACATCCCGCCCCGTCGCACGCCGGGTCAGCTCCGCGTACCCCCGGATCGAGGCCAGCGGGGTGCGCAGCTCATGGCTGGCATCGGCGACGAACTGCCGTACCCGCGTCTCGCTCTCCTGCCGGGCGGCCAGCGCCGAACCGACGTGCCCCAGCATCCGGTTGAGCGCCGCCCCGACCTGCCCGACCTCGGTACGGGGATCGGCCTCGGCCTCCGGTACGCGTTCGACGAGAGCCACCTCACCCCTGTGCAGGGGGAGTTCGGCGACCCGGGTAGCGGTGGCGGCGACCCGGCGCAGCGGGCGCATGGCGACGCCGACGAGGACCGTGCCCGCGAGGGAGGCGGCGATGAGCCCTGCGGCGGTGACACAGACCTCGACGAGGATCAGGGTGTTCAGCGCACCGCTCACCTCGGCGGTGGGGATCCCGACGAGGACGGTCCGGCCCTCGGCGGTGGTGGCGGCCTCCACGCGGTAGCCGCCGAGCCCCGGCAGTTCGACGCTCCGGGCGCCCTCGCCCGTGGTCGTCGGAGCGTCGGCTTCCAGGACCCGCTGTTGCGTCTCCGTCAGCGGCTTCGCGCTCTCCTGGGAGCGCAGCCCGCTGTCCTCGACGACCTTGGACGCGGTGATGTCCCCGTCGTCGACGAGGGCCCCGAACGTGCCGAGCGGCTGCCCGCCCCCGCCGACGAACCCGAGCGGACCGGCGTCACGCAACGCATCACGCAGGGCCTCGGGCGCCGGGCCGGGAGGTCGCTCCGCGCGTACGGCGATGGAGTGGAGCTGGTCGTCGAGCTTGCCGTACATGTAGCTGTGGAAGGCGATGGCGGTGACGGACCCGATGACGGCCGCGACGACGGCGATCAGCGACACGGCCGACACGACGAGCCGGGTCCGCAGGGTCCACGGCCGCCGCAGCACCTTCACAGAGAGGCCCCTACTCACCGGGCTTGATCAGATACCCGGCCCCGCGCCGGGTGTGGATCATCGGCGTCCGTCCCGCGTCGATCTTCTTGCGGAGGTAGGAGATGTAGAGCTCGACGACGTTGGCCTGGCCGCCGAAGTCGTAGTTCCAGACCCGGTCCAGGATCTGCGCCTTGCTGAGCACCCGGCGCGGGTTGCGCATCAGGAAGCGCAGCAGCTCGAACTCCGTGGCGGTCAGGTGGATCGCGTCCCCGCCCCGGCTCACCTCGTGGCTGTCCTCGTCGAGCAGCAGGTCCCCGACGGTGAGCGTCGACTGGCTCCGCTCGGCCGCGAGCGCCGTACCGGATCGGCGGATCAGCCCGCGCAGCCGGGCCACGACCTCCTCCAGGCTGAACGGCTTGGTCACATAGTCGTCGCCGCCCGCCGTGAGCCCGGCGATCCGGTCCTCCACGGCGTCCCGGGCGGTCAGGAAGAGGACGGGGACATCGGAGTACTCGCGCCGGATCCGGCTCAGCACGGCGAGCCCGTCCATGTCCGGGAGCATCACGTCCAGGACCACCGCGTCCGGCCGGAAGTCCCGGGCCGCGCGCACGGCCCCGGCCCCGTCACCGGCGCTGCGCACCTCCCACCCCTCGTACCGCAGGGCCATCGAGAGCAGCTCGGCGAGCGGAGCCTCGTCGTCCACGACCAGGACGCGCACGGGCGTACGGTCCGGCCTGAGCAGTTCGGTACGCCCCTGGGGCGCGGTCGTCGTCGTCATGGGTCCCACCCTGTGGGGCGCCCGTGAGAGAAGCCTGACCCGTTTCTGTGAATTGCCTGAGAAAGCGGGTCCCGGCCTCAGGAAACAGGCCCGAACAACGCCTCCGCGTTCCGGTAACAGACGGCCCGCAACCACTCCTCCCCCAGCCCCAGCCGCTCCAGGGCCTCCAACTGGTGGACGTACGGGTACGGAATGTTCGGAAAGTCCGTCCCCAGCAGAATCCGGTCGCCCAGGTCGGCGAGCCGCCCCCGCTGGTCGGCCGGAAACGGCGTGAACCCCTCACTGAAGTCGGTGAACGCCATAGTCGTATCGAGCCGCACTTCCGGATAGGCCTGCGCCAGCGCGAGGAACTCCCCGTACTCCGGCATCCCCATGTGCGCGACGATCAGCCGCAGCCGGGGATGGCGCGCGAGAAGCCGCCGGACGGGCTCGGGCCCGGTGAACTTCCCCGGGGCGGGCCCGGACCCGCAGTGCATCACGACGGGGACCCCGGCCTCGGCAAGAAGCCCCCAAACGGGTTCCAGCAAGAGATCGTTGGGGTCATACGCACCCACCTGGAGGTGCGACTTGAAGACCCGCGCCCCGCTCTCCACGGCCTCCTTCACATACGCCTCCACGCCCTCCTCCGGGAAGAGGGTCGCGGTGTGCAGGCAGTCGGGCACCCGGGCGGCGAAGTCGGCGGCCCAGCCGTTCAGCCAGGGGGCCATGCCGGGCTTGTGCGGATAGAGCATGGAGGTGAAGCGCCGAACCCCGAACGACCTGATGAGGGCGATCCGTTGCTCCTCCTCGTACCGATAGGTGATCGGCCACTCCAGCCCGGTGAGCGGCCCTACGGAGTCGAAGTAGGCCCACACCTTGCGCAGCACCCGCTCGGGCATGAAGTGGGTGTGCACGTCGATGATCCCGGGCAGCCCGAGCCGCTCCCAGAACCGCACGACGTCAAGTGCTTCGGCTTCCACGTTCACCGCTTCCACTTTCACCGCTTCCACGTTCACCGCTTCCACGCGCGGGCTCCTTGCAGGGTCTCGTTGGGCAAGGTCAGAACAACCCACCCTGCACGCCACCGCCCGCGATGTCGATGAGGGGGACACGTACTTCGCTCCCCGCCCCCGGAGCCACAGCGGCAAGCTCCCACCCAGTGATCAGCCGCGTGTCCAACACCACCACGCCACCGCCGCCTCCACTTCCGCTCCCGGCACCGTCCACGGCAAGGTGAAGGTCGGGCCCGGCGGCAGCGACCAGCCGCCCGGCGACGACACCGCCCTCCACCAGCTCACTCACCGCCCGCGTGGCGACGGGCGCCCGGTCCAGCCCGAAGATCCCCACATGGTCGACGACTTCGAGAGGCAGCCGCTCCAACGACTCGGGCCACCCGCGCCCTTCGAGCTCCACGGCCCGCCCGTACAACTCCGCCACCTCGGCGAACCGCTCCTCCTTCCCCGGGAGTTGCCCGCGTACGCCCCGCTTCCTGGCGTACGAGATCCGGTCCGGCACCCCGAGCGCGGCCCGCAGCACCTCCTCGGTCCGCCGGGCGGCCATCAGGGGCCCGCGCCCCAGCCAGCTGAACGCCACGGCCCCCTGCTCCCGCAACCGCGCGGCCTCCCGCTCCTCCCGGGTGATCCCGACCTTGACCATGCCGGGCCCGAACCAGGCAAGGTAGACGCGGTACGTACGCGGGTCGTCCACCATCGTGTCGGCGGCCACCGAGTGCGCCCGGTCCAGCCGCGCACACTCAGCGCACCGCGCCCCGGTACTGCGCACGGACACCACGGCCCCCAGAGGGCACACGTTCCCCCGGGCCCCCACACAGTGCCGCTCCCCCACCACACGGAACCCGAGCCCACCCCCGTACGAGAGAACGCTCACCCGCCGCTCCCGCCCCCTGCTCCACCCCAGCTCCGGCCCATCCCCCGGCCACCCGCCCCCGGCACACCACCACCCAGAGGCCACCCGAACCCCACCCTCTCCGCCACACCCCGAACGCTCCACCCCGAGGAACGAACCATCCCCGTCCTCACGCCTCCGCGAAGGCTAACGGGCACGATGAGCGAACCCCTCCGCACCACCTCCAGGACCACCTCCAGGACCACCGACAGAAACACCGCCAGGGCGAGCGGCCGCGCCGGCGACCGAACCGGTGGCCGCCCCGCCCCCGACGCCCTCGATCCGCTGCCGCATCCGGGTCATACGGCGGACGAAACGCCGGTTGAACCAGACCATCCACCCCAGGAGCATCGCGCCGAACACGAGCCCCCACATACCCGCCGGCACGTTCCCGGCGGCGAACCAGAGCATCGGGATCCCGAAGAAGACCAGCCCCAGCAACGGGAAGGCCCACCACCGATTGCGCCGCAGCTTCTCCTCCCGGCGCCGGATCAGCCGGACCATGGCCGCCCGCTCGGCCGGGTCCTCGGGCAGCTCGCCGTTCTTGGCGATCCGCCGCTCCAGCTCCGGCACGCGTGCCGCGTCGGTCCCCACCGCCCGGGCGTCCCGCCGCCTGCGCCGCATCAGGTACCACGTCATGAACCCGGCGTAGACGAACCCGCCGACCAGAATCCCGGGCCACCCGGACCACCCGTCGAAGACCAGCCGGACACCGACCCACACCACCAGCACCAGCAGCGCCATGGCCCACCACCGATCCTGCCACCGCTCCGGCCGCCCACGCCGCCCCTTCCCTCCGAGCTCTCCACGCTCTCCGCCCTGTCCACGCTGTCCCTGCTCGCCGTGCTGCCCCTGCTGCTCCCCTGGCTCCATCGGTAACCTCCGTACCGGCTCCATCGGTACCTCCGCGCCGGGCGCGACCACCACGCCCCGTGCTCTTCCGGCTACCCCGGCCCCCGCCCCTGATGCGACCGGTGGACCGGCGCCGCGCGCCCGGTAGTCGGCGTGATCGGCGCGGTCGGCGCGGTCCGTGCCGCCTGCGCGTCCCGCTCGCACCCGACATCGTCCGCAGGCAGCACCCCCTTCAGCAGGTAGTCGTTGACGGCCTCGTTGGCGCAGGCGTCGGGGTAGTCCACGAACACCGCGTGGGCCCTCACCGGAACGGTCACCAGCAGGCGCAGCGTGGCAGCGTACTGCGTGTTGTCCCGGTCGTCGGTCCCGAGGAAGTAGAGGAGGAACGGCAGGGTCTGCTCGTCGATCCGGTACCCACCGATGGCTATCGGGCGGTGGGCGGCCCGGCGCACCAGCCCTTCGACGGTGGCTCGTGCGACGGCGGGGGTCCTGCCCAGGCGGTACGTCGCATGGCGGGGCGCGGCCCAGGCGGCGAGGTCGTCCGGGGCCCGCTCGTTGGCCGGGCCCATGGCCTGGATCATCCGCATGCCGTAGTCGTCGGGGGCCATGGCGCTGTCGAGGACGAACCGGTCCAGGTGGGCGGGGTACATCTCGGCGTACACGGCCCCCAGGTCAGAGGGGGGTAAACCCCCGGATCACGAAGCCTGCCCGCGCCGAGGCCGCCGCCGTCGCCCCTGACCCTGGCCCTGGCCCTGCCCCCGCCGGACGTACAGCTTGCGCAGCTGGAAGGCCACCCCGACCCCCACCGAGAACGCCACGAGCCAGAATCCGGTGGTGTGGGCATCACCCAGCGGCCAGTCCTCCTCGCGCCCGGCCAGTCTGAACCCGGCGAGGGACACGAGCGCGCATCCCACCAGGACCCAGCCGACGGACCCGCACCGCACCACCCACACCGGGCCGCCCACCAGCGGAGCCCAGTCCGGCCTGCGCCACGACTCCACGCCGATCCAGACGAGCGCCAGCCCTCCTGCCATCAGGAACACCTCGTGGGCCACATCCAGAACCGAGCCGTCCATCAGCCCTCTCCCCCTCCTGCTGTCCTGTCGGCCTCATGATGACCGACCCCGGAGGCTCCGCCTACGAGTGCTGCTCCTTCTCGACGTAATAGCCGTAGGCATACCCGCCGTCCTCGGCACCCGCCGCAGGGGTGGCCGTGAAGCCGAAGGAAGCGGACGCGGGCACCTCGACACTCTGCTGGAAGAGCGAACCGTCACACGCCTGGGTCCCGGCGGACGACGGCACGTCCTTGCCCCCGACCTCGTTCCGCAGCTTCACCTCGCCGCCGCCGGTACAGGTGAAGGCGAAGGTCACGCTCACGACGCCGTCGGGAACGGCGGGGTGGGTGTTGCCGAACTGCGGTTGCAGCCCGCCGCTCCCTCCCGCGAGGGGCTCCATACCGACGAAGAGCCCCTCCAGGACGGCCTTGGCCTCATCGGCGACGGCAGCAGCAGCCTCGGCGGTCCCACCGGACGCCGTCGCCTCGGGCGCCGTCCCACCGGGCATCGTCGGACCGGGCGTCGTCGCACCGCCCGGCGCGCTGGACCGGGGCGAAGACGGCGGCGCGCCGGACTCCTCACCCGGACTGCAGGCCCCCACACCGAACGACGTCACGAGGGCGAGAGTCAGCAGGGCCGCCCGACGGGGCCCTCTTCCGTACTGGTTCATCAGTTCCGCCCCCCGTTGGGCATGCCGTCGTGGCATCCCTCCTCAGCAGGACGGCAACGGGCCCGCCCGGGTTCCTGCCACCACCGAGCAGCAGTCCGGATACGTCACGAGCCGCGGTCCGGTTACATCAACTGAGGGCTAGGATCCGAACCATGGCTCTGACGCGGACCCATATGGACCGGTTCGAAGCCTCCATGCCCCGCCTGGAGGCCATCGCGTACCGCCTGCTCGGCTCGGCGAGCGATGCCGAGGACGCCGTGCAGGACACGTTCCTGCGGTGGCAGGCCGCCGACATCGACCGCATCGAGGTCCCCGAGGCCTGGCTGACGAAGGTCCTCACCAACCTGTGCCTGAACCAGCTCACCTCGGCCCGTGCCCGGCGCGAGTCGTACGTGGGCCAGTGGCTGCCCGAGCCGCTGCTCGCCGGGGACCCGATGCTCGGCCCGGCCGACACCGCCGAGCAGCGGGAGTCGGTCTCGTACGCCGTCCTCACCCTCATGGAGCGGCTCTCGCCCAACGAGCGGGTCGTGTACGTGCTGCGGGAGGCCTTCGACTACCCGCACCGGAAGATCGCGGAGATCCTCGACATCAGCGAGGCCGCCGCCCAGCAGATCTTCCACCGCGCGAAGAAGCACATCGCGGAGGGCCGCACCCGTACCGAGGTCGACGAGGCCGCCGCCCGGCGGATCGTGGAGGAGTTCCTCACGGCCGCCACCAGCGGACGGACCGAACCGCTCGTGCAACTGCTCACGGCGGACACCGTCGCGATCGGCGACGGCGGCGGGAAGGTACCGGCCCGCACCAAGCCGTTCGAGGGCGCGCTCGCGGTCGCGAAGTTCATGCGGGGCCTGTTCAAGCCCGGCAAGGCCAAGCGCGACCTGGTGGGCGGCTCCGCCGAGATCCACGCCACGACGGCCAACGGCTCCCCCGCCCTCGTGGCGGTCGTCGACGGCCGGGTCGTCGGCATCCTGTGCCTGGAGATCACCACCGAGGGCATCGCCGCGTTCCGCAGCCAGGCCAACCCCGACAAGCTGGAACGCGCGACGAGGCGATGGGCGGCCACGGAGCACGGGGACCCCCTGCTCCACGCATTCTGAACCACGCACGTGACTCAGGTCACACCCCACCCCTGTCAGGAATCGACGGGCTGCCCGGTTCAAGGGGCGAAGCCGCGCGAGACAGGAGCACAGGTCATGCAGCACGGAATCGGACACGGACAGCACCGCATCGTCGTCATCGGTGCCGGATACGCCGGAGCGATCGCCGCCGGCCGCCTCACCAGGCGGCTGCGCCGCGAGGACGTCGCCATCACGCTCGTCAACGCCGAGCCGGACTTCGTCGAGCGGGTCAGGATGCACCAGCTGGCCGTCGGCCAGGAGCTCAGGCCCCGCCCGTTCAGCGAGATGTTCGCGGGTACGGGGGTAAGGCTGCGCCTCGCGAGGGTGACGGCGGTCGACGTGGACCGCAGAACGGTATCGATCACGGAGACCGGGACGACCGGAATCAGTGACAAGGGCTCCGAGGCAACCGGCGTCGAGGAACTCCCGTACGACACCCTCGTGTACGCCCTCGGCTCCACCTGGAACACCCACGACGTCCCCGGCGCCGCCGAACACGCCCACGACATCGCCGGCCGCCCCGGAGCCCTGAGGCTGCGCGAACGCCTGGCCGCCCTGGGCGCCGGGCAGCCCGTGGTCGTCGTGGGCGGCGGCCTGACCGGCCTGGAGGCGGCGACCGAGATCGCCGAGGCCCGCCCCGACCTCAAGGTCACCCTCGCCGCCCGAGGAGCCCTGGGCGACTGGCTCTCCCCCAAGGGCGTCCGCCACCTGCGGAAGGTCATGGCCGACCTGCGCATCACGGTGCACGAGAACACCACGGTCACCGGGGTCGACGCCACCCACATCACCACCACGGCGGGCGACCTGCCCGCATCGGTCACGATCTGGACGGCAGGCTTCGCGGCCCACCCGATCGCGCAGGCGACCGCGCTGAAGATCGACGCCACGGGCCGGATCGAGGTCGACAGCACCATGCGCTCGCTCTCCCACCCGGACGTGTACGCCATCGGCGACGCGGCCCTGGTGCAAGGCCCCGGCGACAAGCCGCTCCGCATGTCATGCGCCTCGGGCATCCCCACCGCCTGGCAGGCCGCCGACTCCATCGCAGCACGCCTGACCGGCACCAAGTCCCCGACCGTCCCGCTCCGCTACTTCAACCAGTGCATCTCGCTGGGCCGCAAGGAGGGCCTGATCCAGTACGTCACCGCCGACGACCGCGCCCGTACCGCCGCCCTGACCGGCCGTCTGGCCGCGTTCTACAAGGAGCTGGTCTGCAAGGGCGCGGCCTGGGGCGTGGCGAACCCGACCCTGGCCGTCCCCACCCGCCGCCGCCCTGTCCTCGCGAAGCCCACTCCGATTCCCACATCGGCACCGGAGGCTACAACGGCTTGAGGTTCCGCCCCAGGATCCCCCGGAGACGCTCCACGTCGGCGGGATCCTGGGCACCCCGCTTGGGCAGCACGCCGACCCCGGCCGAGCGTTCACCGCCGAAGAGCACGAAGAGCCGGGAGGTCTCCAGGTACCCGCTGTACACCGACCACTCGGTGGTGAACGACGCCCGCTCACCAGTACTGACGGCACCCCGCTCATCGGCCACCATGCGGCACTCCCCGTACGGCTCCACGATGCTGAACATCTGCCGGGCCTGGGCCCGCATCCCCACCACCAGGACCACGACCATGACCCCCAACGAGAGCACCGGCACCAGCACGCTCGCCAGCGGCCCCAAACCGGCAACGAGCACAAAGAGCATCGCGGGAACACCAACGGCCAGCAACATCACCAGCACCTGCCCCCCGCCCCGCCGCGGTCCTCAGCGCACGCGCCCGCAGGGCCTCCGCGAAGTCCGCGACGGTAGGCCGATAAACAAACTCCACGCCAGCTCCACGCTCCGTGGCGCTCTCCGGCAAATCCCCGCCCATAGTCCCCATGAGCAGGGATTTCAGGCTTCCGGTACAAACACCGTGGCACTCGGCCTCAAAAGTGTTCGTGACGGGAGAACTGTGGACCTGACAGAATCTCTGGACAAGGCAGTGGCCGCCCTGAAGGCCCCGCTGGAGCCGACCGACCGCGAACAGGGCTGGACGGACGACCTGCGGCGAGAGATCCAGGAAGAGATCTCGGTCAACCGCTCCGCCCTACGCCGCCACGGGCACGGGCTGGCGAAGCACCTGCGCCCCGCCTCGACGAGTGGATGGCACACGAGGGCGTACGGCCGGGAAGCCTCCACGATGTGGTGATGAACGCGCAGACCCACATCACCGACGCGCACGCCTAGAACGCGGTCCCCTCCCCCAGAGACTCCGCGATGCTGAACACCCTGGTCGGGAGGAGCCGCAGCACGCAGTGGAAGATCCACGAGGAACGCCCGGTCCACGAGAACCACTGGGTGAACCTGTGGATCACCGACATCGAGACCCCGGACGGCAACCGCTTAGTCCTCGAAGAAACCGGCTGGCGCCCCGGCCCGATCAGACCACTCATCTACGCCGAACCGGCCAATGGCATCACCGACTCCCAGCACCACCTCTTCCGCGCCGACAGCGCCACCTACCAAGGCCCCCCGACCGAGAAGAACGAATCCGACCGCATCGAATGGATTCCCCTGACCACCATCCGAGACATGATCAACCGCCGCGACATCGTCAGCAGCGGCACCCTCGTCGGACTCCTCTACATACTCATGGACGAGGCAACCAGCTGACCTGGGGCCGGGTCAGCGCTGCCCGACGACGGGAGACCCTTAGGCGTCAAAGGCGTATTCGAGGATGTACGAAGCAGAGTCGAGGGTCATCTCGTTGACTTCGACCGCACGGCCCTCGTCGGTGAAGGCAGTCCGGCAGATCAGCATGACGGGCGTCCCGGTCGAGAGCTCCAACTGCTCAGCCTCGGCCGCCATCGGCATGCGGGACCGAATCTCCTCACGGAAGTGGACCGGCTCCGAACCGAGTTCGGCAAGCCGCGCGTACGTGCCGCCGGGCCCGGTGTCCTCCTGAGTGATGGCCGACCCGGCCACCAGACTCGCCGGCAGATACGACGTGGCGAGGAGCACCGGCTTGCCGTCCAGCACGAAGCGCCGACTACGAACACATACGGGTTCGCCCTCTTCCACTCCCAGCACGCGGGCCACGTGCTCGGGCGCACTCTGCTCAGTGACGCGTACTCGGTCTACGACCAGAGTCCGGTCTTCGGTGTCGACGGACCAGACGGACCGGCCCTCACCCCACTGGGACCGGGCCAGGCGCTGGATGCCCTGGCGACGCAGCGGGCGGAACGACCGCACAAAGACGCCAGCCCCCTTGCGCGACTCGACAATGCCCTCGCTCTGCAGAACACCGAGCGCCTGCCGGGCGGTCATCCGAGCGACGCCGTGGTCCGCCATGAGGTCGTTCTCACCCGGCAGCCGATCACCGGGCCGGTACTGCCCTGACTGAATGGCGTCCCGCAGCTCGTCGGCGATCCGCTGGTACTTCGGCAGCCGCTTGGCGCCCTCGATGGACATGAGTGGCCTCTCCCTCTCCTCTCTAGACAGCCTAGGGGCTTCTTCCACGAAAGAACCGTACGGTCCATCCGTGGAACGTGCTCGCTCGCAACCAATCGACTCTGAGGCGTCAAGGCACACATCTCTAGAGAAGAATTGACATCTCTAGAGATGCACTGCTTCACTTCAGACATCTAGAGAGGTTGCCGACTGGCGGTGACTCCTGAACAGGGATGCACTCATGCCATCTTTCAAGAGCGACGTGAACCCCGGTGCCCAGCTCGCAACGGCGGGCCTGCTGCCCTCCAACAAGGAGGGGGGCAGCCTCCACCAGGTCACCGTGCCGAGCACGGGCGTCCCGGAGAACCCGGGCCGCTACCCGCCGTACGACCACCCCCGGTGCGCGCGCTGGCGCCGGGTGCCCCTCGAACTGGCAAGAGAGGCGGGGGAGAAGTCGGCCGTCACGCACATCGACAGGGCGGTGCGGTGCCAGCTGTCCGTTCACGACGAGGGGGAGCACTTCGGTCTCCTCACCGATACGGGCGCGTACGGGACCGCACTGTGGCTCCGCTGGTGCGGGACAGGCGAGGCGGAGCTCGTCGTACTGCCGGACTGCCCGGTGGCCACCCCTGGGCCTGACGGTGACGGCTGCCGTCTGTTCGCGGACCACACCGCGCAGCACACCTGGGAAAGCGCCCTGGAGGAAGTCCCGTGCGCCGGCTGATCGCGAGCCCGTACAACGGAACGTTCCTGATCGCCCGCCCCGGCTCCAAGGGCGGCATGCGCATCCCTCGGACGTTGTACGAGGAGCTGGCCTCGGCCGCCGAGAGCAGCAGGCCCTTACCGGCCTGGCTCCTCGACCACGCCCGTACAGCCTGGAAGGTGGACCTGGCAGACGCGGTGATGCGGGACACCGTCCTCGTACGGCCGGAGACCAGGCTCGGGTACGGCCGGGCCACATACGAGATCAACAAGGGCTGCAACTTCAACTGCGAGCACTGCTACCTCGCGGAGCGGAAGTTCGAGGGGCTGCCCTGGCCGGGCAAGGTCCGGCTCCTGCGCCTGCTGCGGGATGCCGGGGTGTTGTGGCTCCAGTTCACCGGCGGTGAGCCGCTGATCGACCGGGACTTCGTGGACGCGTACACCCTCGCTCACCGCTCCGGGATGCTGATCGAGATCCTCACCAACGGCTCCCGGCTCCACCGCCCCGAGATCATCAACCTCCTGCGCGACCTGCCGCCGCACAAGGTGACCGTCTCCCTCTACGGAACGACCCCGGACAGCTTCGACTCGCTCACCCGCAAGCCTGGGGCGTTCAAGCTGGTCGAGAAGGGGCTCGTCGCGGCGCGCGAGGCCGGGATCGCGCTGGAACTGGCACTGATCATCACCCGTCACAAAGCCCACGAGCTGGACGCCATGCGCGCCTTCGCCGAGCAGTACGGGGCGGGCCGTCAGGAGTACGGCACGATCTCGCCCACGTACAGCGGCACGCCCGAACCGCTGGCCGCACAGGCCCCCGGCTTCCTGGACAAGACCGGCGTCTTCCAGGGCTGCCCCGCCGGGCACGCCTTCTTCCACGTCGATCCGCACGGCCTGGCGACCATGTGCAAGGTCGGCCGCGAGAACCCCGTCGACCTCATGTCCGAGGGTCTGGACGGACTCCTCCGGCTGCCCGGCATCGCCGATGCCCAGATGCTTCGCACCGGTGGCTGCGGCGGCTGTCGGCTCTCCGGCACCTGCCGGATCTGCCGACCGCTCGCCAAGGCGTACCAGGAGGCGAAGGCACCACTGAACACCTACTGCCAACACGGAAGCGAGGAAGCGTCATGACCGCTGTCATGGTGGAGATCGGCCCCCGACCGCCGGCCCTGGAGGAGCCCGAGGGAGTGGTCCTCCTGGACGACCTGGAGGTGCTGTCCGAAGGGGCCGTCCCGGGCTGCAACGACGACAACCCGTACCGGTAGACAGCCGGCCGCACAGAACCGCGGGGGCTTCGGGACGTTCTTCCAACCGAAGCCCCCCACCACTGACCTCGTGGAAGAGTGGAGCCCCATGGCGACCACCCGCATCGGCCTCGACCGGCTGCCGCCCGCCACCCGTGCTGCCGTCGAAGAGCGGACCGGCCCCCTCCTCGCGGTCAAGGAGACGACCGAGGGCTTCAACAGCGAGATCGCGGCCCGCGTCACCTCCGCCACGGGCACCTGGCACATCAAGGGCCTGCGCACCGAACACCCCCGCGCCTGGACCCAGCACCGGGAGGCCGCCCTCGCCCCCTTCCTCACCGGGCTGGCCCCCGCCCTCCGCTGGCGCGTCGAGGACGCAGGCTGGGACCTCCTCGGTTTCGAAGCCCTCGGCGGCCACCATGCCGACTACGCCCCCGGCTCCCCCGACCTCCCCGAAGTCGCCGCCCTCCTGCGCCACCTGGGCGAGACCCCGTGCCCCGGCATCGAACTACGCCACGCCGAACAGCGCCTGGAGCACTACGCCGCCCACCCCGACGACCTCCGCTTCTTCGCCGGACCCCACCTCCTCCACACTGACCTGAACAACACCAACGTCCTCGTCGACGACCACGCCCCGGCGGGCGACCGGGCCCGCCTGGTCGACTGGGCCTGGGCCACCCGGGGAGCGGCCTGGCTCGATGCCGGCTACTGGGTCATCTGGCTCATCGCCGCCGGACACGCCCCCGTATCCGCCGAGCACTGGGCCGCCGAGATCCCCTCCTGGCACACCGCCCCCGTCGAAGGCATCACCGCCTTCGCCGCCGCCAACGCCAACGTCTGGTCCGAGATCAGCGACGCCGACCCCGACCCGTGGACCCTGCGCCTCGCGGCAGCCGCCACCACCTGGTACGCACACCGCAGAGCTGGTTAAGCCGAACTCTCCGCCCAGCAAGGGGCAAGATCAACAGAGACGTGAGAAGAAGTGAGATCAAACGAGGAAGGCCCCCACCCTCTGAGGAGGGTGGGGGCCTTCATCTGGTGCTACCTGTGCACTCGGCAGGATCCGAACCTGCAACCTTCTGATCCGTAGCTCTATGCAGAAGGGTCACTGAAGGGCAAGCAGGTCGTTCGGGGACCTCGCATGTGCGCTGCTATGTGCACGTGGCTGCTGTAGTTGCGGTACTTCGCTGCTGTACCGCGTCACAAGCCCAGGGATCGTCCAGTTACCTCGCGCTCGCTCTCCCCAACGCCACACAACCCAGATGCGATACGATACGTCTCGTCTTGCCTTTGCTTCCAGGTGGAGGAACACGATGGAACGCTTCATCGACGCGGCACCCGGAGTACGCCTATGGACGGAAGATCGGGGTGCAGCCGACGCGCCTCCCTTGATGCTGATCATGGGAGCGCAGGCATCAGGTCTGGGCTGGCCGGATGAGCTGGTGGACTTGCTTGCCTCGCGCCATCGTGTGATCCGCTACGACCACCGGGACACCGGTCGCTCCACCTGGGCGTTCGATGAGCGGCCCTATCCCATCAGTCAGCTCGCGGAAGACGCCCTCACAGTGCTGGACGGCTTCGCGATCGACCGCGCTCACATCGTGGGCATGTCCCTGGGCGGAATGCTCGCCCAGCTCCTGGTCGCAGACCATCCGGACCGGCTGCTCAGTGCCACGCTGATCGGCACAAGCGCGCTCAGCCAGGCCCCCTACGTCCGACCGGATGGGACTCGCGTCCTACCCGAGGAACTCCCCGGGATCGATCCCAAGTTGCTGGAGATGTGGTCCCGTCCCGTGCCGGACCTCGATCTGGAAGCGGAGTTGGAACGGCGAGTCGAGCACTGGCGGGTACTGGGCGGGAATCAGCTTCCCTTCGATGCCGAATACGCCCGCAGGCTGGAGTTGAAGATCATCGAGCACACCGGTCACTACGCCACCAACACTGCGCATGCACGTGCCGACGCCTCCGGCCTGGACCGCACAGCGCAACTCGCCAAGGCCACAGCGCCCACCCTGGTCATTTCCGCCCCTGCCGAACCGGTCTCTCCTCCGCCGCATCCCGATCACCTTGCTCAGGCGATTCAAGGCGCACGCATCGTCGAGATCCCCGGCATGGGGCATGCCCTTCCTCCTGATGTCCACGCACCGCTCGCCGCCGCCATCCTGGATCACACGGCCAAGCACTGAAGCGCAGCCACACTGGCGAGCCAATCCCAGCCCACCACTCAACCCCAGCTCCCATCCCGTCCGCCCCAATGTGCCCGCGGCCGGGAACAGCGCCCCCTCCCACCCCGTGCCGGCCGATCCCCCGCCGGAAGCATCGTCTGTGACCGTGGGCCGAGAGCGCGTCGGGTGATCGAGTCATGACCTCCGGGCCTATCCACAGTGGGCGGGCGTCGGCGCAGCCGGGGCGGAGCGGGCGGAAGGCAGGAGCGGCAGCCCCGAGCGGAGCCGGGAAGCGCGCCCGGCGGAGCGGAGCCGGGTGCTTGATGAGGTGGAGAAACCTGTAACAGCTCTTGGTATCGCTCAAGCGAAGGGCGAATCGGTGGCCAGGAGTCGGCTGGTGAAACCGGCTCTGCAGAGGCGCTGGTACGCCTCGGAGACGTCGGCAGGTACGGGCTGGCTGATCATGAATCCCTGATCCGGGTAGATCATCAGGCGTTGCAATGCGCCCACAAGCATGTCGATCACCAGACGTGCGTCACCGATGGAATCCACGTACTCATCAAGAGTCATCGGCGTCGAAGCACTGACGATCTCCACCTCAGGCCACAGCTTGCGGGCAGTAGCGTACGCCCGCCGTTCCTCGTACGGCTTGCTGACCAAGAGAACGGAGGCCACCTCGACGCCCTGCCTCTCCAGCACCTCGCGCGAGAAGCGGATGTTCTCACCTGTGTTGCGCGCCTTCGGCTCCACAAGGACAGCCACGCTGGAAACACCCAATTCGATGGCCCGCTCTCGGTAGTGGACGGCTTCCCCGCGGGGCATCCGCTCCCTGGTCGTGGGGCTCGTGGCTCCAGTGAAGAGCAGGAGCGGCACCAATCCACGCTGGTACAGGTCTGCCGACGTGTCGGCCACTCCCAGGTCATGGCTGCCGAGCCCGATGGCAACGGAACAGGGGTGGAGGGCGTGGCCCATCTGGTGGTAGTCCCAAATGCGCCGGGCGTCGGCCCAGTCCTGTGCAGAGATCACTACGAGTCTTCCTTGTCCGTCACCGAGTCAGGCACCTGGAACTCGTATTCTCAGGCGAAGCGCGATGCCGCGTGCATTCCAACTGCACGAACGACCTTGACGCCCCGCGAAGGCACCGTGCTGCACCGGATCGGCTCCGATGACTCCGCCGCGTACGGTGAATGGGAGCGGGGCACCTGGAACGTCCAGCCGTGGCGCGAGGGGCCTGATCTCTACGAACTCTGGAAGCCCTGTCGGGAGCCGGGCTCTCGTACGGAACCGCACAGCAGCGAAGCCCTCGGCTGCGTAGAGGCGCCGGCCGAACTCCATGCCATGGGCTGGGCTCACGGCGATGTGCAACCCGCACACTTCATCATCGGTCCGGAGCGCACGCACCTCATCGACCTGGCCTTGGCACGGGGCGGGCACGTCCCCGAGCAGTACGACTTCCCGTTCCGCGGCTGCCTGGTCCACTACGAGGCGCCGGAGATCGCGCGCAGTGTGCTCGCGACCGGGGAGGCTGAGGCGACTCAGGAAGCGGACGTCTACGCCCTCGGTGCGTCCCTGCTCATTTCCGCCACGGGCCGGCGGGCCGTCGAGTACCCGGACGACGCACCACGCCCGGAGCAGAGGCGAGCCGTCGCGAGCGGCAGACGTCGGCCCGTTCGAGCACCGGGTGAGTTGGGCGGCCTGATCGACACCATGCTCAGCCCGGATCCCGGCGACAGGCCCACGATCCAAGAGGTCCGTGGGGCCCTGCGCCAGGCCTCTCTCCGGGCTGATGCGGTTGCTGTACGGGAAACGCGAGAGGCCCCCAGGATTTCTCCTGGGGGCCTCTGGCCTGCTGTGCACTCGGCAGGATTCGAACCTGCAACCTTCTGATCCGTAGTCAGATGCTCTATCCGTTAAGCTACGAGTGCTTGGCGTTCCGGGCTTTTCTGCCTGGTCGGCGTTGCGGGAACAACATTACATGACCTGCGCCGTGACGCGAAATCCATTGCCTCCACCCCATCTGACCTGCGGAAAAACCCTTCCGAGGTGGATCTCTGCCGCCCTCTTGACCGCGTCGTGCGAGCGTCCCGGGGACGAGAACGGCCGAAGCCCCGTGCCAGGGGCACGGGGCTTCGGGGTGGAGCGGAGGCGGAGGGATTTGAACCCTCGATGGGCTTTAAGACCCAAACCGCATTAGCAGTGCGGCGCCATAGACCGGACTAGGCGACGCCTCCTCCACACACCTCGCGCGGACGCGAGTGGTGCGTGCAGATGATGACACAGTCGAACGTCGTGTCACCAATCGGCGACCACGTTACTCGCCATGCGGGGGCCAGGGCAAAGCACTTCGGCGTGGTGGCGCAACGTCCGGGCGGGAGGCGCGTTAGAGAGGCGTGGGGCTTCGGCCTCCGTCGGTGGGGCGCATTCGTCGCCCACCGTCCTCGCTGAGATTGCCGTGCTAGCGAGAACCAGAGCTAGCCGAGATACAGGAGCCCGCATGCTGCGCCGTCTCGCCCTCACCGCCGTTGTCACGCTCGCCGCGGTGTCCGCCGCCGCGCCCGCCGCTTCCGCCTCCGGGCAGGTGCCGTCCGCCCTGCCCACCTCCGGGCCCCTCTCCGCCGTCAAGCCCGCCCTCGGGCCGCTGCCCGTGCCGCTCCCGGCGCTGCCCTCGTTCCTGAAGGGCGGCGGCAGCGGGGGGAGCGAGAAGCCCGCCGCGCGGACCCGGCTCACCGTGACCGTGGAGCGTTCCGGGGTCGCCGGGGCCGACGGGACGTTCGAGCTGACCTGCGGGCCCACCGGGGGCACCCACCCGGAGCGGCAGGCCGCCTGTGACCGGCTCGCGGAGGTCGGGGCCACGCGGGCGGGGCAGGACCTGTTCCGGGCGGCGCCCGAGGGCACCATGTGCACCATGATCTACGGCGGCGACGCCTACGCCCGCATCGTCGGGACCTGGGAGGGCCGGCCCGTGGACACCACCGTGACCCGGGGCGACGGCTGCGAGATCGCCCGCTGGAACAACCTGGTGCCGGTCCTCCCCGACCTCCGGTAGAGGCTGCAGAGGCTCCGGTAGAGGCTGTAGAGGCTTCCGAAGGGGGCTCCCGGCAGGGGCCTCAGAGGCCTCCCCGTGTGCCTCCCGTACGCCTTCCCGTATGCGTCCGCGCACGTCACCGGGTGCGCGGACGTACACGTCATAGGCCGGTGGCGTACACGCCGTGCACAGAACCTTGGTGAGAGCTCCCCCTCATCCGCCGCCCCCGGGCCCTCCCCGGCCTTAGACTCCTCCAGTGACAGTCTGCGGCCCGAGGGGCAAGATGGGGCCCGCTGTCGGCAAGGTGCGGTAATCAGGGAGGAAGCGTCGTCGTGAGCAGCAGGCCATCCCGAGGCACTGCTCGCCTCGCAGCCATACTCGATGCCCTTCCGGACGGGCTTCTGCTCGTCAATTGCAACGGCACGGTCGTCAACGCCAACGCCATCGCCCTCGAAATGTTCGAGACCCCGGGCACCGCGCTCGTCGGTCGCGGACTGCTCGATCTGCTGCCGGAGTTCGACTCCAAGCTGATCCCGGGATCGATGCGCCGGCCCGAGGCTGCGGACGAGCAGGGCAGGACCAAGCCGACGCGGATGACCGCGCGGCGCACCGACGGGCACGAGTACCCCGTCGAGGTCACCAGCGCCAGCCTGGACAGCGGCCAGGCCGCGTACAACGACATCCACTCCAGCTACACCGGTGACGAGCTGCTGATGCTCGTCGTACGGGACCTCTCCGGCACCGTCGACACGGAAGCCGAGCTGGCCCGTTCGCAGCGCCAGACCGAGATGATCCTGCGCGCCGCCTCCGAGGGCGTCGTGGGCACCGACACCGACGGGCGCGTCGTCCTCGTCAACCCCGCCGCCGCGCAGATCCTCGGCTTCCGGGCCAGCGACCTCGGCGGCCAGGAGCTGCACCCGCTGATCCTGCACTCGCGGGCGGAGGGCGAGCCGTTCCCGTACGAGGGATCTCCGCTCGCCGACACCCTCAAGTCCGGGCGCAAGCACCGGGTACGCGGCCAGGTGCTCTGGTCCAAGAGCGGCGACCAGGTGCCTGTGGACCTGACGACCGCGCCGGTACGCGACGGGGACCAGCTCGTCGGCGCCGTGATGACCTTCACCGACCGCAGGCCGTACGAAGAGCTCTCCGCCCAGCACAAGAGCGTCGTCGCCGAGCTGACCACGAGCCACTCCGACGAGGTCACCGCCCTCAAGGAAGCCCACGCGGCCGAGCTGGCGTCGCTGAAGGAGGCCCACGCCGCCGAGCTGGCCGACCGGGCCGAGCGGCACGCCGCCGAGGTCGAGGGTCAGGCCGAGCTGCTCGCCTCCCTCGGCGCCCAGCACTCGCAGCTCACCGCCGTCCTCGGCGGTTCGCTGCGCGGGCCCCTGGAGGAGCTGCGCGGGGAGCTGTCCACGCTCGCCGCCGACCCGGCCGGGCAGCTGTGGCCCGAGGCCAACCAGATCCTGCACCACCTCGCCGCCGGGTACGCCCGGATGACCACCCTCGTCGACAACGTGCTGGGCTACCAGCGCCTCGACGCGGGTGTGGAGGCGCTGCACAAGGCTCCGGTGATGATCGAGGGGATCGTGACCGGCGGCATCGACGGGGCGGTCGAGCTGATCGGGCCCGGGCGCGCCCAGTTCGCCGTGCACGCCCCGCCGATCGAGGCCGAGGTCGACGCGCGTCAGCTCGCGACCGCCCTCGCCCACCTGGTCGCGGACGTCTGCGGTGTCGATTCGACCGGCAAGACCCGGGCCGTCCCCGGGGGCGGCTACGTCGACTCCACCGTGGTCGTGGCCGCCGCCCAGCGCGGTGACGTCGTACGGATCGAGGTACGCGGACCGTACGCCGGGGGCGACCCGGTGCACGAGCCGATCGTGCGCGGCATCGTCCAGGCGCACGGCGGTGTGCTCCAGACGCACGAGATGCCGGGGATGAGCGGCAGCGCGTACGTCCTCGACATCCCGATCGGCGCCGGCTCGGGCACCATCGCGCTCCCGGAGGCCCCGGTGGAGCCCGCCCTTGCTCCGCCGCCCGAGGGTGTCGGGGCGCCGGGCGTCACCAGCGGCGGGCGCCGCCGGGCGCGCCGGTCGTCCACCGATGCGTTCCTGGGCAGCCCCGGTGCGCCTGAGGCCGAAGCCGCGGTCGGCCCCGCCGATACGGGGAGCCCGGCGGACGGTCCCGTCGCCGAGCCGACCGGGCGGCGCCGGGCCCGCCGTGGGGCCGCCGCCCCCGAGGAGCAGACGGCCCCCGAGCTGATCCCGGCCCAGCAGGGCGAGGGGTCGGGGCGCAGGCGTGGCCGTCCCAGCCCGGCGGAGGCCGGGGCGGGAGGTGGCGGAGCAGGGGCCGGAGCGGGCGGGAGCGGTCCGATGGCGATCGGGCCGGGGGGAGCTGCGGCTTCTCCGGTCGGGGCGTCTCAGATCGGTGCGCCTCAGGCCGGGGTATCTGAGGTCGGGGTATCTGAGGTTGGTGTGCCTCAGGTCGGGGCGTCTCAGGCCGGTGTGCCTCAGGTCGGGCTGTCTCAGGTCGGTGTCGGCGGGCTCGAAGCCGTACGTGGTGAGCAGGGCGGCGCCCCGCAGCAGGCCCCGCAGTCCCAGCAAGCTCCGCAGGCTCAGCAGGCCCAGCACGCCCCGCAGCAGCCTCAGCGGCAGGCCCTCGCGCTGACTTCCGCCACGCCCTCCGCGCCCTCCGCGCCCTCCTCCCTCTCCCCCGCCCTCCCGGTCCCCGCCCCCTCCGAGGGGTCCGTCGTCACCGCCGCCGAGGGTGCGCAGGGCGGCGGCGGACGGCCGCAGCGCGGGCAGACCGTGCCGCCCCAGGGTGTTCCCACCGAGGCACAGCAGCCGGTGCCGCCCACCGGGCGGCGGGCGCGGCGTGAGGGGGAGCACCGGCCGGCGCTCCCCGCCCTCGCGGCCGGTAACGGCAGCACGGGCCCGGAGCAGGGGCAGGCGGGCCAGAACCAGGCCCAGCAGCCCCACGCCCTCGGCCAGGCCCCGGAGCAGCCCGGTGGGCGCCGGGCCCGCCGGGCGCTGGCGGCCGCCCAGGAGCGCACCGCCGCCGAGGCCGGTCCGCGTACCGCCTTCGCCCTGCCCCCCGCCGACGCGGACCGGGCGCCCGACGCACCGGGCACCGCACCCGCGTCCGTACCCGTGCCCCCGCCCGGCGACGAGGGCCACCACCACCAGCGCACCGCCCCCGAGGCCGGTCACACGCCCCCGCAGGCCCACCCCGTGGCGCCGCACGCCCCGCACACCGAGTGGGCCGGGGCACCGCAGCCGGGCCCCGGCACCGCACCGGACGAGCAGCCCTGGGGCGCCGTGCCGCCGGGCCCCGCTCCGGACGCGGAACCCTCGCACGGCCCTCACCCCGCGCCGGACGACCGGTCCTGGGGCGGCAACGGGCAGACCGCCCACACCACCGGGACCGCGGCCGTCCCCGGCCCGGCGGCGCACCCGGCCGACGGCGGTGCGGGCGCCCCGGCTCCGGACGCGCGGCGGCAGCCGCTGCCCGCCGAGGAGCCGATGCCGGGCGGCAACCCGGACTCGACGCAGGGGCGGGCGTTCAGCGTGCGGACCCTGGGCCAGGGCGTGCCCTTCGCCCAGCAGCTCCCCCACCAGCAGAACCAGCCCGGTCAGCAGCCCGGGCAACCGAATCACCCCGCCCAGCCCGGCCCGCAGCAGCAGAGCCTCGGCGGGGCAGGCCGGCGCCGCAAGCTCGCCGCCCCGCCGGAGGGCGAGCGCCCCACCGCCCAGCCCTCCGCCGACGGCACGGACCCCACAGCCCCGGGCGCGCAGCACGGCGCCCAGGCTCCGGAAGCCACCACCGGACCCGGCTCCGGCACCGGCCCCGGCTCCGGACAGTTGCTGGCGCCCCCCGTGGCCGAGGGGCGCGCGTACGCCATAGGGGCGCCCGACGAAGGCGCCGAGGGGCCCGAGCCGCTGGACGGGCCGGGTGGTGCGGTCGAGGTCGCCAACCGTCCGCAGCCCCACCCCATCGACGACGAGCTGCCGCCCGAGCCGCTGGACAACCCGCGTCGGCTGCTCGTCTGGCCCGCCCCCGACGTACCGACCCAGCAGGCGCTCAGCGACCGGGGCTACCGTCCGGTGATCGTCAACTCCCGTGAGGAGGTCGACGCCCAGATCGCCGCGTTCCCCGCCGCGCTCTTCGTCGACCCGCTGACCGGGCCCATCACCCGTACCGCGTTGCAGTCGCTGCGTCAGGCGGCCGTCGCCGCCGAGGTTCCGGTGCTGGTCACGGCCGGTCTGGGGCAGGCGACCCGGGAGGCCGCGTACGGGGCCGACCCGGCCGTCCTCCTCAAGGCGCTCGCTCCCCGCGACAGCGAGCAGCACCCGCCCCGCGTCCTCCTGATCGAGGAGCACGAGGAGATCGCGGCGGCGCTCGCGCAGACCCTGGAGCGGCGCGGGATGCAGGTCGCCCGGGCGGCGACCGACAGCGAGGCCGTCGATCTGGCGGGCCGGATGCGGCCGAACCTGGTGGTCATGGACCTGATGCAGGTACGCCGCCGACGCGCCGGGATCATCGACTGGCTGCGCGCCAACGGCCAGCTCAACCGCACCCCGCTGGTCGTCTACACCTCGGCCGGGATGGACCCCTCGGAGCTGCCCCGGCTCGCTTCCGGGGAGACCGTGCTCTTCCTGGCGGAGCGGTCCACCAGCGACGAGGTGCAGTCCCGGATCGTCGACCTGCTGGCGAAGATAGGGACGAACTGACCGCACAGAACAGGGCGGGGGCGGTACGGAGTTCCCGTACCGCCCCCGCCCTGCTCCCCGCCCTGTCCCTTGCCCTGTCCCCTACCCGTCTCGTCGCGCCCTGTTTCACGTGAAACAAGCAAGAAGCAAGCAGGCAAGGCCTCAGATCTGCGTGACGTCCAGCTCCCCGTCCGCGTACTGCTTCCGGATCACCTTCTTGTCGAACTTGCCGACGCTCGTCTTCGGTACGGACGCGATCACCGACCACCGCTCCGGCAGCTGCCACTTGGCGATGCCCGACTCGGCGAGGAACGTCTTCAGCGCCTCGTAGTCGGTCCCGGCGGTGCCCTCCTTGAGCACCACCGTCGCGAGCGGCCGCTCGCCCCACTTCTCGTCCGGTACGGCGACGACGGCCGCCTCCGCCACGTCCGGGTGGGCCATCAGCGCGTTCTCCAGCTCGACGCTGGAGATCCACTCGCCGCCGGACTTGATGACGTCCTTGGCCCGGTCGGTGAGGGTGAGGTAGCCGTCGGTGCTGATCACACCGACGTCGCCGGTCTTCAGCCAGCCGTCCTCGCTGAACTTGTCCTCGGGGCGCAGGTGCTCGCCGTCGGCCCCGCCGTAGTACGCGGCGGCGATCCAGGGCCCCCGTACCTCCAGCTCACCGGCCGACTCGCCGTCCCACGGCAGGTGCTCGCCCGCCGGGCCGACCAGCCGGGCCTCCACACCGGCCGGGAAACGGCCCTGGGTGACGCGGTACGGCCACTCCTCCTCGGCACTCAGTCCGGCGGGCGGGTGGGCCATCGTGCCCAGCGGCGAGGTCTCCGTCATGCCCCAGGCGTGGCAGAGCCGGACGCCGAGCTTGTCGTACGCCTCCATCAGGGAGGGCGGACAGGCCGCGCCGCCGATGGTCACGTTGGCCATGGAGGTGAGGTCGCGCGGGTTGGCGGTGACCTCGGCGAGGAGGCCCTGCCAGATGGTGGGGACCGCCGCGGCGTGCGTGGGGCGCTCGCGCTCGATCATGTCGGCGAGCGGGGCGGGCTGGAGGAAGCGGTCCGGCATGAGCATGTTGACGCCGCTCATGAACGTGGCGTGCGGCAGGCCCCAGGCGTTCACGTGGAACTGCGGAACGACCACGAGCGTGGTGTCCTTGTCCGTCAGCCCCATCGACTCCGACATGTTGACCTGCATGGAGTGCAGGTAGATGGAGCGGTGGGAGTAGACGACGCCCTTGGGGTCCCCGGTGGTGCCGGAGGTGTAACACATGGCGGCGGCCTGGCGTTCGTCCAGCTCCGGCCAGTCGTACGTGGTCGGGCGGCCCGCGATCAGCTCCTCGTACTCGTGCACGCGCGGCGCGACCCCGGCCAGCGCCGAGCGGTCGCCCGGCCCGGACACGACCACGTGCTCGATGCCCGGCAGATGGGGCAGGAGCGGTACGAGGAGGGGCAGCAGGGTACCGTCCGCGATGACCACCTTGTCGTCCGCGTGGTTGACGATCCAGGCGAGCTGCTCGGGCGGCAGCCGGAGGTTGAGGGTGTGGAGCACGGCACCCATGGAGGGGATCGCGAGGTACGCCTCCACATGGACGGAGTTGTTCCACATGAGAGTGGCGATCCGCTGGTCGCCGTCGACGCCCAGTTCGTCGCGGAGCGCGTTGGCCAGCTGGGTCGCGCGGGTGCCGATCTCGGCGAAGGTGCGTCGGTGCGGCTCGGGTTCGCCGGTCCAGGTCGTGACCTGAGACTTCCCATGGATCGTCATCCCGTGGTGCAGGATGCGGGTGACAGTCAGCGGTACGTCCTGCATGGTGCTCAGCACGGCGTCCTCCCGGTGGGCGCTACGCGGCAGTAAGGTTGCGCTGATTCTGCGCACATACCACGCGGTATGTCACTACTCGCGGGAGAAATTCCTGCCCGGGGAGCGTGCCCGACGAACCGGGGAGCGTTCAGGAGGGGCCCGGTCGGCTCAGCGGACCGGGGTCAGCTCCGGGTCCTCGCGGAGCTTGCCGAGGGCGCGGGAGACGGCGCTCTTGACCGTACCGATCGACACCCCCAGCACCTCGGCCGTCTGGGCCTCGCTGAGGTCTTCGTAATACCGCAGGACGACCATCGCGCGCTGGCGGTCCGGGAGCTTGAGCACCGCGCGCCACATCGCGTCGTGCAGCGACTGCTGTTCGGCCGGGTCCGGCGCCGGGACGCCGCCCTGCTCGGGCAGCTCCTCGCAGGCGAACTCGTCCACCTTGCGCTTGCGCCACTGCGAGGTCCGGGTGTTGAGCAGCGCCCGGCGGACGTAGCCGTCCAGCGCCCGGTGGTCCTCGATCCGCTCCCAGGCGACGTACGTCTTGGCGAGCGCGGTCTGCAGCAGGTCCTCCGCGTCGCACGGGTTCGCGGTGAGCGAGCGCGCGGTGCGCAGCAGGACCGGGCCCCGGGCCCGTACGTACGAGGAGAACGACGCGTAGGGCACGTGGTGGCCCGCGGCGGTGGCGGTGGCCGCCCTGGAGGCGCCCGTGCAGACTGGCGTGGTCATGTACCCAACGCTAGGAGCGGGGTCCGCCCGGGGGATCGCCCCCAGGTCCCGAAGCACCGTCCGCCTCAGGTTGTAGGGGTGGTGCGCCCTCCACCTCCTGAAGGTGGACGGACCCGCGCCCCGCCCTCAGGGTCCGCCCCGGCTCCGGCCATGGCTCCGGCCCTGGCCGTTCAGCCGTCCGCGCCGAGGATCAGCCCGGACGTCGGGACCCCCGTACCGGCCGTGACCAGGGACCTCACCGCCCCCGCCACCTGGTTGACGGAGGTGCCGCGGATCTGCCGGACGGCCTCCGCGATGCCGTTCATACCGTGGAGGTACGCCTCCCCCAGCTGACCCCCATGGGTGTTCAGGGGCAGCGCGTCCGCCGCGACGAACGCCCCGCCCTCTCCGGGGCCGCAGAACCCGAACTCCTCCAGCTGCATCAGGACGAACGGCGTGAAGTGGTCGTAGAGGATGCCCACGTCGATGTCGGCCGGGGCCAGCCCGGAGCTCCGCCAGAGCTGCCGCGCGACCACACCCGTCTCCGGCAGGCCGGTCAGCCCGTCCCGGTAGAAGCTCGTCATCTGCTCCTGGGACCGGCCAGCGCCCTGGGCCGCCGCGACGACGACGGCGGGCGGCCGGGGCAGGTCGCGGGCCCGCTCCACGCTGGTGACGACGAGGGCCTGACCGCCGTCGGTCTCCTGGCAGCAGTCGAGCAGCCGCAGCGGTTCGACGATCCAGCGGGAGGCGGCGTGGTCGGCGAGGGTGATCGGCTGCCCGTGGAAGTACGCCGCCGGGTTCCGCGCCGCGTGCCGCCGGTCGACCACCGCCACCTGCCCGAAGACCTCCGGGCCGAGGCCGTACGCGTACAGATAGCGCTGGGCGGCCATCGCCACCCAGGAGGCGGGGGTGAGCAGCCCGGACGGCAGGTTCCAGCCGAGCGCGGCGCCCTCGGCGGTGGGCTCGCGGCGCTGGACGCCCGAGCCGAAACGGCGGCCGGAGCGCTCGTTGAACGCCCGGTAGCAGACGACGACGTCGGCCACCCCGCTCGCCACCGCGAGGGCGGCCTGCTGGACGGTGGCGCAGGCGGCCCCGCCCCCGTAGTGGATGCGGGAGAAGAACGACAGCTCCCCGATCCCGGCCGCCTGGGCGACGGTGATCTCGGGGCTGGTGTCCATGGTGAAGGTGACGAGGCCGTCGACGTCGGCGGGGGTGAGGCCCGCGTCGTCGAGAGCGGCACCGACGGCTTCCACGGCGAGCTTCAGTTCGCTGCGGCCGGAGTCCTTGGAGAACTCGGTGGCGCCGATGCCGACGATCGCCGCCTTTCCGCCGAGGGAGTCGGGCCTGCGGATGCTCATGACGTCCCCTCGCTGTAGGGGAGAGTGACCGCGCTGTGAGGGAGAGCGACGGTGACCTTTCCGGTGACGTGACGCCCTATACGGTTGTCGCCGACGACCGCGACCTCCATAAGGACGTGGTTTTCGCCTTCCAGGGCCGCCGCCGCGATATGACCGGTCAACCGGAGGACATCCCCCGGGTAGTTGGGGGCACCGAGGCGGATCACGACCTTCCGGAGGACGGCGGCGGGCCCGAAGTGGTCGGTGATGTAGCGGCCGACGAGCCCGTTGGTGGTGAGGATGTTCATGAAGATGTCGGGGGAGCCCTTCTCCCGGGCCAGTTCGGCGTCGTGGTGCACGTCCTGGTAGTCCTGGGAGGCGATGGCGCCCGCGACGATGAGCGTGCGGGTGACGGGGATCTCCAGGGGCGGCAGTTCGTCGCCGACGCGGTACGAAAGGGTGTCGAGGTTCTCCCTCACGACGTGCCCTCCTTACGGTCGTCATCGTCGTCGCTCGCGAGCAACAGGCCCAGCTCCTCCAGGACTTCGCTCCCGCAGCCCAGGTACGCGTCGAGCTGACGCCCCCAGAGGAAGTGCCGGTGGACCGGGTGGTTGAGGTCGGCCCCGGTGCCGCCGTGCAGGTGCTGGCCCGCGTGCACGACACGTCGGCCCGCCTCCGAGGCCCACCAGGCCGCGGTCAACGCCTGTGCCGCGTACTCCCGTTGCACGTCGTGCCGCCAGGCCGCCTCGTACGCCGTGACCCGGATCGCCTCGGTGTCCATATGGGCGTCGGCGGCACGGAGCAGGACGCCCTGGTTGGTGGAGAGCGGGCGGCCGAACTGCTCGCGGGTGGTGGTGTGGTGGACGGCGTGGGCGAGGGAGCCCGCGCAGACGCCCGCCTGGAGCCCGGCGAAGGCGGTGCGGCTCGCGGCGAGGACCGAGGCGCAGGTCCCCGGGCCCGTACCGAGGGATTCTCCCCGTACGCCGTCGAGGCCGAGCCGCCCCGCCGACCAGGGCGCGGTCGTCTCCACGGGCACGGCACTCACCCCCGGCGCCCGGGCGTCGACGATCCACAGCTCCCGGTCCGCGTCCGCCACCAGCACATGGGTGGCGTCCCGCAGCCACGGCACCCAGGGCACGACCCCGTACAGCGCCCCGTCCACCGCCCTCACGCCTCCCCGCGCCGGGAAGGCGCCCGTCGCCACCGCCGTACCGTCGCGCAGTCCGGGCAGCAGGCGCTCCCGCTGCTCCCGCGTACCGTGCTCGGCGACCGCGAGGAGCCCGTACACACAGGTCGCCGCGAGCGGGACCTGGGCGGTGGTCCGGCCCTGTTCCTCCAGGAGCAGGACCAGGCCGAGGAGCCCGATGTCCGCCACCGCACCGGGCAGCCCGGCCGTGCACAGCTCCTTCCACAGCCCGGCGTCCGTCCCGGTCCCCGCCGCCACCAGCCGCTCGTGCGTCGACAGATCGCCGAAGATCCGCGCGGCAAGACCCTGCGCCGCGCTCTGCTCCTCGCTCGGGGTGAAGTCCATCTCAACCGCCCTCGCTCGCCCGGAAGACCGGGAGTTCCAGTTCGGGGTCCGTACGGAGGAACTCCAGCCGTACGGGCAGGCCGACGCGGACCTTGTCGTACGGGACACCGATCACGTTGCCGACGATCCGGACGCCCTCGGCGAGTTCGATCAGCGCGACGGCGTACGGGCCGCCCTCGCCCGAGGGGTCGAAGGCGGGGAAGGACGGGTGGTGCATCACGACATGGCTGAACACCGTGCCCCCGCCGCCCGCCTCGACCGTGTCCCACTCCTGCCCGGCGCAGGCGTTGCAGCCGGGGAGCCAGGGGAAGCGGAGGGTGGCGCAGCCCGTACAGCGCTGGATGAGGAGGCGGTGCTCGGCGACTCCGGCCCAGAATCCGGCGTTGTCGCGGTTGATGACGGGGCGGGGGCGGAGTGGGGGATTCCGTCGGGCGGGGCGGTACTTGAGGATGCGGAAGCGGTGCGTCCCGGCGGGTTCGCCGTTGGCGCGGACGTCCATGCGGGTGGTGACGAAGTGGCCGGTGCCGAGCTTGGTGGTCTTGCGTGGGGAGACGGACTCGATGACCGCGTCGAAGGTGATCAGGTCGCCGGGGCGGAGCGGCCGTAGGTACTCCTGCTCGCAGTCGGTGGCGACGACGGAGGTGTACCCGGCGCCGTCGAGGAGGCGGAGGAGTTCGTCGTACGCCGCCGAGCGGCCGGTGCCGTGGGGGTGCCCGGTCAGCCCGCCCATCGTCCAGGACTGGAGCATGGTCGGCGGGGCGACGGCGTCGGGGCCCCGGTAGGCGGGGGAGGCGTCGCCCATGGCCTCGCACCAGTGGCGGATCATGGGCGCGTTGACGGGGTCCTTGCCGGTGCCTGCGGTGGCGGCGGGGCGGCCGGCGTAGGCGGTGAGCCGGTCGTAGAGGGGGTCCGGGGCATCGGCCCGTACCTCCTGGGCGCCCCCCGGGCCGCTCACCGCCTGCCCCGCGTCATCCCGAGCCGCATCGTCGCGACGATCTCGCGCTGGACTTCGCTGACGCCGCCGCCGAAGGTGTTGATCTGCGCGGCCCGGTTCATCCGCTCCAGCTCGCCGCCACCGCCACCGCCGTCGCCACCACCGACACCATCGCCCTCGCCCGCGCCGAAGCAGCCGGGTGATCCACCCCGGAGGAGGGCGGTCTCCCCCACCACCTCCTGGCACATCCGGTAGACCTCCACCGCGCTCTCGGTCCCCGCGAACTTCACGCCGCTCGCCTCCCCAGGGGCCAGCGCGCCCGCGCCCACGGCTCCGACCAGCCGCCAGTTCAGCAGCCGGGTCGCCGCGAGCCGGGCGTACGCCTCCGCGAGCCGGGCGCGTACCCACGGCTCGTCGATCCGGCGGCGCCCCGTGGCGGGGTCGGGGGTACGGGCGTGGGCGAGGGCTTCCTCGTAGAAGTCCTCGGCCTGCATGCCGATGGCGGCCAGGGCGACGCGTTCGTGGTTGAGCTGGTTGGTGATGAGGCCCCATCCGCCGTTCTCCTCACCCACCAGGTTCGAGGCGGGGACGCGTACGCCGTCGTAGTACGTGGCGGTCGTCGTCAGCCCGCCCACCGTCTCGATGGGGGTCCAGGAGAATCCGGGGTCGTCGGTGGGCACGAGGATGATCGAGATGCCCCGGTGCTTGGGCGCCTCGGGGTCCGTACGGCAGGCGAGCCAGATCCAGTCCGCCTGCTGGGCGTTGCTGGTGAAGATCTTCTGGCCGTCGATGACCCAGACATCGTCCTCCCCGCCACCGCCACCGCCACCGCCGCCGTCCCGCACGGCCCGGGTGCGCAGCGCCGCCAGATCCGTACCGGCTTCGGGTTCGCTGTAGCCGATCGCGAAGACGAGCTCGCCGCTGAGGATGCGGGGCAGGAAGTACGCCTTCTGCTCCTCGGTGCCGTACTTCATCAGGGTCGGGCCGACGGTGTTGAGGGTGACCATGGAGACGGGGGCACCGGCCCGGTACGCCTCGTCGAAGAAGACGAACTGCTCGTCGGGGCCCCGGCCCTGTCCGCCGTACGCGACGGGCCAGCCGAGGCCGAGCAGGGAGTCGGCGCCGATCCGGCGGAGCAGCCGCCGCTGTTCGGCCGGGTCGTCGCGCCCGTCGCCGCCTTCGGGCAGTACGGCCGCGAAGTACGCGCGCAGTTCGGTACGCAGCTGCTGCTGGCGCTCCGTCGGGGCGAGGTGCACGGCGGGCCTCCAGGGACGGATCGTCTCTCGAACGAACAATTTCTGACTGTCCGTCAGATCTGATGTTCCTGTCAAGGGAAACGGCAGCAGCCCGTACGGGGCACCGAAGTGCCGCCGTACGGGCTGCTGTTCAGACGTCCGGAACCCACCCCCCGGAAGGTCCCGGAAGCCTGATCACCAACGAGGTTTCACCGGAGAGGCATCACCAGAAGAAGGGGGTGAAGTTCACGGCGACGCTGTGGTCCGACTGGTCGATGGCGGTGAAGGCCGAGCCGCTCACCTGGGCCGAGGTGTTCTGGTTCGACGCGCCGGAGCCGACGGCCTGCTGCTGCGTCGTCGCCGCGTTGCCGGTGTTGTTGCCGCCGACCCCACTGCCACCGACCGTCGCCACGGCCGCGTTCGATCCGTCGTTCGCGAAGGAGCCGTTGTCCGCCAGGGCCACACCGCCGCAGAGGGCGACGGTCAGGGGCAGGGCGGCGACTGCGGCGAGAACACGAGCGGTACGGATGCTTGCCATGTGAGTTCCTCCAGGAACCGGAAGTACGGCTTCATATGCGGCTGGTTCCGGGGAAGTTGGCCGACCGCCCCGGTGCTGGTCACGACGTCGCGAGACCAGAGTTGCCCACCGCATCCCCGGCGAACCATGCTTCAGCACCTGATTCCCCCGCAAGTATGAAGAAGAGGCGATAAACCTTCTATGGGCCGGCCGAGGACGGTGCCGTGGTGATCGAATCGTTGCCCCGTCGCGTACAACCGCGCCCCGCCCTCCCCTGTCCCACAGTCAGCTGTGAGGATCAGCCTCTGGCCGGTGCGCCAGCGCACCCGGTCCTGGCTACAGGGGAAAGGGCGGGGTTCAAGGGGATGGGGAAGACGATGTGGAGAGCGGCGGTGGCCGGTGGAGCGGCGGCAGTGCTCACAGGGATGGCGGCGGTTCCGGCCGGGGCGGCGGAGGGCGGAGCCTCCTTCTCCCGGGTCACGGTGAACGGTGGGAAGGCGATCGTGATCGGGGTCAAGGAGGAGGTCAAGGTGTACGTGACCTTCCGGATGACGACCAAGCTGAAGTACACCTACGGGCCGACGGTCTTCCCCTACCGGGGCAAGCCCGACTCCGGGAACGAGCTGTGGAACACCATCCATACCAGTGACTGCAGGGTGGTGAACAAGGCGCAGGGCATCTGCGACTTCGAGGAATGGCTGCACATCGACCCCCGGCACTACGACTTCGGGAACGAGGACGCCGGCACCTGGAAGACCGCCGCGCGGATCAACTTCACCCGCGGCGGCCACGACATCGATGACAAGAAACTGCCGTTGCAGGTCAAGCGGGCCACACGGGTCACCGTCAACGCCTCGCCGGAGCCGGCCAGGAAGGGGAAGACCATCACCGTGACCGGGCGGGTCACCCGGGCCAACTGGGACACCCACAAGTACCAGGGCTACGCCGGCCGCACGGTGAGCCTCCAGTTCAAGGCGGCGGGCTCCTCCTCGTACAAGACGGTCAAGAAGGCGAAGTCGAGCAGCACGGGGGCGCTCAAGACCACGGTGAAGGCGACCGTGCCCGGAACGTGGCGGTGGACGTACTTCGGGAACACCACCTCCGGAGCGAAGTCGTCGACCGGGGACTACGTCGCCGTGCGATAGGCGCCGCGCGATACGCACTGCGGGATACGCACTGCACGATAGGCAGTACGCGATACGCAGTGCACGATAGGCGCCGCGGGACAGGCGACGCAGAACCCTGAGCGCGCTGCTCGGCCAGGCCGGCCGGGCAGCGCGCTCAGTCGTACCCCCCGCCCTCTCCTCCCTCTCCCCCCTCTCCTCCCTCCCCTCCCTCCCCTCCCCACTTCCCTTATTCGAACTCATGTACGAAAATAGAGCCATGGCCACCATCGACCGGCAGACCGCCACCCTGGCCCTCGCCCACGCCCTCTCCGCCGCCGAGCGCGGGCTCCCCGTCTTTCCCCTGTCCGCCACCAAGCTCCCCGCGCTGCGCTCCCCCCACCACGGCGAGCAGCCGCCGGTCCGCTGCCGGGGCGCGTGCGGACTGCCGGGCCACGGGGTGCACGACGCCACCACGGACCCCGCCGCCGTCCGCGCCCTCTTCGCCGCCGCGCCCCGGGCCACCGGCTACGGCATCGCCTGCGGGCGCGCCCCGCACCGGCTCATCGGCATCGACCTGGACATCGACACGGCGTACGGGAACGACTCGGTGGGCGCCCTCCAGCAACTGGCCCTCCACCACCTGTTCACCATCCCGCCGACGGTCACCGTGCTCACCCCGAGCGGCGGCCGCCACCTCTGGCTCACCGGCCCCGCCGACACCACGGTCCCCAACTCGGCCGGCCGCCTCGCCCCGGGCATCGACGTCCGCGGCAGCGGCGGCTACCTGGTCGGCCCCGGCTCGGTCACCGCCCACGGCCGCTACCGCCTCGCCCCCGGCACCGCCCACCTCACCCCGGCCCCCTGCCCCCGCGCCCTCCTGCGCCTCCTCACCCCTCCGCCGCGCGGCCCCCGGCCCTCCTCCGGCACCGGAGACGCCCGGGGCCGCCGGGGCGAGGGCCTGGTCCAGTTCGTGCTGGCGGCCCATGAGGGCCAGCGCAACACCCGCCTGTTCTGGGCCGCCTGCCGCGCCTACGAACACGGCTTCGGCGACGCCCTGGCCGACGCCCTCACCGCCGCCGCGATCCGCACGGGCCTCACGGAGATGGAGGCCCGCGCCGCGATCGCCTCGGCGGCGCGGCTGACGCGAGGGCGGGCCTGAGGGGAGGCCCCGGGGGGGAGTTGCCACACCGGTTGCCGATTCCCGGCAACGAGCAACCCCCGATGGTGCAGGCAACACTCATACCGCTTCCGCTCCCACCACCACAGAATGCGGAGGTGACCCCGAAACAGAGCGCCCCACCCGCCCCGAGGCTCCGCAGGACGGTGCGCGTCTGCCTGGCGGTCGCCACCGTATGCGTACTGATCGCGACCTGGCTGATCCTGGCAACCACCCCGGACGCACAGGCCGAGGAACGGGCCTTCAGGAAGGCGACGGCCTGCTCCTCGTCCCCCGGCGAAGGCAACGACGGCAATGACAGCAACGGCGACGACTGTCTGCGTACCGTCACAGCGGTGATCGACAGCACCGAGGACGCCTCGTTGCTGTCGCGGTCGAGGTCACGCAAGTACTGGCTCAACATCACCGAAACCACCGGCACATCCACCCGGACACAGCTCAAGGGCACCCCGGAGCAACACCCGGTGGCCCGCCCGGGAGCAGAGGTCGAGGTCACCTACTGGCGGGGCCAGATCCGGTACGTCGACTTCGAGTCCGCCCGGCGCTACACGAACGCGGACGTGCGCGGCGACTACCGGATTCCGCTCACCTTCGGCCTCGGGCTCGGCATGTACGGGCTGGCGTTCGCGTCGGGCGCGCTCGTGATGTCCTGGAGCAGCCGGCGTTCGCCCAGGGCCTCCACCTGGCAGGCCGTCCTCACGTTCACCGGCGGGATCTTCCTGGCCTTCGTCGGCGCGGCGGCCCCCTGGCCGACCCACGACATCGGCGGCGCGCTGCAACTGCTGGGCCTGGGCACCCTGGTGGTCCTGGCGGCCTGCGCGGTGGCCGCGCCCCTCCTGTGGTGGCGCGGACGCGGCGAGGACACCATCACCATGAAGCCGGCCGTCCTGACCGAGGAGAAGTACGTACCCGGCGTCATCCTGGGCGAGGTCCCGTACGCGGACGACGCGGGCAACGCCGGCTACCTGGCCGCCGCCCCGGGCACCCTGGCGACCACCCCCGACCCGACGGGCGTCTTCCACCGCAAGGAGACCCCGGACACCCTGACCCCGCTCCGCCTCCGCCCGCCGTACCTGTCGGACCCGCCGGGCCGCCCGGAGTACGACGGCCGGGCGGTGGTGCTGGAGTGCGAGGACGGGGGCGTGCCGGTGCTGATCATGACGCGGAAGAAGCACATGCCGGTGGTGCTGGGTGCGCTCGGACCGGTGCCGGTGCCGGTGCCGACGCCGACGCCGACGCCGACGCCGACGCCGACGGCCGAACCTCCCCGGTAGCAGGCAATTCCGGCTCAGAAGCCATTCATCCGCCGCAAGGGTCCCGCTGGGCGGTGCCTCCACGCGCCCCGACGACGCGGCGTACCTCCCGGACGGTGAGCGCTCCGGCGCCGACCGTCGCCATGGCGGGAATCACCGGCATCAACACCGAGATGGCCACCTCAAGAGGCCCCTTCTCCACGGTTGTGTAGTTGCCCCATGGCGTCCGCACAGCCCGAACGACTTCCCCCACCCGGCCCTCGTAACGCACTTCGACCGTCTGCGTCTCATCGCCGCCATGGGGGCCACTGCACACGTTGTAGCTTCCCCCACGCCCGCCGCCCTCGCGGTGGCACTCCGCGAGCCGGACCTCGACGGCGTTCCCCAGCAGATCCATCCGCGCGAGCCCCATGATCACCGCCCACGCCACCGCAGCGGCGCCCAGCAGGGTCATCACGACGTAGGCGACGACTGAACGCTTGTGCCCCTTTGTCATAGGCGCATCATGCCTGGTCGATCCAGCCCCGCTGCCGCCGCGTACTGGCGGGGGCCGGCCGGACCGGTGGTGAACGCAGTCCCAAGAAGGCACGGTCAGACCGGCTGCACGCTGTCCATCGAGAGGTTGAGGATCGGCGAGAAGCCCGTCCGGAAGGCTCCGCCCAAAGTCAGCTGAGCACGGTTCACACCGGAGAAGAGAACAGCCAGGGAGATGTCGACCGGTACGGCAGGTCCGTCGATCACCACCTGAACACGGCGCCGCTTCGTCCCGACCCCGGATTGCGTGACCGTAACGGCGAGTCCGGGGCGCGTGAGAACGTACTTCTTTCTCCGTATCGCCCTGCACCGGTACTCGTTCCCGTCGTGCGTGATACGCAGCGCTCGCCCCTTCCGGCGGACCGCCCATGGTCTTCTCCGCAGCTGCACCTCCTCACCGCCCAGCTGGAGCCGAGCACCCGTCAGCCGCGGCTTGTCATCGAAGAGCGACCACCCGATCAGGAGCGTCGACGGAATCGCGCTGCCCAGTACGCGGGCGGTGGTCGACCCCATCGGGCCGTCGGCCGGATAGCGCACTTCGATGGTGCCGAACTCCTCGGAGATGCCGGACCAACAGAGCGCACGCTCCTCATGACGCACCTCTCTCAACTCGAACGAGGTGGTCAACGCATGCTCCCCATCAAACGGAACCGACGACGCAGAGTCGCACTGCGCGGCCGGGGGAAGCGGCCAGGGGCACGGGGTCCGCCGAAGGCCCTCACATGCCTGGGGCAGTCCCAGGAAGCGGTTCAACCGGTGAGACGGACCCAACGGCGAAGAGGCGCCCCTGACGCGGGACGCCCCTTCTGAACTGCTGCTTCTCTCACCTGGCGGTGGGTGTGGGATTTGAACCCACGGTGACATCGCTGCCACGACGGTTTTCAAGACCGGTGAGCGCCGCAGGCCCAATGGCCGCTTGACCTGGCAACTAGCCCCCGTCGCCACAACTGGTACCGCCTGTTTGGCCGGAGCTTGGCCAGACAGGCGGCCGCCTCAGGCTCCGAAGCGACAGAAGCAAGGTTCGTAACCTCGACGTCTGACGCCCCACCTGAGGTCGATTCCGTTGTCTGGGACCCTTGGGGGAAGTTGCTAAGAGAGACAGCTTGGTTGCGACAGAAGCGGAGAGGAGACGGGTGCCACAGCAGCCCAGTCCACGGGGAACGTTCCTTCACGTCGCCGAGGCAGTGAAGGCGCAAATCGCCGCTGACCCAGCGATGACGGAGTTGCCGACGCTCGCTGAGCTGATGGCGACGCATAAGGTGTCACGCGGAGTCGCGATCCGAGCGGTCAAGGTACTCAAGGAAGAGGGACTGGCCGAGCCAGTGCGCGGCAGCCGGTGGCGAGTCATGAGGGAAGGCCAACAGTGTGATCGCCGCCCCCTGGCAATCCGGATCGCTGACGTCTTCCAGGCCGACGAGTTGCACGTGGGCGACGAGTTCCCCAGCACCTCTGCCCTGGCCGACCGGTTCAAGGTCTCCCGGCCCACAGTCGCAAAGGCACTGGCCAAGTTGGAAGCCGATGGTCTGCTCTCGGAGAGTCGCCAGGGCAAGCGCCGAACCGTACTGGCCCTTCCGGGCCGAGAGGAGCGTTCATAGCGTGACTGCCACCACTCTGACTGACTGGGCCTACCCTCTCGCGGAGTCCTTGCTTGCCGAGCCGCTGCCACGGCGGTGGGCGCACTCTCAGGGAGTCGCAGAGAGGGCACGGATCATTGCGCCGATGCTCGGTGGGGATGCCAACCTGCTTGAAGCAGCAGCGGTTCTGCATGACATCGGCTACTCGCCGGACGTAGCAGATACCGGCTTCCACCCTCTGGACGGAGCCCGGTACCTGCGGGACACCGCCAAGGCGAACCCTCGAATCGTGCGGCTAGTTGCGCACCACTCGTGCGCCTGGATGGAAGCCGAAGCTCGCGGGCTCCGAGAAGACCTGGAAAGCGAGTTTCCCCGGGACCTGCCGGACCTGGATGACGCCCTGTGCTTTTGCGACATGAACACCACCCCGGATGGCACCCCCACGAACCCGGTGGACCGCATCAACGAGATCGCCAGCCGGTACGGCGCAGACAGCATGATCGGAACATTCATCCGCCGCGCCGAACCCGAGATCTTGGCGTGCACGGCGCGCGTTCTTGAACGTGTAGCGACTTTCAAGCGCTAGCCAATGTGAGGGGAATTCCGCGTCTGGTCCATCGCGTGATCAATGCGGAGCCTCATGGTGGGGTGCACGTCCATTTCCGCGATATCCGCCGGGGCGACCCACCGGACCTGCGTCGTCTCGTCGCTTGTCCGCACCTCACCGCCGATGGGTCGGGCCCGGAAGCAGATGGAGAACTGCTGCCGAACCTCCCCGTCGCTGTACGCCATCACATGCCCGGGATCGGTGTAGATCCCGGACAAGTCAATGACCTCAACCTTGATGCCGGTCTCTTCCCACGTCTCACGAACAACGGTGTCGCTGATGGACTCTCCGACGTCGTGACCTCCGCCGGGCAAAGCCCACCGGCCGTTATCCGACCGTTGGATCATCAGGACACGCCCGTCTTCGTTCTGGACGAACGCAACCACGGACGGAACCACGGAGTTGGCCGTCGGCGCATCGGGGTCGTGGAGGTAGTCGGTGCGGCCCATGATTCAGTCTCCCATGACGTCGTGATCTGCGACCCTGCGGGCGTTGCCCCAGGTCTGCTCGATACTGTTCGCGTAAGTGTCGAAGAGTCCGCCACCCGGAATTCTGCGCAGGTGGAAGACGGGAGCCATGTAAGCGCCGATGCCGTACACGTGCGCGTTCACCAGCATCTCGTCGTCGGCCCGGAAGAGCGAGTTGTAGAGAGTCGCATCATGTAGCCGAAAGCTAATTTCAGGGTGGCTACTGAACAGCGGCCGGTAGTTGACCAGAGCGTTTCTGATCTTCCCGTCCATGATGCGGTGCCCCTCGTCGATTCCCCGCTGCTGAACCGCAAGGCACGCAGGGTCTCCCAGCAAAATGCGGATCTGGGCCTCCGCGTTGGCCTTGGCCTGGAGGATGGAGTGAAACGCGGGGTCCTCGGATAGCCATAGACCGGCATACACGAGCATGTCGAGTTGCTTCTCCGCCCGTGCGTACATCTCTCGCCACATGTGGGCCGGGACCATGTGACGGTGCGGATAGACGGTCACTATCTCCGCCTTACCGAGGTCCGATGCGGTCTCCACTGCGCGAGAGTCGCTCCAGAGGGTCGTGACATCGACCCTGAGAAAGGCAGCGGCGGCGTACTGGTGTCGGCGGTACGGCACTTTCCCCTGCGTGATCCAGCGCTCCACCGTCTTCGGGTTGACCTGGATGGCGTCCGCCAGGTCCTGAACCGAAGACCCGCGCGCTAACAACGCCGACCTCAACCGCTCGTTGGACATCTCCACCCCCGAGGGACGTCTTGGGACCTCTCGAAGGTAGCGAGGTGTCCCCGAGCTGTCCACGTGCGCTGTACACAACGCCCCTGAACTGAGGCGATTCTGATGAGGCGCCAGGGCACCCGGCGCGAACCCAGGAAGTACCGACGCTCCGCTTGACGAAAGTCGATGCAGTACCTGTAATAGAGGTATCGCATCAGCCGCGAGGCAGAGCGCTAGAGGAGCCCTCTTTGGGCTGCTTCGACCTGCATGACTGCATGGGGCGGGGACGCTGCAATCCCGCTAAAGGCCAGGTAGAACAGGGTTTCGGCCCGTACTGGCGAGGTGGCCCGGTGACCGCGAGCAACGGCCGGAGAGTGGGGACGAGGTCCCCCTTGCAGTGCGACATCCCATCCCAGCGGCAGAGAGGAACCTCCATGGAGAAGCGAAGTACGAGGGCGGTGCCCGCGCTGGACCGGCGCGGGTGACCAGCCCTCTTGTGTCGGCGGCCGAGGAGTACGGGCCGCCTGTACGGACCGCGTTTCCCGTGGCTATCGCGGGGCCGGTTGCCTCCTCCGCCCGTCCGGACTGCCTCTTCGGCGGTGCCGTACGGGCGGGGTTGAGGGGAGCCGGATGGTTCCAACGGCGAGACCCCCGGAGCGGCTACTCCGGGGGTCTCTGTGAGCCGTTCCTGCGTGAGAGGAACTGACCCAATGAAGAGCATCGCAGCACTTCAGGCGACCGTTACGGCCGCCGCCCCGTTCGACGGTGGGCCGTCAAACGCCGAGCTGGACGCGATCGAGCTGGAGATGCCCGCCATCCTCGCGGACGTCGCCCTGCTGGACGCGCAGATCATGACGATCGACCGGGCCCCGACCGAGCTGGACCACCAGCGCATCCGGCGGGCCCGGCGGCGGGTGCTGGCCGCCCGCCGGGACCTGGCCAACCGCACCGCCGCCGCGTCGGACGTCCCGGTGTCGGGTGGTGCGGCGTGAGTGAGCACACCGCGCAGATGTCCATCCGTACCGGCAGGTGGACCCTGTACGTCGCCCTCATGGGTGTGCCGGTCTCGCAGTGGCCGGAGCACGACTTCGACACCAAGGCGGTGCCGACCCCGGCGGAGCGTTCACGGGCGCTCACCGGGCTCGGGTTCGTGTTCACGGATGAGGCCGAGTGGGAGTGGACGGAGTACCCGGAGCAGCCGGACGACGACACGTCCCCGGTCCGGCTGCTGGCCTCGATCCGGGTGCGTTCACGGGATGGGGGCCTGTCGTGAGCAGTGTTCAGATCCGTTCAGCGGAACGCGCCCTGTCGGTCGGCACCTGGCTGATCGTGGGCGGGGCGATGCTGTTCTCCATCCTCACCGTCACCCCGCTCATGGAGCGCCACAGCCCCACCGGGTGGGAGTGGACGGCCCCGATCCTGCCGCTCGTCGTGGACGCGGCCGTGGTGATCGTGGTCCGTCTCGACTCGGTCCTGGCCACCATGGGTGGGGACGGGGGCCGGTGGCCCATCGCGCTGCGGTGGATGACCGGCGCCATGACTCTGGCCCTGAACATCGCGGACAGCGCGCTGAAGAAAGACCTGGTCGGCGTCGCGGTCCACTCGGTCGCACCGCTGCTGCTGATCGTCACCGCAGAGACCGGTCTCGCCTACCGGCGGGCCATCACCACCGCCCGTACCGCCCGCGAAACCCAGCAGATCGCTGAGCGTGCGGAGCGGGAGCGGGCCGCCGAAGAGCGCCGTGAGGCTGCTGAGCGGCGGCGCCGTGAGGAGCGCGAGCACGCGGCCCTGTTGGCGCGTGAGCAGCGTGAACACGAAGCCCTGCTGGCCCGTGAGCAGACCGCCCGGGAAGAGGCCGCCCGGCGCGAGGAGCGCGAGCGTGCCGAGGCGAAGGAGCGGGCCGAGCGTGAAGCCGCTGAGCGCCGTGAGCGCGAGCGTGAACAGCGTGAGCGGGAGCGTGAACGCACCGAGCGCGAGGCGGCTCAGCGGCGGGAGCTGGAGGCCCGGGAGCGGGAGGCCCGTGAACGCCGTGAACGCGAGCATGAACAGCAGCGGGCCGAGCGTGAACGCCAGGCCCTGCTGTCCGCCGGTCCCGCCGAGGTGAAGCAGAGCGAGGAGCAGGCGCGGGCCACGGTCCGGGCCGCGTTCGACGCAGGTCTTCCCATCCGGCAGGCCGCCGAGCTGTGCGGCTGGTCGGTGGGGTGGGTGACCGCCCGCTACCAGGAACACCGCGACAACACCACGGCCGACGCCGATGCTTCGGCTCTGGACCTTGAGGGGGCCACCGCATGATCGCCCTGATCCACACCCGCACCCTGAACACCCTGCGCACCGACCTCGCCACGGCCCAGAGGGAAGCCCAGGCGGCTCGCGCTGAGGCGGACGAATGCGCGGGAGTACTGCGGGCTGATCTGGCCCAGTCCCGGTTGGAGGCGGCGCGGCTCGAAGGCGAGCTGGGGGCCCTGCGGGCCCAGGTGCTGCTGGACACCGAGGACCGTCAGGCCCTGCGGACCCTGCTGCGCGCGACCCGCAAGCAGAACCAGCGGGCTGAGCGGGTTTATGTGCTCTTCCGCTTCGGGGAGCTGCACAGCGTCCACGCCACGTCCACCGCCGCTGAGATCGCCGCCGAGGCGGAGGGCGCCGCCCGGGAGGGGTGGACCCCGCACACCACCTGCTGCGACGGCACCACCGTCCCGGCCTCCCAGGTCCGGTGGCGTATCCAGCCCGTTTTGCTTGGGAAGACCCGGTGAGCACCCTGCCCACCTACCGCTGGCGGCTCGCCCCCGAGGGGCTGGCCACCCGCCGTCAGCTCCGCGCGATGGGGCTGCGGCCGGGTGGTCAGGAGGTGGTGGCGGAGGTTCACCGCCCCCGCCGCCGACGGCCCCCGCTGATCGCCTACCTCTACCGCATCGAGCACGCCCGCCCCGTCCGGCCCATGACCCCGGCCCGCACCGCTGCCCTGGCGGCGGCGATGCTCGCCCGCCGCACCTGCCCCAACTGCCGTCTGGATGTGGGGTATTGCATCCCGCGTTCGCTCGGCATGTGCGTCCCCTGCCACGACACCCCGTCCGACCGGAAGGGCACCCGATGACCTACCGCTTCATCAGTGAAGCCGCCGCCGACCGCTCGGCCCTGACCGCTGAGCCGGTCGTCCTGCGGCGCGGGACCGACCGCGCGGAGCCCGCCGTGGCCGTGCGGATCAGCAGTGGCGGGAAGAGCCGGATGCTCTACATCACCCTCGACCACATCGACGAGGTGCTGACCGGCATCGCGGCCACCGCCCGCAAGGCCGCCGCCGACTTCCGCCACGACGCCTGAGAGGACCCCTCATGGACTCCCACCTGCCCACCCCCCGACCCCCGTCCGTCGTCACCCTCCCGGACGGCACCCCCGCCTACACCGACCAACTCCCCACCACCTACCAGCAGTTGGGCTCCACCCCGCAGGTGGTGCACGTCCACCACGCGCCGCCGGACCGTACGGTGCAGCGGCTCGCGCTCGGCTCCGGCATCGGCGCCGGGACGGTGGCCGCCGGGGTCTACTTCGGCCCCCTCCTCGTCGGCGCGCTCACCGCGATCGCCGCGAACCTGGCGATCCTCGCCCTGGTCGCCGCCGTGTGCGCCTGGGGTGTGGTGACCGTCGTGAAGTCGGTCGGCGGCAAGGACACGCCGACCGGCCGCAAGCGCCGCTGACGGCTGCCCGCGTCGCCCCGGGCCACGGTCCGGGGCGGCAAGGGGAGCCGGACAGACCGGCTACCGCCCATTCGGGAGGTTCGCTGTGTACAGCTACACCAAGGCCGAGTCCCGCGAGCGCCGCGTCCTGTTCCTGAAGGGACTGCGGCAGGCCGCCGCCGACAACGTCGACCCGGCCCTCCGCCGCCGGATCGAGCGCATCGACCAGTCGGCCGCCGAACGCGGGCAGCGGGAGCTGACGGCGCTGCACGAGGTGCAGGCCACCGCCCGGCAGGAGTTGGCCAGGGCCAAGGCCGCCGAGCGCACCGCCCCCCGCACCGACAAGGCCGCCGCCCGGCAGGCCCGCAAGGACGCCGAGCAGCGCGTGAAGCGCGCGGAGCGGGCCGTCCACAAGGCCGAGCAGAGCTGAGCAGGGGGTGGCCGGACCCGGCCAAGGAAACCGGCCACCCCCTCTTTCCCTCCACCCATCGAGCAGGAGGAAGTACCAGCATGACGGACACCACCGCCCCGGCCGCGCATCTGCGGCCGGTCCCCGACCTGGACGACGACCACGACCCCGTGGTGCCGGTCGCGGTCGACAACCCCACGCTGCCCAACCCGAAGGTCACCGTCGAGAAGCGCAAGCCGGTCCTTGCCGGGTGGCTGACCGACCGGCGCGACTTCACCGCCACCGCCCGCCACGCAGGGGCGAACGCCGGATACAGCGCCCTCTTCCACGGCGTACGGCTCCCGGTCTACGCCGGGCGTCTCGCGCTGATGTCGCCGCGGGGAGCCTGCCGGTTCATCGCCACCACCAACCGGTGGGTCTGGGACCGCGAAGCAGCCCCCCTGCGGGCCGCCGCCGTGCGGGCGGAGGACGTGGAGGAGTACATGCGCCTGGCCCGGCTGCGGGCCGGGCGGGTGCGGCTGCGGGGCCTGGTGGCCCTGGTCGCCGCCGTGTTCGGCGTCGGCTTCGCGCTGTGGCTCTACGTCATGGCCCCGGCGCTGATGTACGCGTTCGCTGCCGGTGGGGTGCTGCTGCTCGGCATGGCCGGTCAGCAGCCCGACGCCCCGGTCATCGGCCCCGCCGTCCTGAAGACCGAGGTGCAGAAGCTCACCGGGTCGATCGTGCTGCGCGGTCTCGACTCCATCGGGAACGCGAAGATCTCCGCCGCCATCAAGAAGGGCGGCGACATGAACGGGCTGCGCTTCACCAGCGAAATCGTCCGCGACGGGCCCGGCTACCGCGCCGACCTCGACCTCCCGTACGGCGTCACGCCAGAGGACATCATGGAGGCCCGCAAGCCGTTGGCGTCCGGGCTGCGCCGCAAGGTCGGCTGCGTCTGGCCCTCCCCCGACCCCACCGAGCACGAGGGGCGGTTGGTGCTGTGGGTGGGGGACAAGCCGATGAACGAGACCACCAAACCCGCCTGGCCGCTTCTCAAGACGGGGCAGGTGGATCTGTTCAAGCCGGTGGTGTTCGGCAATGACCAGCGGATGCGCGACGTGTCGGTGACGCTGATGTTCGCCGCCGTGGTCGTCGGGTCCATCCCTCGCATGGGCAAGACGTTCCTGATGCGGCTGTTCCTCCTCATCGCCGCACTCGACCCGCGCGCCGAGCTGCACGCGTTCGACTTCAAGGGCACCGGCGACTTCGGCGCCCTGGAACCCGTCTGCCACCGCTACCGGGCAGGCGAGGAGAACGACGACATCGAATACGTCCTGGATGCCCTGCGGGAGCTGAAGGAGGAGCTGCGCAGGCGGGCGAAGGTCATCAAGTCCCTCCCGCGCTCCCGCTGCCCGGAATCCAAGGTCACCCCCGAACTGGCCAGCGACAAGAGCCTCGGTCTGCACCCGATCGTCGCCGGGTTCGACGAGTGCCAGGTGCCCTTCGAGCACGAGGAGCACGGCAAGGAGATCGAAGCGATCTGCACCGACCTCGTCAAGCGCGGCCCGGCGCTGGGCATCGTGACGCTGTTCGGGACGCAGCGCCCCGACGCGAAGTCGCTGCCCACAGGGATCAGCGCGAACGCGGTGCTGCGGTTCTGCCTCAAGGTCATGGGACAGCCCGCCAACGACATGGTGCTCGGCACGTCGATGTACAAGGCCGGGTACCGGGCCACCATGTTCTCCCGCTCAGACCGGGGCATCTGCTGGATGGCCGGTGAAGGCGACGACCCGCGCATCGTCGCCAGCGCGTTCGTGGACGCGGTGGCCGCCGAGCAGATCGCCGCCCGCGCCCGCAAGGTCCGCGAGGAGTACGGCAACGTCACCGGCCACGCCATCGGCGCGGGCCCGGAGAAGACGGGCCAGTCCGACGTGCTGGCCGACGTCCTCGCCGTCATCGCGCCGCACGAGAAAGCCGTCTGGTGCGAGCGAATCGCCACCCGCCTGGCCACCGCGCAGCCGGACGTGTACGGCGGGTGGAAGGGCGAGAACGTCACCGCCGCGCTCAAGCCCCACGGCATCAAGGCCGGGCAGGTCTGGGGCCAGAGCGACACCGGCGAGGGCAAGAACCGGCGCGGCATCGACCGCGCCGACATCACCGCCGCCATCACCCACCGTAACCAGAACAAGGCTGCTGCCTGACCCCAGCACGGTTGCTAGACCTAGCACCCCCGACTGCTAGGTCTAGCACCCCCGCTAGCACCCCACACCGCCCCTGAGCTGCGACCTAGCGTCTAGCAACCCACCTGCGGAAACACCCGGAAACCCGCCTGACGAAGGGATGTGAGCCCCTCGTGGCGCTCGCTAGCCTCCTCATCCTCCTCACCGCCGCCGGTTACGCACTGTTGTGTGCGACGCGGCCGTTCGCCCCGTGCCGGAAGTGCTCCGGCATCGGCGTCCGCACCCGCCGCCGCACCATCACCCTCTGCCGCCGCTGCCACGGCACCCGCGCCCGACTCCGCATCGGACGCCGACTCCTCAACAACAGCCGCACCATCCACGCCCAGGGCACCCGACCCCAGCCCGCCGACAGGAAGGCCGCCCCATGGCAGTGACCCTCTCCCTCGTCGCCCTCTTCGGACTCGTTCTGGTCTTCCTCCTGCGCTCCCACAGCCTGACCCCCGGCGGCGCGTTCACCGCTGCCGGGTTCGGGTTCTTCCTCGCCTCCACTGGCGCCGCCGACCCCATCAATCACATGGCCGCCGCCCTTATCGACGCCCTCCCCAACATCTGAGGAGCATCCCGTGCGACTGCGTATCTCGCGCACGACCTGGCCCCGGCCCGCGCTCGTCCTGACCGACACCCCCCGCCCCCGCTGCCCCGACTGCCACGGTGCGGGCGGGCACGCCGTCGACTACGGCGACCACAACGGCGAGTACGCCGGAACCGACTGGTGGCCCTGCCCCTGCTGGGACGACACCCGCCGCTGGACCCTGCTCCCCCTGCCCCGCCGCACCCCGCCCGGCGGCTACTCCAACGAACCGCCCTTCTGACGTGAGGACACCCATGATCCGCACCGGATTCGCCACCCGCGAGGGAACCGCTGCCGACAACGCCGACGCCTGCAAGGTCTACAGGCTCGCGGACGGCACTGTGGGGGCCGCCGTCATCGACGGCATCGGCCACGGCCCCCACACCTCGGCCACCGCCCCGCTCCTGGCCGAGACCGCCGCCCGCGTCACCGCCCACCGAGGCGCCCTCGCGGGCATCCTCTCCGCCGGACTCCTGATCGCGGACGACGGCCACGACGGAGAGGAGGCGAACGCGGTCGGTGTCGCGGTACTCGTCGACGACGCCGGGGCCCGCGCCGCGTGGGTGGGCGACTGTGACGTGCTCGGCTGGGACGGCAGGCGCCTGCGCCGGTACTCCACCCCCCAGGTCATGGGCGAGTGGGTACGCCAGTACGGGCCACCGGTAGAGATCGCCGCGCACTACGACGACTGGGTCCGCGTCTCCTTGCACTCGGCCACCGTCGCCACCACCGGCGAAGTCGACATCCCCGACCCCGTCGTGATCCTCCTCTCCGACGGCGTCCACGACCAGGTCGCCGCCGACGTCATGGAAGACCTGGCGCGCGAACACCACGACCCGCAGGCCCTCGCCACCGCCCTGGTCTCCGCCGCCCAGGCCGATGAGTCCGGCTACCGCGACGACGCCACCGCCATCGTCATCTCCATGACACCCCAGCCCACCACCTGACCCCGCCTACGCCGAGAGCGGCCCCCTCACGCCAATGACTGGGGCCGCTCTCGTCTACCAGCACCCTCTACAGGACTGGAGAGACCCAGCATGACGTATACCGCCACGGTCCGGCGAGACCGCCAGGCCGTCCGCCCGCTCGACACGGCCCTGAGCCTGGCCACCGCCGGGGTCCCGGTGATGCCGCTCAGCGCCGATAAGCGCCCCGTCGCCAACTGCACCGGCTGCGCCAACCTGGTATGCGGGGGGCGGCCGAACATGAAGACCCCCGGCCCCTGCACCTGCCCGGCCCCGTGCCACGGATGGGCCGCCGCCACCACCGACCCCGCCACCCTCACCGCGCCCGCGTGGGTGTCGGCCTGGAGGCAGGCTGGAGCCCTCGCCTACCACCCCGGCGGGGCTGGGGTCACGGTCGTCGACCTCGACCACGCCGACGCCGTCACCTGGGCCCGCCGGGAACTCCCCGCTACACGGACCGTGCCCACCGCCCGGGGCGAGCACTGGATCTACCGGGGCACCATGCCGTCCGCCAACCACGTACGCGACGGCGTCGACATCAAGTCCCGGATGCAGTACGCCCGGTGGCTCGGCCCCGGCACCGGCCCCGTCACGGCCCTGCCGCCAGTCGTCCTGGCCCTGATCGAGAGGGAAGAGTCCACCCCCGCCCGCGCGGCCGTGGACTCTTCCACCCCGGCCCAATGGAACCGCAGTGTCGCCACCGGCTGCCGCCACACCCCCGCCTTCGTCCGGACCGGCCTGGAACGCGGACTCGACAGCATCAGGGCCCACCCTGAGCACGGCGCCGGTACCGCCGCCTACGGAGCCGCCCGGTTCCTCGCCACCCGGCACACCGCCTGCCCCGGACCGTGCGGACTCGACAGCATCGCCGAGGAACTGATCGCCACCGCCATCGCCGTCGGTGTCCCGGCCTCGTACGCCCGCCGATGCGTCACCAACGGCATGAACGCCGCCCTGGGGGCCGTCTCATGACCGCCCGACCGCCCCGGCCCACCACGGCCGAGGGCGCCCGAAAGGCCGTCGCCGGAGGCGTCCGCATTGCTGTTCGCCCTGACGCGCAGACCGGCGACGGGCGGCGGGTAGTCGGGTTTCTCCGGATCAGCGCCCCGGGGCGGAACGCATCTCCGGCCGCCGAGTCGTTCTGCTCCTGCGGCCGTCACGAGACCGCCCGGGGCCAGGCCCGCGTCCTCGCGCTGATCGACGACCACGCCGCCCACCGGGCCACCTGCCCGATCCAGACCGAAGGGAGGACCGCCGCGTGAACACCGCCGAGGAGCTGCCCGCACCTTCCAACCCTCTCGCCGTCGCACGGCGGATCGTCCCCGACTGGACCACCCAGGACGGACACCTGCGGCTCCGCCGCTGGCGCGGCTCGTGGATGCACTGGACCGGCACCTGCTGGCGCGAGTACGACGAACAGCAGATGCGCGCCGGGCTCTACAAGCGCCTGGAGCACTGCGTCCACACCGTGGTGAACAAGAAGGGCGAGCCCGAAGAACACCCGTGGGCCCCGACGAAGACGAAGATCAGCAATCTTCTCGACGCCATGTCCGCGATCACCCTGCTGCCCGCCGACACCGACGCCCCGTCCTGGATCGACCACGAGCACGGGCGCCACGACGACAGCCCGATCGTCGCGTGCCGCAACGGGCTCCTGCGCATCCGCGACCGGGCGCTGCTGCCCCACGGGCCCGGCTTCTTCAACATCGTCTCCGTCCCCTACGACTTCGACCCCACCGCCACCGCCCCCACCTGGGAAGAGTTCCTGCGAGGGATCTGGCCCGATGACCCCGACTCGATCGCCGCGTTGCAGGAGTGGTTCGGCTACGTCCTGTCCGGGCGCACCGACCAGCAGAAGATCCTGCTCATGAAAGGCCCCTCCCGGTCCGGAAAGGGCACCATCGCTCGCATCCTGAAAGAGCTGGTCGGCAAGGAGAACCTTGCCGGGCCCACCCTCGCCGGGCTCGGCACGAACTTCGGGCTCTCCACCCTGGTCGGCAAACCCCTCGCGGTCATCTCCGACGCCCGCCTCTCCGGCGACGGCGGGCAGGTCGTCGAACGGCTCCTGACCATCTCCGGTGAGGACACCATCGACATCGACCGCAAATACCGCGACGTCTGGACCGGCAAGCTCCCCACCCGGCTCATGGTCCTGACCAACGAGCTGCCGAACTTCGGGGACTCCTCAGGTGTCATCGCCCGCCGGTTCGTCGTCCTCAACATGACTGTCTCCTGGCTCGGCCGCGAGGACACTGGGCTCACCGACAAGCTCGCCGCCGAGATGCCCGGCATCATCAACTGGGCCCTGGACGGCCTTGCCCGCCTGGAACGCAACGGCCGCTTCACCGAACCCGCGTCCTCCCAGGACGCCATCACGATGATGCAGGACACCGCCTCCCCCACCAGCGCATTCGTCCGCGAGCGCTGCACCACAGGCCCCACCCGCGACGTCCCCGTCGACGTCCTATGGAATGCCTGGCGGGAATGGGCCGAAGACAACGGCGTACGGGCCATCGGCACCAAGCAGCTCTTCGGCCGCAACCTGCTCTCCGTCGTCCCCCAGCTCAACCGCACCCGCCCCCGCGACGCCTACGGCCGACAGGTCGCCACCTACACCGGCATCGCACTCAACACAGCCGAACCACATCTATCTGAGTCGTGACTCATCGCGACTCAACCCCACCGAATCCCGCTCTGAGTCGCGATGAGTCACGACTCAAGACAATGTCGCCGCACCCTCCCAACCTCAGAGGAGTCGCACCGTGGCCCGCCCTCAGATGCTCAAACTCCCCGACGTCCTCACCGAGATCCAGATGAGCCGCGCCGCCTTCTACCGCATGCGCGCCCGAGGCCAGGCGCCCCGCCTCCAGAAGCTCCCCAACGGCCAGCTCCGCGTAAGCCGTACCGACCTGGACGCCTGGTGGGAGCGCTGCCAGCAGCGCGCCGCGTAACTATCTCCACCGACCACGAGGGGCCTCACCGCGCGCGGTGAGGCCCCTCGGTTTGAAGGGACGAAGTGAAGAGCTACGACGTACGGGTCTGGAGTATCCGCCACCGCAATAGCAAGAAGGCCCCGTACCAGGTCCGATGGATCGTGAACGGCGAGGAGTTCCAGAAGCCGTTCGCCACAAAAACCTTGGCGGACGCACGGCGCTCAGCTCTTGTCACCGCTCAGCGTGCCGGAGAGGCGTTCGACGTGGCATCCGGGCTTCCTGTCTCAGAACTGCGAGAGGCGGCCTCGCCCACCTGGTACGACCACGCCTGCGCCTACGCCCGCATGAAGTGGCCAGCATCCGCGGCCAAGCACCGGGCGAGCATCGCGGAAGCTCTCGCCGCGGTGACAGCGGCGTTCGTCAAGACGCAACGTGGAGCCCCCGACCGCGCCGTGCTGCGCGGCGCCCTACAGGCATGGGCATTCCGCATGGTGCTCGATCCGGAGACAGGAGAACACGTCAACCGCAAGGACGCAGAGGCCCCACCCCCAGAGATCCGGCGAGCGCTGGAGTGGGTGTCGAGCAACTCGTTGAAGGTAATCGACGTAGCAGAATCGGACGTCGTACGGGCGGCCCTGCGAGCTCTGTCGAAGACGCTGGCAGGGAAGCAGGCCGCAGACAACACGGTCCGCCGGAAACGGGCCGTACTCAGCAACGCCTTCCGCTACGCGATCGAGCGAGACCTCTTGGCCGCCAATCCGCTGGACCGCATCGACTGGGCACCTCCTGAGACCACCGATGAAGTCGACTTCGAGTTCGTACCGGGTCCGGAGCAAGCGGGTGAACTGCTTGCGGCCGTACAAGGCATCAGCGCCCGAGGACGTCACCTTCACGCATTCTTCGGCTGCATGTACTACGCCGCCATGCGGCCTGCCGAGGTCGCCAGTTTGAAGCGGAGCAACTGCAAGCTACCGGCGCAAGGCTGGGGGGAGTTGGTGCTCTCCCAGAGTCGCCCGGAGGTCGGTTCCGGGTGGACTGACGACGGGAAGTCGTACGAGGAGCGGGGATTGAAGCGCCGAGCCCGCAAGGCCACCCGTCCCGTTCCCATCCCGCCCGTACTGGTCACGATGCTGCGCACCCACCTGGATGAACACAGCACCGCGCCGGACGGGCGCCTCTTCCGTGCGGTGAGGGGCGGAAGAGTCCGGTCCACGGAGTACACCGAGGTCTGGCAGGCGGCCCGCGCGAAGGCGCTGTCCGAAGAGGAGGTCGAGACACCGCTCGCGGATGTGCCCTACTCCCTTCGTCACGCGGGCGTGTCGCTCTGGATCAAGGCGGGGGTCGACCCGGTGGAAGTTGCGCGCAGGGCCGGGCACAGTCCGGCTGTCCTGTGGAAGTTCTACGCGAAGCTCCTCCGTGGCCACCAGGATGCCTCAAACCGGATGATCGATATCGCCCTGGAGGCCCGCCGCGACGGCTGACGTCCCTGGCCAAACTGGCCGCAGGTTGGCCGCACGCCCTGGTCAGGACTGGGAAACGGGCGATACGAGGTGAGACAGGGTGAGCGCAGAGGGCGGGCTCCGGAGTCCGGTGCCCGCCCTCTGACCTGCTGCTTCTCTCACCTGGCGGTGGGTGTGGGATTTGAACCCACGGTGACATCGCTGCCACGACGGTTTTCAAGACCGTTCCCTTAGGCCGCTCGGGCAACCCACCCCGCGTCGGCGGCCCCCAAGCCGTGATGGCCGATGGGCCGTCATGGTCCTGTGGGACGGGTTCGACGCTTGGGACAGCCTAGCCGGTCAGCTGTCGCCCTCGCGCTGGCCCAGGGTGACTTCGGCCGTTGCGGTCCTGCCGTCGCGCTCGTAGGTGAGGGTCACCTTCTCGCCGGGCTTGCGGGTCCAGATCTCGCCGATCAGGGTCGGGCCGCTGTCGATCACGGTGTCGTTGAACTTGGTGATCACGTCGCCCGCCTTGAGGCCCGCCTTGGCCGCCGGGCCGTCCGGGGTGACGGCGGGGGTGCCGCCCGCGCCCTCGGCGGAGATCGCGGCGCCGCCGGTCTTCTCCTCCATCGTCACCGTCGCGCCGATCACCGGGTAGACCGGCTTGCCCGTCTTGATCAGCTGCTCGGCGACGTTCTTCGCCTGGTTGATCGGGATGGCGAAGCCGAGGCCGATCGAGCCGGCCTGGGACTGGCCGAGGCCGCCGCCCGTCGACTGGATCGCGGAGTTGATGCCGATGACCGCGCCCGTCGCGTCCAGCAGCGGGCCGCCGGAGTTGCCCGGGTTGATCGAGGCGTCGGTCTGGAGCGCGCTCATGTACGAATTCTTGCTGCTGGAGCCGTCACCGGAGGCGACCGGGCGGTTCTTCGCGCTGATGATGCCCGTCGTGACCGTGTTCGACAGGCCGAAGGGGGCGCCGATCGCGATCGTCGAGTCGCCGACCGCCACGCTCTCCGAGTTGCCGAGGGGGAGGGGGGTCAGACCCGCCGGGGGGCTCTTCAGCTTCAGTACGGCCACGTCGTAGCCCTGCGCCCGGCCGACGACCTCGGCCGCGTACTTCTTGCCGTCGGAGAACGTCGCCGACAGCTCGCCGGACGACTCCGCGGCGGAGGCCACCACGTGGTTGTTGGTGAGGATGTGGCCCTCCTTGTCGTACACGAAGCCCGTACCCGTGCCGCCCTCGCCGTCGCCGCCCTGCGCGTCGATCGTGACGACGCTGGGGAGCGCCTTCGCCGCGACCCCGGCCACGGTGCCCGCCGGGCGCTTGATGTCCCTCGGGGTGTCCGATGCGGAGACCGTGGTCGAACTGCCGGAGGAGCCGTTGTCGTTGCGGTCGGCCGCCCAGTAGCCGAGTGCGCCGCCGATGCCGCCCGCGACGAGTGCCGCCACCGCGACGGCCGCGATCAGACCGCCTGCGCCCCGGCGCTTCCCGTTGCCGTGGGGGAAGACGTGGGAGGGGCCCTGGGAAGGGTCGTGGCCGGGCTGTGGGGTCGGGGTGCCCCAGACCGGGCCGTTGCCGCTCCCGTTGCCGGGGGTGTGGGCCGCGCCGCCGCCCGCGTACGAGGGGACCGCGGGCGGGGGCGGGGGCCAGGAGGCGGCGCCCGCGGGGGGCTCGGGCGCCGCCCCGTAGGGGGAGTGCGGTGGCTGGTGGGGCTGCTGGGGGGTGTGGGGGCTGTGGGACGCGTGGGGGGTGGGGGAGGCGTGGGGGTCGGTCGGGGGGTGGGGCGTGGTCGGGCCGGAGTACGCCGGTGGGGGCTGGTGGGTGCCGGAGTGCGGGGCGGGGGGCTGGTGGGTGCCCGCGTGCGCCGGGGAGCCCTGGCCCGTGGGGGTGTGACGCGGTGCGTCCCCGTGCGCCGGGGTGGGGGGCGTGGCCGGGGCAGTCGTGGGGGCCTGGGTGGGCCTCGTCGCCTCCGTGTCGGAGCTGCCGGGGGCATCGTCGCGGGCGTCGTCGCGGGCATCGGCCGCCGCCGGGGGTACCGGGGGTGTGGCGTCGTCCGCCGACGGGTCGGGAGTGGTGGCCGGCACGGGAGGTGCGGGCGGAACGGACGGCACGGCCGGTACCGCGTTGCCCTCGGTGCCCTCGTTCTCGGTGCTCACAGCTCTTTACTCCTCGGTTCCACTCGGCATCCAGTCGGCGTCAGGCAAGAAATCCGCTGTGCACGTGTCTGCGGTCAGCTTTTCCCACAGCGCGTCGGGCCACTGTAAGCAGGACCTGTGCATCCGCACACCAATCTTTACATCAGACAAAACGGACCTCCAGGGTGACATGTGTTCGCCCACCCCCGTGGCGGTGACACCATGGCGCGCGTGACCCACGCACGGCAGCGCAGCGCGCACACCTCGATCCAGGTCGTCGCCCATCGCGGAGCCTCCGACGACGCCCCCGAACACACCCTGGCCGCCTACCGCAAGGCCATCGAGGACGGGGCCGACGCCCTGGAGTGCGACGTCCGGCTGACCGCCGACGGCCACCTCGTCTGCGTGCACGACCGCCGGGTGAACCGTACGTCCAACGGGCGCGGCGCCGTCTCCGCCCTGGAGCTCGCCGATCTCGCCGCCCTCGACTTCGGCTCCTGGAAGGACCGCGAGGAGTCCCCGGACTGGGATCCGGTGCCGGGCGAGCTCACCTCCGTACTCACCCTGGAACGGCTCCTGGAGCTCTTCACCGAGGTACGGGCCACCGGGCGGCCGCTCCAGCTGGCCATCGAGACGAAGCACCCCACCCGTTGGGCCGGACAGGTCGAGGAGCGGCTCCTGCAGCTGCTGCACCGGTTCGAACTGGCCACGCCGTCGGCCGACGAGCCCTCCCCCATCCGCATCATGAGCTTCTCCGGCCGCTCCCTGCACCGCGTCCAGGCCGCCGCGCCCTCGCTGCCCACGGTCTACCTGATGCAGTTCGTCTCGCCCCGGCTGCGCGACGGCCGGCTGCCCGCCGGTTCCCGGATCGCCGGGCCCGGCATGCGGATCCTGCGCAGCCACCCCGGGTACATCGAGCGGCTGCACCGGGCGGGCCACCGGGTGCACGTGTGGACCGTGAACGAACCGGCCGACGTGGAGCTCTGCGCCGAGCTCGGCGTCGAGGCGATCATCACCAACCGCCCGAAGCAGGTTCTGTCCCAACTGGGCCGCATTTAGCACACAACAGGCACACGAAGCACCCCCGTACCACCATGACGGGGAGTACACCGGCGCATTCGCTGCGCGTTCAGCCGTGACGAGTGCGTCACCGACAGCCCCTCGGCCGGTTTCCGGTGCAGCTCAGTGGGGCATCCAACCCGTGGCGTGGGGCAAAGGAGGTCTCGGGGGTGGCGTTGGTGGTGGCACAAGAGGTGCCTGCGTCGTCGAGCATGGCCGTACCCCATGGCCCTGCGGGCGTGGGGCAGGCACGGCACCGGATGCGTGAGCAGTTGCGCAGCAACGGGGTGTCGGACGCGGTCGTGGACGACGCTGTTCTCATTCTTTCCGAACTGCTCAGCAACGCCTGTCGGCACGGCAGGCCGCTGGGGCGGCACACGGATGTCGGTGACGGCGACATCCGGGCCGCCTGGCGTGTGGAGACGAGCGGCGGGCTGACCGTGGAGGTCACGGACGGCGGCGGGCCGACCCGTCCGGTTCCGGCCACCCCTTCGGTGACGGCACGCGGCGGCCGGGGGCTCAACATCATCAGCGCCCTGGCACAGGAGTGGGGCGTACGGGACGACTCGTCGGGCGAAGTCACCGTCTGGGCCCACGTCTCCTCGCAGAAGCCGCCCGGGATGGGCGGGGACGGCCCCGGTGTCGGCGCCGGCCCCGGCGGGCGGGGTGCGAACAGGCTGGGCGCGGTCGGCGGGCTGGCCGGATTCGAAGGGCTGGACTTCTCCGACGTCCTCGACGACGCGAGCTGAAAGGCCCTAGGCCCAGCCCGAGGGCGAGGCCAGCCCGAGGCCACCCTGAGGGCGGCCCGGTCTCCAGGGCGGCCCGGTCTCCAAAGCAGCATGGACTCCAAGGCGACGCGGGCCTGAGCAGAAGCTGAAGCACACGTGAGCTGAAGGGCGCGCGAGCCGAAGCACACGGCAGCCGAAGGACTCGGGAGTTGAAGGACGCGGCAGCCGAAGGGCGCGGGAGCTGAGGGCCACTCGCCCTCGAAGGCCCCGGACGTCGACGGAGGCTGTGGCAGGGCCAGGTGTGCGGAGGTGGCCTCCTGGGCGGCTAGGCTCGCGCCGAGACCGCACTGTCGCAATCGGGAGAATGCCCACCATGGCCAAGAAGCGCCCTCAGACCAAGGCCGGGAAGCAGCAGCTCAAGGACGGTGAGATCCCGGTCGTCGGGGCCCGTGAGCCCTGCCCGTGCGGTTCGGGCCGTCGCTACAAGGCGTGTCACGGACGCGCCGCCGCCCAGGCCGTGACCGAGCTCGTCCACCGCCCGTTCGAGGGACTGGCCGGCGAGTGCGACTGGGTCGCCCTGCGCGAGCTGGTGCCCGCCGCCACGGTCGGGCTGACGCTGAAGGGCGGGCTGCCCGAGGGCGTTCCGTCGGTGACGCTCGCGACCGTGCTGCCGATGGCCTGGCCCGCCCTGCGCCGCGACGACGGTTCCGTCCTCCTCGCCCTCCAGAACGACACCTCCTCCGGCGACCTCAGCCGCGACCTCGCGGACACCCTCCAGCGCGCCTTGGAGGTCGAGCCCGGCAACCCGGTCACCGCCCGCCGCGTACCGGCCGACGGGCCGCGCCTCCAGGATCTGCTCGACCCGGACGCCGCGTTCGAGCCGGTCGTCCACACCGGGTTCGAGTTCTGGGTGCCCGACGCGGAGAACGCCACGCCCGAGGTGTCCGCCTCCCTGGAGCGCGCGAACGCCGCCGCGATCCCGACGGTGCTGCTCTCCGGCGTCGACGCCGCGTACTGGTGCGAGACCCCGGAGAAGAACCACCTGCGCTGGGTCATGCCGCACCCCGAGGAGCAGCTCCTCGACGCGCTGGCCCGGCTGCACGCCGCCGGGACCTCCTCGCTCGGCGACGACACCCGCCTGGTCGGCTCCTTCCGGGCGCACGGTCTGGTCGTCCCCGTCTGGGACCTGCCGAGCTCGATGGGCGCCGAGGCGTGCGAGAAGCCCGCCGCCGCGTTCGCCGAACGGCTGGCCGCGGCGCTCGCCTCCGACGCCCCGCTCACCGCCGAGGAGCGTCGCGCCCGCGGTGGCCTCACCAACCGCCAGGTGACGCTCAGCTGACCCCGACGGGCCCCGCTCACGACCCTGACGGGACCCGCCCCGAGTTGGTGACCCGTGTCACAACTCACCGTACTCACAAGTAAATCGCCGTCCCCATAGGCGAGATCGAATTTGCGAACGGCAGATCTCTTGTTACCGTTCTAGAAGCCCGGTCGCTGGTGCATCCCCCGTCGCCAGCGACCGGGCGTCTTCGTTTCCGGCTGCGGCCCGTACCGTCCGGCCCCCGGAGCCCTTCGCCTCCGGAGCCCCTCGCCTCCGAACTCCCGGACTCAGTCCGATGCGCCCGGCGCACGATCCGATCCTGCGCGCAGCAGCAGCGGCGCCTCCTCGACCGGCCCCGCGCCCGCGTACTCCGCCACCGCCGTGTACGTACCGGGACCGCCCGCCGAGGGAGCTCGCGGGGTCTCGCAGCTGCCCGGCTCGTCGTGGGCGGCCAGTACGCAGTGCAGCTCCACGGTCCGGCCGCCCGGACCCATCAGCGTGAGTACGGAACGGAGTTCGGCGCCGGAGGTGTTGCGGTGGTAGGCGCGCGCCCAGGTCTCGCCGCCCCCGGTCATGACGCAGGTCTGCGCCTCGATCCCCTCCGGCGCGACCAGCTCGGGGCCGCACCGGGCCGCGGCGTCGGATCCGGCTGCGGACAGTTCATCAGAAAGCAGGCCGGAAAAGCTTTCTGATGAACTGTCCGCAGATTGCCGTTCTTCTTTTTCAGTTGATACGGAATATAGAGAATCTGGAGAATCCGGAGACCTCGCGGAATCTGCGGAATCTGCGGAATCCGCAGAAGCAACGATCGGAATCAGGCATCCGCACACCACGACAGCCGTAAGACCGATCATGCGGAGATTCATGGTGCGCCCCCCTTGCCGACCGCGCGGGTAATGGGGCGACGATATCGACGCGGGGCGCACGGCCGGGGCGTCCGGCACCCGTTTACCGCGGATCCGGCCCGGCTCACACCCGTACGAGTGAGCCGGAACCCTGCCATCCACCCGGCCGCCGGTCCGCACGGCCGCCCGTCAGTCCCCCGGCCACCCGGTCGTCCAACCACCCAACCGTCAGTACGCGAGTCTGCTGCCGCCGTCCGGAGCGCTCGTGCTCGCCTCGACCAAGGCGTCCAGGACCGCCTCCACGTCCGGGAGCCAGGGCGCCGTCCCCACCGGGGCGCCGCCGCCCCTCGCCGTCCGGCGGAAGACCGGGGCCGGGGCCGGGGCGGAGAGCGCCGGGGGAGCCGGCAGCGGGGCCCGCTCCCAGCGCACCTGGCCCGCGCCGATCTCGGAGGGCGGCAGGACGAGGTAGCCGCCCTCCCCGTGGAACCGGAGTGAGCTGGGCACCCAGTCCTTGCTGTACAGGAGCTCGCCGAGCCGTTCCAGCGTGTACGGGGCCACCAGCAGCGACCACCGCGTGGGCGTCGCCACGACGGGGCCCAGCCGCATGCCCATGCGGTCGAGGGCCGTCAGCGCTCTCGCACCGGCCAGGGCGGGCAGGCTCACCGCGCAGGGCGCCCGGCCGCCGGTCGCCAGCATCACCGGGGCGGTGGGACGGTTGGTCCACCACCAGCGCACCATGCGCTCGTCCGTGGTGGCCGCCAGCAGTCCGGGGTCGAAGGGGTGCGCGCCGGGTACGGCGCAGTCGGGGTCCGGACAGGCGCAGCCGAGGCCACGCCCGTCGCGCAGGGCGGCCGGCGCGGTCCCGGCTCCGGGGAGCACGGGCCACTGCCATCGGGTGGCGAAGGTCAGGGCCGCGTCGAGCCGGGCGGCACCCTCCTTGCGCCGGAGCCGGAGCCTGCGTCGCCTTCCGAGGATCTCGCGCATGAGCGCTCGTTCCTTTCCGTTGAACGCCGAGTCCACATGACACCGCGCGTGGGTGGCACCGCGCGTCTGTCTCTTCGCTGTGCGTACGTGCTCATCAGGTTCTGCGGTACGGGCGTGCCTTCGATCGTGCCGTCGATACCGAGCGTGAGCCGAGCCGAGCCGAGTGGAACCGATCCGATGGGAACAGATCTGGGGTGGAGCTGGGAACAGATCTGGGTGGAGCCGGGAGCGCCCGCCACGGACGCCTCGTGCCTGCCGGCCCGGGTCCGGTCGCGTGGGGCGGAGGCATGACCGTCACTGATCGCGACCGTCACGGGGAAGGACGTCCGGACCCGCTGTCAGGTTCCTGTTCCTGGGCGATCACATCCGCCCCTGAGCATCCGCCACCCTTGGGCGTCCGCCCCGAAGCGACTGCCCTGAGCATCGTCGATTACGTACCCAGCCTGCCCGGAATGACGCCGCCCCTGGGATTTCATCCCGGAGGCACCCCGTGTTGAGCTGTGCCAGTCGACCGCAAATAGCTGCCGGAGGGTGCAATTTTCGGCCAAGTTGACCGACACTGGAGGGGCGCGAATCCGGCGAGCCTCCAGGGGACAATGCTGGACATCGGGTTACTTGTGCGTGTACATGTGGATGCATTGATAGTGGCGCAGAATCACATGGGGGTTTGCGATGCTATTCGACGAATCGCACCGGCATGAAAGCTGGCTGCCATGAGCGCCCCACACCTGCCGAAAGTGGCTGGAATCAATCCAGAAGTTCCGGTTTCAACGCACACTGCCGCACCTCTGAGGGAGGTCCCGGCAGCGCCCGGAGCCTTCATCCAGGACCGGCTCGCGGGCTGGGTGTCGGATCTCACCACCCTGCACGAACTCACCGAGCGGCTGGCCGGGACCTCCACCCTCGAAGGAGCCCTGGACGAGCTCCTGCACGCCGGAGCCGCCCTCGTCGGCGCCCGCCGCGGACTCCTCGTACTGGAACCCGCGGACGGCGCGAGCTCGTCCACCACCGTCGGCCTCGGCCTCACCCACGCCGATCTCGGGCACATCGAGACCGTGCCGCGCACCGCCACCGCGCTGGGCCGCGTCCTCGACGGGCGGCCGGACACCGCGGACGGGATCGCCAGCCCCGACCTGCTCGGCGACAAGGACCTGGACCCCCGCCACCGCGAGGTCGCCACCCGGCTCGGGTACGCCGCCAGTTACGCCCTGCCCCTCGCCTCCGAGGCGGCCGGACGGCTCGGCGCCGCCGTCTGGCTCTACGACGAGCCCGGGGAACCCTCGGAGAAGCAGCGCCACCTCGTCGGCCTGTACGCCCGGTACGCCACCGAGCACCTGGCCCGGCTGGCCGAGCTGGAGCGGGCCCGCGCCGATGTCGCCACCGTCGCGGAGGAGCTGCTGCCCAGCCGACTGCCCCGCGTCCCCGGTGTACAGCTGGCCGCACGGCACCGGACCGGGCCCCGGGGCGGCGGCGACTGGTACGACGCCCTGCCGCTCCCCGACCACGCGCTCGGGCTCGCGGTCGGCTCGGTGGGCGGATCGGGGCCGAGCGCGATGGCCGCGATGGGCCGGCTGCGGGCCAGTCTGCGGGCGTACGCCGTCATGGAGGGCGAGGACCCCGTCGCCGTACTCTCCGATCTGGAGCTGCTGCTGCGGCTGACCGAGCCCGCGCGGACCGCCACCGCCCTCTTCGCCTACTGCGAGCCCGCCGCCCGCAAGGTCGTGCTCGCCGGGGCCGGGCACACCCCGCCGCTGGTGCTCGGCGAGCGGCGCTGCGAGTTCGTCGAGACCACGCTCTCCGCCCCGCTGGGGATGCTCGCCTGCTGGGAGGCGCCGAGCGTGGAGTTCTCCCCCGCGCCGGGAGAAACGGTGCTCCTCTACACGGACGGCCTGCTGCGCCGTACCGGTGACGCGATGGACCGGGCCTTCGCCCGGCTGCACTCGGCCGCCGCCTCGGTACCGAAGGAGGGGCGGCACGACCCGGCCGCCGTCGCCGACCACGTACTGCGCACGATGCTGCCCGACGGGCTCGACCGGAGCGACTCCACGGAGGACGTGGTGATCCTCGCGGCGCACTTCGACTGACCCCTCCCACCTCCTCGGTAACAGGTCTTTCGGCCCTGGGCCCCCTGCCGTACGCCCGTACGATGGGTGGTGGTCCAGCGTCGTATCAAGGAGAGTCACATCGTGTCTGAGGAGCTCATTCCGGAGACCCCGGAGCAGGAGACCGAAGAGAACGAGGCCGCAGAGCCGATCAAGCAGCGGAAGAACGGCCTGTACCCGGGTGTCTCCGACGAGCTTGCCGAGAACATGAAGTCGGGCTGGGCCGACACCGAGCTCCGCGACCTCGAACCGATCGCCCAGGCCGCGAACACGGCCGCCCGGCGCGCCGCGCTCTCCGCCCGCTTCCCCGGCGAGCGGCTGGTCATCCCCGCGGGCAACCTGAAGACCCGCTCCAACGACACCGAGTACGCCTTCCGCGCCTCCACCGAGTACGCGTACCTCACCGGTGACCAGACCCAGGACGGCGTCCTCGTCCTGGAGCCGGCCGGCGAGAGCGGCCACGAGGCCACGCTCTACCTGCTGCCCCGCTCCGACCGGGAGAACGGCGAGTTCTGGCTCGACGGCCAGGGCGAGCTGTGGGTCGGCCGCCGCCACTCACTCACCGAGGCCGAACAGCTGCTGGGCATCCCCGCGAAGGACGTCCGCGAGCTCGCCGCCGCGCTGGCCGGGGCCACCGGCCCGGTCCGCACCGTGCGCGGTCACGACGCCTCCATCGAAGCCGCCCTCACCGACAAGGTCACCGCGGAGCGCGACGAGGAACTGCGCGTCCACCTCTCCGAAGCGCGCCTGGTGAAGGACGCCTTCGAGATCGCCGAGCTCCAGAAGGCCTGCGACGCCACCGCGCGCGGCTTCGAGGACGTCGTCAGGATCCTGGACAAGGCCGAGGCGACCAGCGAGCGCTACATCGAGGGCACGTTCTTCCTGCGCGCCCGCATCGAGGGCAACGACATCGGTTACGGCTCCATCTGCGCCGCCGGTCCGCACGCCACCACCCTGCACTGGGTCCGCAACGACGGTGCCGTCCGCGCGGGCGAGCTGCTGCTCCTGGACGCGGGCGTGGAGACCAACGAGCTCTACACCGCCGACGTGACGCGCACCCTGCCGATCAACGGCACCTTCTCGCCGCTCCAGCGCAAGATCTACGACGCGGTGTACGAGGCCCAGGAGGCGGGCATCGCCGCCGTGAAGCCCGGTGCCGCCTACCGCGACTTCCACGACGCCGCGCAGCGCGTGCTCGCCGAGAAGCTCGTCGAGTGGGGCCTGCTCGGCGACCTGTCCGTGGACAAGGTCCTGGAGCTGGGCCTCCAGCGCCGCTGGACCCTGCACGGCACCGGCCACATGCTCGGCATGGACGTCCACGACTGCGCCGTGGCGCGGACCGAGGCGTACGTCGACAGCGTCCTGGAGCCGGGCGTCTGCCTGACCGTGGAGCCGGGTCTGTACTTCCAGACCGACGATCTGACCGTGCCCGAGGAGTACCGGGGCATCGGCGTCCGGATCGAGGACGACATCCTCGTCACCGAGGACGGCAACCGGAACCTCTCCGACAAGCTGCCCCGCCGGTCCGACGAGGTCGAGGCCTGGATGGCCCGGCTGAAGGGCTGACCCTCAGTCCCTGCCTCGGAGGGCGCGCCGCTCACACCATGAGCAGCGCGCCCTCCCGCCATTTCAGGACCTTGTCGAAGCTCACCACCGCGCCCCGGCCCGGCCGGTTGCCGAACTGGACGTGGTCGGCGAGCTGCTCGATGAGGTCCAGCCCGCGGCCGCTCTCGGCGACGCAGGGAGCATGCGCGGCTGGGCGAAGCTCGCGGCGGGCGGGAAAGCCCGGCCCCGAGTCGGCCACCTCGATACGGCATTTCTCGCCGTCCAGATAGGCCGTGACCCGGTACTGCCCGGAGTCCGCCGGGGGCCTTCCGGCTCCGGGATCCCCCTGCTCCACGAGGCCCGTCCGGTCGCCGCCGTGTTCGACGGCATTGGCACAGGCTTCGCTGAGCGCGACCGACAGGTCGAAGGAGATGTCCGGATCCACCCCCGCGGTTTCCATGGTGCCGAGCAGAAAACGACGGGCGAGCGGAACGCTCGCGGCTTCGCGCCGCAAATGGAGTGACCACCAGATGCTCATGCTCCAGCCTCCTGGCCGCGGCTCGACGTACCGATACGTATTGCCGCCCGACGCACTTCGTAAGCACGGATCGGCTGTGAGAGCCCTCATTCGGCGGATGCGGATATTCCGCGCACCGGTGTATGGCCTCCGCCGGGTGGCCCCCGCGGGTTCCGGAAGCGGCGCGTCCACAGTCCGTACATCCCCCGCCAACAGCCGCAACAAGCACGCTTGCGGACGGAGGCTGATGTTCCGGACCTGCCGTACCGCGAAGGGGTGCGCAGTGCGATGATGTCCCGGCCATGTCCACGCCTGTCGCACACGCCGGAGCCGGTCTGCGGCTCATGAGGGCCGCGGTGTTCACCGCGGTCTGCGTCGTGCTGTCCGCGGCCGGGCACACGTTCGCCGCCGGTGCTCCGGTCCCCGCGTGGACCCTGCTCGCCGGCTTCCTCGGCGTCCTCGCCGTCGCCTCGGCCCTCGCCGGACGGGAACGCTCCCTGCCGTCGATCGCGGGCGCGCTGGCGGGCGGACAGGTCGCCCTGCACATCCTCTTCGCCTACGGCAGCCACGGCAGCGCGCAGGCCGTCGCCGCCTCCGCCCCGGCGGGCAGCGGCGAGAACCCCCTGATCCGCTTCGCCGCCGGGCTCGTGTGCGGGGCCGGACCGGGGCAGATCGACGCCGCCGACGCCCACCGCATCGTCACCTCGGCGGGCATAGACCCCTCGACGCTCTCGCAGGGCCACGGCCACCTCGCGTCGTCGGCGGGAGCGACCGGGGCGACCGGCGCGGCGGAAGCCGCGGGGACGGCGGGAGCGGCCGTCGCGGCGGCTCCGGACGGTGGTTCGGGCCTGGCGTCCTCGTACACCGCGGTGATCGCGCTGCTGCCTGGGCTGCCGATGTTCCTGGCGCACCTGCTGGCCGCGCTCGCCGCAGGCTGGCTGCTGCGGCGCGGCGAGGCCGCCCTGTTCCGGCTGGCACAGCTCTCCGCGTACGGCGCCCAGGAGCTCGCGGCCACCACCCGGCTGCGCTCCCTGCGCGCCGCGCTCGCGCTCGTACGCGCCCTGCGTGCCGGAGCGCGCGAGCAGCTCGCGTACGGCCCGCGCGCCCTGCGTACGGCCGATGACGACCCGGCACCGGCCACCGGGGATCCTCTCCACCACCTGGTGATCAGGCGCGGGCCCCCGGCCCCGTACGCCCTCGCAGCCTGACGCGACACCTGCGCCCCGCCCTGAACGGACCACCACCGCCGGGACGGGCCGTCCTCCCCTGTTCCTGAGCGGCTCCGCCATGGGCGGGACCGGAATCCTCTCGGACCGGACAAGGTGTCGTGCTGCCGTCGCGCACCCGCGCGCCGGACCACCGTGTTCCTCACCTTCTGTGGAGTGATTCCTGCCATGAGCGCCAAGAACATCACCAGCGCCTCCCGTATCGCCATCGCCGCCGGCGTCGCCGCGTCCACCGTCCTGCTGCTCGCCGGTCCCGCCGCCGCGCACGTCAGCGTCCAGCCGCAGGGCGAGGCCGCCAAGGGCGGTTACGCCACCCTCAACTTCAAGGTCCCCAACGAGCGGGACCAGGCCTCCACGGTCAAGCTCGAAGTGAACTTCCCGGCCGACCACCCGCTCTCCTCCGTCACCCCCGAGGCCGTTCCGGGCTGGAAGATCGCCATCACCAAGGGCAAGCTCGACAAGCCCCTGGAGGTGCACGGCCGGAAGATCACCGAGGCCGTCACCAAGGTGACCTGGACCGCCGACGGCTCCGAGATCGCGCCCGGCTACTTCCAGCAGTTCCCGGTCTCCGTCGGGCAGCTTCCCGAGAACGCCGACCAGCTGATCTTCAAGGCCATCCAGACGTACGACAACAAGGAGGTCGTCCGCTGGATCGAGGAGCCCACGGCCAACGGCGAAGAGCCCGACAGCCCGGCCCCGGTCCTGAAGCTGTCCGCCGCGACCGACGACCACCACGGCGGCGGCACGGCCGACAAGAGCGGCGACGACGACCACAAGGCCGACGAGAAGGCCGATGAGAAGGGCCACGACAAGGCCGCGTCGGCCGAGGGCGACAAGAAGGACACGCACGCCGCGTCCTCCTCCAGCGACACCACGGCCCGCACCCTGGGCATCATCGGCATCGTCATCGGCGCCGCGGGCATCGCGTTCGGCGTGCTCGCCGGACGCCGCCGCACGGCCTGATCCGGCCGGGCCGGGCCGTACGGCCTACGCGTACGGCCCGGCCCGCCGGTCCATCACCCGCACCACATTCAGGACACCTCTTTCATGCGCAACAGAACAGCAGTGACGGCCGTGGCGTTCGCCGCCGCGGCCGCACTGGCCCTCTCCGCCTGCGGCACCGACGACGGCAAGAAGGACTCCTCGGCCATCGCCGACGTGAGCGCCGAGCCGAAGACCAAGGCCGCGACCGTCCTCGACCAGCCGTTCACCAAGCCGAACCTCGTACTCACCGACACCCAGGGCAAGGAGTACGACCTCCGCGAGGCGACCAAGGGCAAGCCGACGCTCATCTACTTCGGCTACACCCAGTGCCCCGACGTCTGCCCGCTGACCATGAGCAACATCTCCATCGCCAAGCGGGACCTGCCCAAGGCCGACCAGGACAAGCTCCAGGTCGTCTTCGTCACCACCGACCCCGAGCGCGACACCCCCGCCTCGCTCGGCAAGTGGCTCAAGGCCCAGGACCCCACCTTCACCGGCCTCACCGGCGACTTCCCCACCATCCAGGCGGGGGCGCGGCAGATCGGCATCGGCATCGACGCGCCGGAGAAGCAGAAGGACGGCACTGTCGTCTCGATGCACGGGGCCCAGGTCGTCGCCTTCTCGCCGAAGACGGACGGCGGATACGTGCTGTACGGCGAGAACACCACCGCCGAGGAGTACGCCAAGGACCTCCCCAAGCTGATCAAGGGGGAGAACCCGTGAACCGCCGCACGACCCTCGCCGCCGTCCTCGCCCTCACCACGGGGCTGGCGCTGACGGGGTGCTCCACGGACAGCGAGCCCGAACTGAAGGTCGTCGACGCGTTCATGCCGCAGCCGGTGAGCGACATGGCGGCCGCCTTCCTCGTCGTACAGAACAGCGGGTCCGCCACCGACCGGCTCACCTCGGTGACCAGCCCGCTCTCCGACGACGTCACGATCCACGAGACGAAGAACCAGAAGATGCGCGAGGTCTCGTCGTTCGAGGTGCCGGCAAACGGCGAGCTCGATCTCGAACGCGGCGGCAACCACATCATGTTCATGAAGCTCAAGCAGCAGCCCAAGAAGGGCGACAAGGTCTCCGTCGAGCTGCACTTCGAGAAGGCCGACCCCATCACGGTCGACCTGCCGGTGAAGGAAACCACCCACAACCCGAAGAAGCACTGAGGGAGTGATCGTGATGACTGCCACCGCCCCGCGCCTTCGGCCGTCGCCGATACAGCGGCCGTTTCCGGTACGGCGGACGTCCCGGATGCGGCAGCCGTCCCCGGTACGGCGGCCGTTCGCCGCCGTCGCGCTCGTCGCCGCCCTGTGCAGCCTGGTGTTCGGGCTGCTGCTGGCCGGCGCGGGCCCGGCGTCCGCGCACGCCGCCCTGACCGGGAGCGACCCGCAGGACGGGGCGGTGGTCGCCACCGCGCCCAAGGAGGTCACCCTCACCTTCTCCGAGGCGATCGCCGTCGGCGACGGTTCGATCCGGGTCCTCGACCCCAGCAGCAAGCGCGTCGACACCGGCGCCGAGCCGAAGGACCTGTCCGACGGCTCCACCGTCCGGTACGGCGTCGACCTCCACCCCGGCCTCCCGGACGGCACCTACACGGTGGCCTGGCAGGCGATCTCCGCCGACAGCCACCCGATCTCCGGCGCCTTCACGTTCTCCGTCGGCGCCCCCTCCGAGACCACCGTGGCCCTGCCCTCCGAGGAGGTCGGCGGCGGCCCGGTCGGCACGGTCTACGGCATCGCGCGGTACGCCGCGTACGCCGGGTTCGTCCTGCTCGTGGGCGGCGCCGCCTTCGTCCTGGGCTGCTGGCCCGGCGGGGCGAGGGTGCGGCCGATGCAGCGGCTCGTGGTGCGCGGCTGGATCACCCTGACCGCGGCGACCCTGGCCATGCTGCTGCTGCGCAACCCGTACACCGGCAGCGGGAAGTTCGCCGACGCCTTCGACCTGAACGGGCTCCAGGCCGTCCTGGACACCAAGCCGGGCGCCGCCCTCGTCTCGCGGCTGCTGCTGCTCGGCGCGGCCGCCCTGTTCATCGCCGTCCTGTTCGGTACGTACGCCCGGCGCGAGGACGCGGTCGAGAAGAAGGACCTCACCTTCGGGCTGGCCGTCGGCGGCACCGTCGTCGCGGCGGGCATCGCCGCCACCTGGGCCATGTCCGAGCACGCCTCGACCGGGATCCAGACGGCGATCGCCATGCCGGTGGACGTCCTGCACCTGCTGGCCGTCGCCGCCTGGCTCGGCGGTCTGGTCGCGCTCCTGGTGGCGCTGTACCGGACGCCGGACATCGGGAGCGCGGCCGTACGGCGGTTCTCCCGGGTCGCGTTCGGGAGCGTCGTCGTCCTCGCGGCGACCGGGATCTACCAGTCGTGGCGGCAGGTCGGCTCCTGGTCGGCGCTGACCGGGACGCGGTACGGGCAGCTGCTGATCCTCAAGGTGGCGCTGATCGCGGTCCTGCTCGCCGTGGCGTGGTTCTCGCGGCGGTGGACGGGGCGGCTGACGGACACCGCGCCCGGCGAGGCTGCTGGGGAGGCGCCCGATCCGGTGGCCGCCCCGGACGATGTCGACCCCGAGCGCGCCGCCCAACTGGCCCGTCAGCGGGCCGTCCTGACCGCGACGAAGAAGAAGCGGATACGGGACGCCGACCCGGAGCGTTCCGGGCTGCGCCGCTCGGTCCTGGCCGAGGCGGCGATCGCCGTGGTCCTGCTGGCCGTCACCACGGTGCTGACGTCGACCGAACCGGGCCGTACGGAGGTGGAGGCCGCGGGCACGTCCGCCGCCTCGAACGCTCCCGCCGCCACCGGCCCCGTCAACCTGAGCATGCCCTTCGACACGGGCGGCCAGAACGGCAAGGGCACCGTCCGGATCGACATCGACCCCGGGCGCACCGGCTCCAACGAGCTCCATGTGTGGATCGACGGCAGCGACGGCAAGCCGATGGACGTCCCCGAGCTGAAGGTGGCCCTCACCCTGGAGGCGCAGGAGATCGGCCCGCTGCCGGTCGTGCCCGACCGGCTCGCCGAGGGGCACTGGTCGGCGAGCGGTGTGCAGATTCCGATGGCGGGGGAGTGGAAGGTCGACGTGACGGTACGGACGTCGGACATCGACCAGGTCACCATCGACAAGAACGTGAAGATCGGCTGAGTACGTGAGCACCACCGGAAAGCAGAACCAGCAGCAGGAGCTGGAGCAGACCCAGGGGCAGGAGCAGGCCCCGGGCTCCGCCCCCGCCGGGGTCTCGCGGCGGCGGCTGCTGGGCGGTGTGGGGGCGGCGGGCGCCGCCGGGCTCGTGCTGGGTGCGGCGGGCGGGGCGGCCGGATACGCCGCGACCCGCTCCGAGGAGCCGACCGCCCTGACGACCGTCGGCTCCACCGAGGCGATGTTTCACGGGAAACATCAACCGGGGATCACCACTCCGCTTCAGGCCCGGGGCCACCTCGTCGCCTTCGACCTGGTGGCGGGCGCGGGCCGCAAGGAGGCCGCGGCGCTGATGCGGCGCTGGTCGGCGGTGGCACGGGAGCTGATGGCGGGCCGCCCGGCGGCGGGCTCGGCGGACGGGCCCGGCCATGACACCGGGGTCGCGCTGGACGCCGGCCCGTCCTCCCTCACGGTCACCTTCGGCTTCGGCCGTACGTTCTTCGCGCGTACGGGTCTCACCTCACGGCTGCCCGCCGCGCTCGACCCGCTGCCCGCGTTCTCCGCCGACCAGCTCGACGCCAAGCGCTCGGACGGCGACCTGTGGGTGCAGATCGGCGCCGACGACGCACTGGTCGCCTTCCACGCCCTTCGGGCCGTACAGAAGGAGAGCGCGGGAACAGTAAAGGTGCGGTGGCAGATGAACGGCTTCAACCGCACCCCTGGGGCCACGGCCCGGCCGATGACCGCCCGCAACCTGATGGGCCAGATCGACGGTACCGGCAACCCCAAGCCCGCCGACGAGGACTTCGAGCGGCGCATCTTCGTGCCCGCCGCCCCCGGCACCCCGCACGCGTGGCTGGAGGGCGGTTCGTACGCCGTCGTCCGCCGGATCAGGATGCTGCTGGACGACTGGGAGAAGCTTCCGGTGGACCGGCAGGAGCGGGTCATCGGGCGGCGCAAGGCGGACGGGGCCCCGCTCAGCGGCGGCAGCGAGACCACGCCGATGGACCTCGACAAGGCGGGCCCGGACGGCCGCCTCGTGATTCCCGACAACGCGCACGCCCGGATCTCCTCCCCCGAGAAGAACGGCGGGGCGGCCATGCTGCGGCGCCCGTTCTCGTACCACGACGGGATGGCGGAGGACGGCACTCCGGACGCGGGGCTCCTCTTCATCTGCTGGCAGGCGGACCCGTTCAAGGGGTTCGTCCCCGTACAGCGCAAGCTCGACCGGGGCGATGCGCTGTCGCCGTTCCTCCGCCACGAGGCGAGCGGCCTGTTCGCGGTGCCGGGCGGGGCGGCGGAGGGCGAGTACGTGGGGCAGCGGCTGCTGGAGTCGTGAGGGGGCTGGGCAATCATCGAGGCCCCGGGAGCGCCGGGCAGCCTTCAAAGCCCCCGCCCCGACGGCTGGATTCCTGAGGAGGACTGAACAGCCTTCGAGGCCCCGCCCCGACCGGATCCTGAGACGGCCCCACCCCCGCCGTACGGCGCAATAGGGTGAGCGTATGTCAGCCACGCGCTACGCCTATCTCGGTCCCGAAGGCACCTTCACCGAGGTCGCCCTCCGCACGCTCCCGGAAGCCGCCACCCGCGAGCTCGCCCCGATGGTCTCCGTACCGGCCGCCCTGGACGCCGTACGCAGCGGAGAGGCGGCGGCGGCTCTCGTACCGATCGAGAACTCCGTCGAGGGCGGCATCACGGCCACGCTCGACGAACTGACCAGCGGCGAACCGCTGATGATCTACCGCGAGGTGCTGCTCTCCATCACCTTCGCACTGCTCGTACGGCCCGGCACCAAGCTGTCCGACATCAAGACGGTCACCGCGCATCCGGCCGCCCAGCCGCAGGTGCGCAACTGGATGACGGCCCACCTCCCGCAGGCCGTGTGGGAGTCGGCGGCGTCCAACGCGGACGGCGCCCGGCTGGTCCAGGAGGGGCGCTACGACGCCGCGTTCGCCGGTGAGTTCGCCGCCGCCACCTACGGCCTCGAACCGCTGGTGACGGAGATCCACGACGCGGAGAACGCCCAGACCCGCTTCGTCCTGGTGGGCCGCCCGGCCCGGCCGGCCGCCCCGACCGGGGCCGACAAGACGTCCGTGGCGATCTGGCTGGGCGACGACCACCCCGGTGCGCTGCTGGAGCTGCTCCAGGAGTTCGCGGTGCGCGGCGTCAACCTGATGCTGATCCAGTCCCGCCCGACCGGTGAGGGGATCGGCAACTACTGCTTCGCCGTGGACGCCGAGGGGCATATCGCGGACCGGCGGGTGGGGGAGGCCCTGATGGGGCTGAAGCGGATCTGCCCGAAGGTGCGGTTCCTCGGTTCGTACCCGCGGGCGGGTGTCTCCGCGGACGAGGTGCGGCCGCTGCGGGCGGGTACGTCCGACAGCGCCTTCACCGAGGCCTCGGACTGGCTGGCGCGCAGCCAGGACGGTCGGATCTGACCGGCGGATCCGACCGGCGGATCCGACCGGTGGTCGTGGCAGCCTGAGCCGGAGCGAACCGCTCCGGTCCGGGCAGCCCCATGCGCTGTTTCAGGCACTGCCCATACACCGCCCCATACGCCGCTCCATGCACTGCGCTGTGGTCCTACCAACAGATAGTCATCCACCCACAGGGTTATCCACAGGCTGGCTTCTCGACCTGGGGACAAGTCGACACCCCAATGCGACATCGTCGACAAATCAACGCAGCGAGTCCGGACGCGCCCACAGACGTCCACAGAGGGCCGACCCGACACACCCCCTCCCGATCCGCGCGAATTCCCTTGATCAACTCACCAGAGCGACAAATTGCCACCCGAATGAGCGCACAGGGCACGTTTCGGCGGCGGAGACAGGGGAATCGACGGACGCTCGTCCACCCTCCGGAACATTCCGTTCCGACATCCACAGAACTTCTTCACAGCCTGTGGATAACCATTCCGGAACGACCCTTCCTGTGGACAACGCCAGGGGATTCGCCCTCAACTCCCCCTCCATCCAAGGTTCGTGCGTCAAGAGGCCCCGCCCCTTCTGCCCTGTTCAGGGGAGTTAACCGCCGTTATTGACGCGGCCCTGAGGCTGACCCTCAGCCGACCCCCCGCGATTCACCCCCAGAAATATCAATTCCGGCAATTCGGTCAAAGTGACACGCTCGGCAATATCGGTTCGAGTGCGAGATCCACGCACCGGTAGCCTGGAGGGGTGATTGACCTTCGCCTGCTCCGTGAGGACCCCGACCGTGTTCGCGCCTCCCAGCGCGCCCGTGGAGAGGACGTCGCGCTCGTCGACGCCCTGCTCTCCGCCGACGAGCTGCGCAGGTCGTCCGGCGTCCGCTTCGACGAACTCCGCTCCGAGCAGAAGCAGCTCGGCAAGCTGATCCCCAAGGCCACCCCCGAGGAGCGCGCCGAGCTCCTGAAGAAGGCCGACCAGCTCAAGACCGACGTCAAGGCGGCCGACGCCGCCCAGGACGAGGCCGACGCCGAGGCCAAGCGGCTGCTCCTCCAGCTCGGCAACCTCGTCCACGAGGACGTGCCGGTCGGCGGCGAAGAGGACTTCGTCGTCCTGGAGACGCACGGCACCATCCGCGACTTCGGCGCCGAGGGCTTCGAGCCCAAGGACCACCTGGAGCTCGGCGAGGCGCTCGGCGCCATCGACATGGAGCGCGGGGCCAAGGTCTCCGGCTCGCGGTTCTACTACCTGACCGGCGTCGGCGCCCTCCTGGAGCTCGCCCTCGTCAACGCGGCGATCGCCCAGGCCACCGAGGCCGGCTTCATCCCGATGCTGACCCCCGCGCTGGTCCGCCCGCGCGCCATGGAGGGCACCGGCTTCCTCGGCCAGGCCGCGGAGAACGTGTACCACCTGGAGAAGGACGACTACTACCTGGTCGGCACCTCCGAAGTCCCCCTCGCCGCGTACCACATGGACGAGATCGTCGAGGCGGACAAGCTGCCCCTGCGCTACGCGGGCTTCTCCCCCTGCTTCCGCCGCGAGGCCGGGACGTACGGCAAGGACACCCGCGGCATCTTCCGCGTCCACCAGTTCGACAAGGTCGAGATGTTCTCGTACGTCGACCCGGCCGACGCCGAGGCCGAGCACCGCAGGCTCCTGGAGTGGGAGAAGCAGTGGCTCACCGGCCTCGAACTGCCCTTCCAGGTCATCGACGTCGCCACCGGCGACCTCGGCGCCTCGGCCTCGCGGAAGTTCGACTGCGAGGCGTGGATCCCGACCCAGGGCAAGTACCGCGAGCTGACCTCCGCGTCGAACTGCGACAGCTTCCAGGCCCGCCGCCTCTCCGTCCGGATGCGCGAGGGCAAGAAGGTCCAGCCGCTGGCCACGCTGAACGGCACCCTCTGCGCCGTACCGCGCACGATCGTGGCGCTCCTGGAGAACCACCAGCTGCCCGACGGTTCGGTCCGGGTGCCCGAGGTGCTCCGTCCGTATCTGGGCGGGCGCGAGGTCCTGGAGCCGGTCGCCAAGTGACCTTTCCCTTCAAGCTCGTCGCGACCGACCTCGACGGCACGCTGCTGCGCGGGGACGACACGGTCTCCGAGCGCACCCGCGAGGCACTGGGCGCCGCCACGGCGGCCGGTGCCGCGCACATCATCGTCACCGGGCGCTCGGTCCCCTGGACCCGGCACATCCTGGACGACCTCGGTTACGAGGGCCTCGCCGTCTGCGGCCAGGGCGCGCAGGTCTACCACGCGGGCGAGCACAGGCTGCTGACCTCGCTCACCCTGGACCGGCAGCTCGCCGGGCTCGCCCTCTCCAAGGTCGAGGCGGAGGTCGGCCCGCTCGCGCTGGCCGCCAGCCGCGACGGCCTGGAGGGCGAGGTGCTGGTGGGCCCGGGCTACCGGGTGCAGGAGGGGCCGCTCCCGTACGTCTTCGTGGACGACGCCTCCGAGATGTGGGCCGCGCCCCTGAACAAGGTCTACCTCCAGCACCCGGAGCTCGACGACGACGCCCTGGCCACCGCCGCACGGGCCGCCGTCGGCAACCTGGTCGACGTGGTCATGGCGGGCCCCGGCGTGGTGGAGATCCTCCCGCTCGGGCTGAGCAAGGCGACCGGCCTCTCGCTGGCCGCCCGCCGGCTCGGTGTGAAGGCCGTCGACACCATCGCCTTCGGTGACATGCCGAACGACATCCCGATGTTCGGCTGGGCGCGGCACGGTGTGGCCATGGCCAATGCCCACGACACCCTGAAGGCCGTGGCACACGAGGTCACCGCCTCCAACGAGCACGACGGCATCGCGGTGGTCCTGGAGGAGCTGCTCCGCACGGGCTCCATCGCCGCCGCACCGCACTGACGCACCGAGACGCGGGCTCTGCCCGCCGTCGCCGAACTCCGGCGGCGGCGGGCAGAGCTCTTTCACGCCTCAGCGGCGCCCGCCGCGCCGCCGCAGCTCCTTCATCTGCTGCGCGAACACCTCCATCCGCGCGTCGAACCGGGCGTCCATCCGTACCACGTCCTGCGACAGGTCGGAGAGCCGCACGCTCATCGCACCGACCACCTGCTGCGTCGCCTCGACCTTCCGGTCCAGGCTGTCCAGCCGCTCCGACATCCGGCAGAGCACCGGCCCGAGCTCCTGGAGCGCGCTGCCGACATCGGCGAGGCAGCTCTCGATCCGGGTGACCCGCACATCGAGCGAGTCGTACTGGGCCCGCAGCGACTCCTCGGCGTCGAGGAGGTACGTACGGACGCAGCGGGCGATGTCGCTGTCGCGAAGAAGCAACGCGACGTTGAGGACGGTTCGGCGGGTGTAGAGGCGCAGCTGAGTGGCCGCCTGTGGATAACTTTCCACCCCTGCCCCCTCCCATAGCGACACCATGTCGCTCTGGAAGGACCGCAGCTCAGAGCCGCGCAGTACGCGCAGCCCGTTCTCGGCGAACTCCTCCTGATGCCGATCGGTGAGCCTTCGCACCGAGGTTGTGGATACTTCGAAGTAACGCGCCACATCCTCTGTGCGAACGTGAATTCCGTCCGGGAGCATGACAAGGCTCTTCACCTTGTCGAGGACATCGACGCGCCCCATCTGCTCGACGCGCAGCGCGCGCGATTCGAGCAGGGCGACTTCCGTGGGCATGGGCATGCCTTCCGTACGAGGGAATGACAAAGGACGGCCCCTACCCCGGGCTGCAGGGGCGGAGGACGCTCACGGTTGCCACTCACTCGATGACCGGACCGGTGGGCTCTGCCTCACCCGGGTCCGGCACTCCCCGATTTCACGAACGCTACGACGCCACGGATTCCAGTTGCCTCCACGCACCCTGACCAACGACCCGATAAACGTACGGTTACGCGCACATCTGTCCCGGTCATAGGACTGTCCCGTCAGTCATGGGACTGTCCCCGTCATACGACAACCCCCGCCCTCCAGAACACAGAGGACGGGGGCGGAGGTCGCACGGGAAGCATCCGGTCACACGGCCGGGCTCACTCCTCCCCGGCCAGCTTCAGCGCCCGCAGCTTCTGGCCCGCGTACCAGGTCGCGGCCACGGTGACGGCGGCCAGCAGGACCGTCGCCAGCGGCAGGCCCACGTCCGAGGTGACCATGCCCTGTCCGGCCACCTTCTCCGCGACGGCGAGGGACCACTGCTGGACGCTGAGCGTCCGCGCGCCCGGCACCAGGCTGCCGAAAAGGGCCTCCCAGACCAGCGCGTACACCAGGCCGATGACCACCGCGTGGCGGCTGACCGTGCCGAGGAGCAGGAACAGCGCGCTGTACGCGATCGAGGCGACCAGCGCCGCGATCGTGTAGGCGATCGCGATCTGCTGCCCGTTGCCGTTCAGGATCAGCCCCGCGAGCAGGGTCGGCAGGGCGGAGAAGACCATGGTCACCGCGATGGCGACGATCAGCTTGGTGAAGATGATCGTGGGGCGCTTCACCGGCTTGGCCAGCAGGTAGACGATCGAGCCGTCGTCGATCTCGGGGCCGATCGCCCCGGTTCCGGCGATCACCCCGATCAGCGGCACCATCGTGGCGATGGCGAACCCGCCGAGGACGTTGGCGGCGACTTGGTCGTCGGCCCCGGCGAACATGCGGACCGCCGCCGCGAGGACCAGCAGCAGCGCGGGAAGGACGAACAGGATGGCGGCCCGGCGCCGGCCGAGCAGGGCCCGGTAGGTGAGCCGGGCGACTGTGGGGTCGTACATGACGGTGCACAGCTCCTTTCAGGCCACTACTCAGGCCGCTACGAGGTAGGAAAAGACCGATTCGAGGGACTCGTCGGACGGGGAGACGGTCAGCAGCCGGATGCCCTGTTCCCGGGCCACCTTCGGCAGCAGTTCGGTGAACCGTCCGAAGTCGACGGCCTGGATGCGCAGTGCCTTCTCCGTCGGGTCGACCTCGATGCCCGCCGTCGACGGATCGGCGATGAGCGCGGCCGCCAGCGCCCGGTCGTCGCTGGAGCGGACCAGATAGCGGTGCGGCCGGTCCGTCATCAGCCGGCGGATCTTCCGGAAGTCGCCGGAGGCCGCGTGCCGCCCCGCCACGATCACCTCGATGTGCGAGGCCAGCTGCTCGACCTCTTCGAGGATGTGGGAGGAGAACAGGACCGTACGGCCCTCGGCCCCCATCCGCCGCAGCAGCTCCATCAGCTGCATCCGCTGCCGCGGGTCCATCCCGTTGAACGGCTCGTCCAGCAGCAGCACGGAGGGCTCGTGGACCAGCGCGGACGCCATCTTCACGCGCTGACGCATGCCCTTGCTGTACGTGGAGATCTTGCGGTCCTGCGCGTACTCCATCTGGACCGTGGCCAGCGCCCGCTGCGCCTCCGCCCCGCCCAGGCCCTGGAGTTCGGCGTTGGCGACGACGAACTCCTTGCCGGTCAGGAAGTCGTACATCCCTTCCCGCTCCGGGACGATGCCGATCTCCTTGTAGACGCTCTCGTTGCGCCAGATCGTCCGTCCGTCAAGCGTGACCTTCCCCGTCGAGGGGGCGAGGAATCCGCCCATCATGTTGATGAGCGTGGACTTTCCGGCGCCGTTCGGGCCGAGCAGTCCGGTGACGCCGGGGCCCACCGTCATGGAGACGTCGTTGACGGCGACCACATTGCCGAACCAGCGCGAGGTGTGGTCGATCTCGATGGTGGTCACAGCCCGACCCTCCGGTAGCGGCGCATCAGGACGGCGTACGAGCCGGCGACGAGCGCGAGAACAACGAACAGGTAGACCACGCCCGCACCGGCCCCCGGACCTTCCCCTCCGGGGAAGGCGGAGGTGGCGCCGAGGAACGCGGTCTGTACGCCGTCGATCAGGGTGATCGGCGAGAAGAGGCCGAGCCACTCGACCGCCCCCGGCGAACCGGTCTCCCAGGCGATGGCCTGGACCGTGGAGACGGCACCGTAGGAGATGGTCAGCACCGCGATCACCGCGGCGACGCCGAAGCCCCGGCGCGGGGTCAGGGCGGCCATCACCAGGCCGAGCCCGGCGAACAGCACGGACAGCAGCGCCACCGACACCAGCCCCTGGCCGAACCACTTGGTCTGGTCGACGAAGTCGAACTTCGCGAGCAGAGAGCCCACATAGAGGATGAGCAGGGGCGCCCCGGTGAGGATGAAGAGCGCGGACGCCGTGGCGGCGAACTTGGCGACGACGTAGTCGGCACGTTCGATCGGCCGCGAGAAGTACAGGGGGACGCTCTTGAAACGGAGGTCCCTGGAGACCGCCTGCGGGGCCTGTGCGGCGATGAAGAGGCCGATGACCGCCTGCAGATAGATCGCGTACGAGGTGTACTTGACCACGAGCCTCGTGGAGTCCGGCGTGGCCATGGAGACGGCCACCAGGATCGCCGCGACCAGGGTCATCACGCCGAACAGCAGCATGGGCAGCACCTTGGACTTGGCGGAACGGCCGAGTCCGAAGGAGCCGCGCAGGGTCTGCGAGTAGAGCGAGCGGCGGGCATAGGCCCGGCCGAGCCGCCTGCCGTCGTAGGAGCGGTAGCCGATGTTGTGGATCCGGGAGGTGTCGCGCCCGGTCGCGGCCTTGGTCTCCGTGCTCATCGCGACCGCTCCCCTTCTGCTGATACGGCGTCGGCTTCTGCTGGTACGGCGTCGGCGTGGGCGGCCTGCTGTACGGCACCGGCCCCGGCGGTGGCCCCGGCGGTGGCGGCCCGGTCCGGGACGCCGTCGGTGCGCGCCGCGCCCTGTTCGGTACGGAAGACCTCGGCGATCTGGTGGCGGCGCTGCTCCATGCGGACCAGGCCGAGACCGAGCCCGGCGACGCTGTCGCGCACCAGGTCGTACGTCTCCTCGCCGGTGGCCTCGACGAGGAGGATGTGGCCCGCGCCCGGCAGCCCTTCCGTGTCGAGCCCGTCGTGGCCGAGCAGGGTGACCCCGGCCCCGGTGAGGACCTTGCGCAGGGCGTCGGTGCCGTCGGGGTGGGTGTCGCTGTCGGTCACCTCGACCGCGAGGGTGGTGGTGATCTGGGTGAAGTCGCTGGTGGAGCTGGAGCGCAGGAGGGCGCCGCCGTCGATGACGACGACGTGGTCGCAGGTGCGTTCCAGCTCGCCCAGGAGGTGCGAGGTCACCAGGACGGAGATGCCGAAGTCGGTGTGGATGCGGCGGATCAGGCCGAGCATCTCGTCGCGGCCGACCGGGTCCAGGCCGTTGGTCGGCTCGTCGAGGAGGACCAGTTGAGGGTCGTGGACGAGCGCCTGGGCCAGCTTGACCCGCTGCTTCATGCCGGTCGAGTAGCCGCCGATGGGGCGGTAGCGCTCCTCGTAGAGGCCGACGTGGCGCAGGGTGTCGGCGGTGCGCTCACGGGCCGCGGTGGGCGGCAGCCCGGACATGCGGGCCATGTGCACGACGAACTCGGTGGCCGAGACATCGGGCGGGAGGCAGTCGTGCTCGGGCATGTACCCCACCCGCTCCCGGATGGCGGCGCCGCTGGTCGCCACATCGAGCCCGAGCACCGCGGCCCGGCCTTCGGTGGCGGGGGAGAGACCAAGAAGGATCTTGATCAGCGTGGACTTGCCGGCTCCGTTGGAACCCACCAGACCGGTCACACCTGGTCCGATGTCCAACGTGAGCCGGTCGAGCGCGGTCACCCGGGGGAACCGCTTGCTCAGGGCTTGAGTAGCGATAACGGCAGTCACGGATACGACGGTAGTGGCGCGGGCCACAGCGATCGTCAGCCCTGACGGCTGGATCGGCATCAGACTCCAGGCGTACGGGCCCGTAGGGGGACCCCGCGAAGGAGGAGTTCCGGCCTCCGCGTACGGCACCGCCCGGAGTTGTCCACAGGCTCGTGCACACCCCTTGACGTAGCCGCTGGACATTGTCACATTCATCAGTGTCACGTTACGGGCACGTACCGCACACGGCAGGGAACGGACGGTGGCATGGTCTCGGCAGTGCAGACGGTTTCGGCAGCGCAGGACGAAAACGCCCCGGAGCTGCGGGGGTTCAGAGAAGTGCAGCGCCTCGCCTACGCCTGCGCCGAGGCCGTCGCCGGTCAGCTCAGATCGGGGGTGACCGAGCGCGAGGCGGCCCGGATGCAGCGCGTGTGGCTGCGGGAGCGGGGCGTGCGGGACTGGTTCCACCTCCCCTTCGCGTGGTTCGGCGACCGCACGGCCTTCGCCGGGTTCAAGGTGCCGCTCCAGTTCTTCCCGACCGACCGGAAGCTGGAGCCGGGCATGCCGTTCATCCTGGACATGGCCCCGGTCTACAAGGGATATACAGCCGACATCGGCTATTCGGGCTGCCTCGGCCTCAACCCCCTGCACGACAAGCTCCTCGCCGACCTGGAGGCGCACCGCGAGCTGATCCTGCGGGAGGTGCGCGAGCGCCGTTCGCTCCGCGAGATCTACGAGGACGTCGAGCGCCTCATGACCGCCCAGGGGTACGCGAACAGGCATCGGGCCTACCCCTTCGGCGTGATCGCCCACAAGGTGGGCCGCGTCGCCGAACGGCGCTGGTCGCCCCAGGTGTTCGGGTTCGGCACCCAGGCCCTCAAGGGGCTGGTGAGCGATGCGGTGCACGGCCACCGGGACGGCTGGTCGCCGCTCTGGAGCCCGTACCGCTTCTCCGACCATCCCCCGCAGCCCGGTCTGTGGGCGGTCGAACCCCACCTCGGATTCCGGGGTACGGGCGCGAAGTTCGAGGAGATCCTGGTCGTGACCGACTCCAGGGACCCCGAGCAGAGCGCCTTCTGGCTGGACGACGATCTGCCGCATGTGCGGCGCTGGGCCGAGGAGAGGGTGGCGGCGTGAATCTGCCGGGAGCGCGTGAGCGCCGGGTGCGTACGGGCGGCGTCGAGCTGTGCGTCGCCGAGCTGGGGGAGACGGACCGGCCGACGGTGGTGCTGGTCCACGGGTATCCGGACAGCAAGGAGGTCTGGTCCGAGGTCGCCCTGCGGCTGGCCGAGCAGTGGCACGTCGTGCTGTACGACGTCCGGGGCCACGGCAGGTCGACGGCGCCGAAGCCGCTGCGCGGGGGCTTCACCCTGGAGAAGCTGACCGACGACTTCCTTGCCGTGATCGACACCGTCAGCCCCGACCGGCCGGTCCATGTGGTCGGGCACGACTGGGGCTCCGTGCAGTCCTGGGAGTTCGTCACGGTCGGGCGGACCGAGGGCAGGATCGCCTCCTTCACCTCGATGTCCGGCCCGTCGCTCGACCACTTCGGGCACTGGATCAAACAGCGGATGACCCGGCCCACCCCGCGCCGGGTCGGTCAACTGCTGGGCCAGGGAGCCAAGTCCTGGTATGTGTACATGCTCCATACGCCGGTGCTGCCGGAGCTGGCCTGGCGCGGGCCGCTCGGCAAGCGGTGGCCCGGGATCCTCCAGCGGCTGGAGAAGGTGCCCGCGGGCGACTACCCGACCGCCTCCCTGCCCGACGACGCGGCGCACGGGGCCTGGCTCTACCGGGACAACGTCCGGGCCCGGCTGGGCAGGCCGCGCGCCGACGCCTACGCCCACGCCCCGGTCCAGCTCATCACACCGACCGGCGACTCCTTCCTCTCCGAGCGGCTCTACGACGACCTGGAGCAGTGGGTCCCCCGGCTGGTGCGCCGGTCGCTGCCCGCCAAGCACTGGGTGCCGCGCACCCGGCCCGACCAACTGGCCGCGTGGATCGCTGAGTTCGCCGCCGCCAACGAGACGGACGGCCAGGAGGGGCCCACGGCCCAGCAGCCTGCGGCGAAGGGGCGGTACGCGGAGCGGTTCGGCGGTCAGCTGGTGCTGGTGACGGGTGCGGCCTCCGGGATCGGGCGGGCCACGGCGTTCGCGTTCGCCGAGGCGGGCGCCCGCGTGGTGGCCGTCGACCTCGACGCGGAAGGGGCGGCCAGGACGGCGGAGCTGGCCCGGCTGGTCGGCGCCCCGGCGGCCTGGGGCGAGGCGGTCGACGTCGGCGACGAGGCGGCGATGGAGAAGCTCGCCGCCAAGGTCGCCGCCGAGTACGGCACCGTCGACGTCCTGGTCAACAACGCCGGGATCGGGCTCTCCGGCTCCTTCCTGGAGACCACGAGCGAGGAGTGGAAGAGGGTCCTGGACGTCAATCTCTGGGGCGTCATCCACGGCTGCCGCGTCTTCGGCGGGCAGATGGCCGACCGGGGCCAGGGCGGCCACATCGTCAACACCGCTTCCGCGGCCGCCTTCCAGCCCTCCCGCGCCCTCCCCGCGTACAGCACGTCGAAGGCGGCCGTGCTGATGCTGAGCGAGTGTCTGCGGGCCGAGCTGGCGGAGAAGTCGATCGGGGTGAGCGCGATATGCCCCGGCATCGTCAACACCAACATCACCGCCACCACCCGGTTCGCCGGGGCCGACGCGGCGGAGGAGCAGCGGCTGCGGAAGCGGACCACCCGGCTCTACGGGCGGCGCAACTACCCGCCGGAGAAGGTGGCCGAAGCGATCCTGGAGGCGGTCGTCCGCGACCGGGCCGTGGTGCCGGTGACTCCGGAGGCGCGCGGCGCGCGGCTGCTGTCCCGGGTCAGTCCCGGTGTGCTGCGGAGGATCGCCCGGCTGAAGCCGCCGCTGTGAGCGGGCGGGAGGCGGGAGCGCCGAGCGGGCGTGCGGGCGGCGCGGGCTCCGGACCGGGGTCCAGGTCGAGCTCCGGGCCGGGTGCCGCGCCGGGGCCCAGGTCCAGCTCCGGGCCGGGGGCCGCGGTGGCGGAGGGCCGGAGCGGCGCCGAGTACCGGATCGAGGACCTGGCCCATGCCAGCGGGGCCACGGTGCGCACGATCAGGGCGTACCAGGACCGGGGGCTGCTGCCGACACCCGAGCGGCGCGGGCGGGCCAATGTCTACGGGGAGGCGCATCTGGCCCGGCTGCTCCAGATCGCGGACCTGCTCGACCGGGGCTACACCCTGGCCAGCATCAAGGAGTTGCTGGAGGCGTGGGACGCGGGGCGGGGGCTGGGCGGGGTGCTCGGCCTGGTCGCCGAGGTGCACGGGCCCTGGACCGACGAGGAGGCGGACCGGATCACCCGTGCGGAGCTGGACGCGAGGTTCGGCGGCTCGCAGGACGACGAGGCGATCGCCGAGGCGGTGGAGCTCGGGGTGCTGGAGCGCGTCCCGGGCCGGGCGGACGAATTCCTCGTACCGAGCCCGCAGGAGCTGGCGGTGGCGGTCGAGTTGCACGCGGCAGGTGTGCCGCTGCTCGCGATCTCCGCTCATCTCAAGGAACTTCGCGGACAGGTCGAGCACATAGCGTCCCGTTTCCTGGAGTTCACCACCGAGCATGTCTTCGCCCGCTATCTGGGCCACCGCCCGCCGACCGACTCCGATGCGGCGGAGGCGGCCTCGATGGTGCGCCGGCTGCGACCGCTGGCCCAGCAGACGGTGGACGCCGAACTGGCCCGCGCGATGAGGATGTTCGCCACCCGGCATCTGCACCACCACCTGGGTGCTCAGGAGAGCGTCATCGAGGGCAGCGAGACCCGCCCGGTGCTGCTGCCGCTCCGGACAACGCAGGCGGTGCAGGAGCTGGTTGGCCCGGAGCAGGTCGCGGCTTTCGTCGCGGCGGCCACCGAACGCGAGGTTCAGGCACGCACTTTGGACACACTTGCCTCATCTCACGCAACCAACAGCAAAGTTGGCGAAATACCCTAAATCGCACGTCACTTGTCCACAGAACCGTCAAATAGCCTGTGGATAAGTAGAGTTGGCTGTGGATCAAACATCGGTGCGAAGAAAGCGGAAAAGAATCCTGTAGGAAATCCGGATGCACCGATGAACTGCCCCCGGGCACTCTGGCGGGATGGACGAACGTCGCACCGTCAAGGTGTCCAAGTACCTCTCGAAACATCTGCGGCATCAGCCGGAACTCATCGGCATCACGCTCGACCACAACGGCTGGGTGGACGTGGAGACGCTGCTGAACGCGGCGGCCCGGCACGGCTTCGCCATCACCCGGGCCGAGCTCGACCATGCCGTGGCCGCCAACGACAAGCGCCGCTTCACGGTGGACGGCGACCGCATCCGCGCCAACCAGGGCCACACCGTCACCGTGGACCTGGAGCTGCCGCCCGCGCAGCCACCGGCGTACCTCTACCACGGCACGGTGGCCCGCGTCCTGGACGCGATCCGGGCCGAGGGCCTGCGCCCCATGGCCCGCCACCACGTCCACCTCTCCCCCGACCGCGAGACGGCCACCCGGGTCGGCGCCCGCCGCGGCCGCCCCCTGGTCCTCACCGTGGACGCGGGCGCCATGCACCGCACCGGCCACGTCTTCCGGGTCAGCGCCAACGGGGTCTGGCTCGCCGACTCCGTACCGCCTCAGTTCCTGCGGCTGCCCGGCTGAGCCCTCCCGGAGTTCCTGCGCGCCGGAGACCCCCTGGCCATCAGCCCAGCTGGGCAGGTGCCTCGGTCACGATGCGTTCGTAGACGGCCGGATCGATGTCGAAGTCGGAGTCCGGGATCGGGGCGTGGACGGCGATCTCGGTGAACCCGAGCTCCGCGTGCCGGCCCGCGAAGTCGACGAAGGCGTCCACCGACTCCAGCGGGGTGTTGCGGTCGGGGGTGAAGCCGGTGAGCAGGATCCGGTCCAGCTCGGAGGCGTCCCGGCCGATCTCCGCGCAGGCGGCGTCGAGCCTGCCGCTCTGGTCCCGGAGGGCCTGGACCGACTGCTCGGGGGTGCCGCTCTCGTACAGCTTCGGGTCTCCGGTGGTGACCCACGCCTGCCCGTGGCGAGCGGCCAGCCGCAGACCGCGCGGGCCGGTCGCGGCGACCGCGAAGGGCAGCCGGGGGCGCTGGACACAGCCCGGGACGTTGCGGGCCTCCACGGCGGAGTAGTGCGTTCCGTGCTGGGTCACCGCACCCTCGGTGAGCAAGCGGTCCAGCAGCGGGACGAACTCGCCGAAACGGTCGGCGCGCTCACGCGGGGTCCAGGCCTCCTGGCCCAGCGTGGTGGCGTCGAACCCGTTGCCTCCGGCGCCGATACCGAGGGTGATCCGGCCGCCGGAGATGTCGTCCAGGGAGATCAGCTCCTTGGCCAGGGTCACGGGGTGCCGGAAGTTCGGCGAGGTCACCAGCGTGCCGAGCCGCAGCCGCCGCGTGGCCGTCGCGGCGGCGGTGAGGGTGGGGAGGGCACCGAACCAGGCCCCGTCCCGGAAGGACCGCCAGGAAAGGTGGTCGTACATGTACGCGGTGTGGAATCCGAGGTCCTCGGCCCGCCGCCATGTCTTCTGCCCTTCGGCCCACCGCTGGATGGGAAGGATCACCGTGCTCAGACGCATGGCCCCGACGATACGCCCGCTCCCACAGGCCTGCCGGGGGAGCGGATTACGGGAGCCCGGCGAGGCCGCCCCGGCCGCTCCACGGCCGGTCGCACCCCGGCCGGAGTTGGACTTCCGCGGCCTCCGGAGGATAGAGCTGGGCCGACAGCAGGTGCGGTGAGCGGGAGCCGGCGGGGGCCGGGAACAGGGGGAACACGTGATGGCGGACATCAACCAGGCCGACGGCAGGCAGGGCGCGCAGGCGGCGCCCGGAACGCCCGGGAGCCCCGGAGCCGCCCCCGTACGGCGCTCCCTGCTGGGGCGGTTCCTGCGCAACCGTACGGCCCGGACCGCCACCGTCGCCGGACTGGTCGGCGCGCTGCTGGGCGCCGGCGTCGTGGCCTGGCGGACGGACACACTGCCGCTCGTGGGGCCCCGGCCGTGCTGGGACTCCCTCGACGGCTCCGCCATGACGGATCTCTTCGGTGACCGCAGGACCGAGGTCGCGGAAGAGGATCTCCAGCCCGACCCGCAGGGCGAACGGCTCGCGTACGGGCACTGCCGGATCACGGGCTACGGCGAGGTGCGCGGCAAGGAGACGGCCTTCCAGCAGGTGACCGTCCACGTCCGCAGACTGGACGCGCTCTTCGGCACCGACAGCCGCAAGTGGCCCGCGGAATTCCTCGCGGCGAACATGGCGCCGCTGGGGGAGGGCCTGCCCGGCATGGCCTCGGGCACGCGTGCCTGGATAGCCCTGCCGGAGAGCTGCACCGGAGGCGGGGACAGCGGCCCGGCCGTGGTCGACGCGGGGAAGGGACAGGCGGGTCTGGACCTCGACTCGGCGTACGACCCGGCCGAGCGGGCCGCGCTCGCCCGCGCGGTGGTGGCGGTGGCGAACGGCGTCATGCGCGACTTCGACTGCTCCGGCACCTACCCCGCCCCCGGAGAACTGGCCGACCCCGTCGACTGGACCGACGCCGATCACCGGGCGTTCTGCGGGATCCCGGGGTTCGTCCTGCCCGCCCGCCACCGCAGTTCGCTGACCACCACGCGCACGGTGGCCGGTGACGGCGGCCCGGCCAGGGTCTGCGAGGGCTCCCCCGGCCGCGGCCGGGGCCGGGCGTACCTGCGGTTCACGACCGTGGTCGACCCCCTCACCGCGAACATCTTCACCAAGGACCTGTTCGACGGCGGCCCGCGCGTCAGGGGCACCAAGGGGCGCGGAACGCTCAACGCCACCCGTGCCGTCTACGAGCTGAACTGCCAGAGCGGGCGTGTGGTGTTCATGGTGGAGCAGCTGAAGGGCATGGAGTCCGGCTACCCGTACACCCGCGACCTCCTGCCCGCCTATGTCGCCGCCGAGGCCGAGCGGATCGGCTGCGGGCCCGAGAAGGTCACCCTGCCAAAGGCGTGACCCGCCCGATGGTCCGACCGATGACCCCGGCCCATGGCCCTGCCCATGGCACGCCCTACGGCCCGGCCCATGGCACGCCCCCGGCACGTCCGATGGCACCCCCGCACCCCCTTGGCATATGCCTGAGGAACGTTTCGCAGCTCAGGGGCGCGCCCACTCAGATGTGCGCCCCTCCGCACGCACGTGCACCCCGGTGGGCGAGAATGGCGGGGTGACCTCAGCTACCGATGCGCCTCTGCCTGCCGTGACCCGGCTGATCGCGACCGACCTCGACGGCACCCTGCTGCGCGACGACAAGACGCTCTCCGCGCGCACCGTCGCCGCGCTCGCGGCAGCCGAGGAGGCCGGGATCGAGGTCTTCTTCGTCACCGGCAGGCCGGCCCGGTGGATGGACGTCGTCAGCGACCATGTGCAGGGCCACGGGCTGGCGATCTGCGCCAACGGTGCCGTGGTCACCGACCTGCGGGCGGACCGCGAGCTGCTCACCGTACGGCCGCTGGAGCGCGAGGACGCCCTGCACGTCGTACGCACCCTGCGCGACGCCGCCCCCGGCACCTCCTTCGCCATCGAACTGACCACCGGCATCAACTACGAGCCGTCCTACCCGCCGTTCCACCTGGACCCGGGCGCCGCGGTCGCCGTCGCCGAGAAGCTGCTGCACGAGGACGTGCCGGGCGAGGGCTCCCCCGTACTCAAACTCCTCGCCCACCACACCGAGATGCCCCCGGACGCCTTCCTCGCCCTGGCCCGTACGGTGTCCGGGGAGCGGGCCTCCATCACCCGGTCCAGCCCCTCCGCGCTCCTGGAGGTCAGCGGGCCCGGGGTCTCCAAGGCCAGTACGCTCGCCGCCTGTTGCGCCGAGCGCGGCATCTCGGCCGCCGAGGTGGTCGCCTTCGGCGACATGCCCAACGACGTCGAGATGCTCGGCTGGGCCGGTGCCTCGTACGCGATGGGCAACGCGCACCCCGCCGCCCTGGCCGCGGCTTCGGGGCGGACCGCCACCAACGAGGAGGACGGGGTGGCCGTGGTCATCGAGCGGATCCTCGCCACCCGCTGACCACCCGGCCCGGGACAAGGGGCACCCCCGAAGCTCACAGCGGCGCCTCCCACACCACCGTCGTACCGCCCCCGTCCTCCCCGATCCCCGGGGCGATCCGGCTCGACCCGCCCAGCGACTCCGCCCGCCGGGCCAGGTTGCGCAGCCCGCTGCGGCGCCCGCCCTCCGGGATGCCCACCCCGTCGTCGGCCACCGAGAGACGTACGGCAGACCGGCCGTCCGGCAGGGTCGCCGTGGCGTCGACGACCACGTCGATCACCGAGGCCCCGGCGTGCCGGAAGGCGTTGGAAAGGGCCTCGCGCAGCGCGGCGACGAGGTTCTTGCCGGTCAGCTCGCCGACGAGCGAGTCGACGGCCCCGAGGAAGCGGTGCGAGGGCTTGAACCCGAGCGGTACGGCCGCCATGTTGATCTCCCGCAGGACCCGGGTACGGAGCCCCGAGGGAGCCTCGGCCGGTTCCTGCTGGAGCGCGAAGATGGCCGTACGGATCTCCTGGATGGTCACGTCCAGCTCGTCGACCGCCCGGCCCACCCCCGTCCGCACCTCGGGGACCACCGACCGGCGCTGGGCGCTCTCCAGCATCATCCCGGTGGCGAACAGCCGCTGGATGACGAGGTCGTGGAGGTCGCGGGCGATCCGGTCGCGGTCCTCGTAGACCGCGAGCCGCTCCCGGTCGCGCTGCGCCTCGGCCATCATCAGCGCGAGGGCCGCCTGGGAAGCGAACTGGGTGGCGAGCGTCCGCTCGGTCCGGCTGAACGGGCGCGCGCCCCGCGACCGGGGCGTGGCCAGGGCGCCGAGCACCCGGCCGCCGCTCTGGAGCGGCAGCAGCATGCTGGGCCCGAACCGGTTGGCCAGCCTCGTCACCATCCGGCTGTCGGTGGCGGAGTCGTCGATGAAGACCGCCTCGCCCGCCAGCAGCTTCGCCACCACCGTGGAACCGGCCGGGATGATCACCCCGAGCGAGGACGAGGGGTCGTCGGCGGAGACGGCGACGATCTCCAGACCGCCGTCCTCCGTGGGCAGCAGCACGATCCCGGCGGCCGAATCGGCGAGGTGGCGGGCCTGTTCGGCGACGACGGAGAGCGCGTCGTCGGCGTCCCCGCCCGACAGGAGGGCGGTGGTCACCGCCACCGAACCGTCGATCCAGCGCTCCCGCTGCCGGGCCGCCTCGTACAGCCGGGCGTTGCCGATGGCGATCCCGGCCTCGGTGGCGAGCACCCGCACCATGTGCAGGTCGTAGTCGCTGAACTCGCCGCCGCCCTCCTTCTCGGTCAGATAGAGGTTGCCGAAGATCTCCCCCTGGACCCGGATCGGCACCCCGAGGAAGGTCCGCATCCGGGGGTGGCCCGGCGGGAATCCGGCGGCCCGTGGATCGGCGGTCAGATCGGCCAGCCGTACGGGGTCGGGGTCGTGGATCAGCGCGCCCAGGAGGCCCCGCTGCCCGTCGGGCCGACGTCCGATCGCCCGGGCGGTCTCCTCCGGGACCCCGTGGGTGACGAAGTCGGAAAGCCCCTCGCCCGCCTCGTCGACCACGCCGATGGCCGCGTACCGGGCATGGGCGAGCTCGGCGGCGGTCGCACAGATGCGGTCCAGGGTGGAGTGCAGCTCCAGCCCGGTGCCGACCGAACGCATCGCCTCCAGGAGCTGCGGGACCCGGGCGGTGAGCTCGGTGGACAGGCCCTGCAGGCTGCGGGTGGCCTGCGTAGCGGCGTCGAGTGAGTCCTGCGGGTCCGGCTCTGCCATGACCTGAGCCTAGTTAGTGGCGATTGGTGAGGAAAGTCGGAATTTCCCCTCCGCAGGGCTCAGGCCCCCGCTGTCACCACCACCGTCTCCGCCTCCCGCTCCAGCATCCGGCGCAGCGGACCGTCCTCGGCGGCGAGTTCCGCGTACGGCCCGCGCTGCGCCACCCGGCCCGCGTCCAGCACCAGCACCTCGTCGACCGCCTCGACCCCGGCCAGCCGGTGGGTGATCAGCACGGTCGTCCGGCCCTCGGTCGCCGCCAGCAGGTCGGCGGTGAGCGCGTCGGCGGTCGCCAGGTCCAGGTGTTCGGCCGGCTCGTCCAAGACGAGGACCGGGAAGTCGGCCAGCAGCGCCCGCGCCAGGGCCAGCCGCTGACGCTGGCCGCCGGAGAGCCGGGCGCCGTGCTCGCCCACCGGGGTGTCCAGCCCCTCGGGCAGCGAGCGGACCCACTCCAGCAGCCGGACCCGGGAGAGGACGTCGTACAGCTCCGGGTCGGTGGCTCCGGTCCGGGCGAGGCGCAGGTTCTCGCGGATCGAGCTGTCGAAGACGTGGGCGTCCTGGGCGCACAGGCCGACCGAGCTCCGTACGGTGTCGCCGTCCAGGGCGGCCGCCTCCACACCGCCGAGACGGTACGTCCCCGAGGACGCGTCCAGGAAACGGAGGAGGACCTGCGCGAGCGTCGTCTTGCCCGAGCCGGAGGGGCCGACGACCGCGATGCGGCGGCCCGGCACCAGCGTCAGGTCGAGCGATTCCAGCGCGTCGTGGTGCGCGCCCGGGTAGCGGGCCGTCAGCCCCCGCACCTCCAGCGGGAAGGGGGAGGCGGGCGGATCGGCCGGGGTCGCGGGCTCCCGTACGGGTACGGGGGCGTCGAGCACCTCGTACACCCGCTCCGCACTCCGCCGCACCCGCTGCCGGTACTGCACCGCGAGCGGCAGTCCGGCGACGGCCTCGAAGGCGGCGAGCGGGGTCAGCACCACCACCGCGAGCGCCACCCCGGCCAGCCGCCCGTCGTTCACGGCGGGGACGGCGACGAGCGCGGCGGCCACCACCGTGACCCCGGCGACCAGGGCGGAGAGCCCGCCGCCCAGGGCCGTCGCGGTGGCCGCACGGGAGGCGATCCGGGTGAGCAGCCCGTCGGCCGCGCGCATCTGGGCCTGACGGACCGGGAGGGCCCCGGCGACGGTCAGCTCGGCCGTTCCGCCGAGGAGATCGGTGACCCGGGTGGCCAGGGCGGCGCGTGCGGGCGCCAGCTGACGCTCCGTACGGCGGGCGACGGCACCGCTGACGAGCGGCACACCGACCCCGGCGACCAGCAGCCCGACCGCCAGGACCACACCCGCCTCGGGCAGCAGCCAGCCGGTGAACCCGGCGGCGGCCACGGAGACCGTGAGCGCGGTCCCGACGGGCAGCAGCCAGCGCAGCCAGTAGTCCTGGAGCGCGTCCACGTCGGCGACGAGCCGGGAGAGCAGATCGCCCCGGCGCACCGTGCGCAGACCGGCGGGCGCGATGCGTTCGAGGCCCCGGTACACCGCCACCCGGAGCTCGGCGAGCAGCTTCAGCACGGCGTCGTGGGAGACCAGGCGCTCCGCGTACCGGAAGACCGCCCGGCCGATGCCGAAGGCGCGCGTCGCGGTGACCGCCATCATCAGGTAGAGCACCGGCGGCTGTTCGGAGGCCCGGGAGATCAGCCAGCCGGAGACCGCCATCAGCCCCACGGCCGACCCCACGGCGAGGCTGCCCAGCAGCAGGGCCAGGGCCAGCTGCCCGCGCTGGGCGCCCGCCGCCTCACGGACCCGGGCGAGGACCCGCCCGGAGCGGGCCTCGGTCTCCCGCAGCAGCCCGGCTTCGGAGGCCGCACCGGCTTCGCGTACGCCGTAGGCCCCGCGTACGTCGTCGGCCTCGCGTGCCTCCCCGGCCTCCAGCAGGTCCGCCGCCTCCAGCACATCTCCGGGGCGGCGCGCGTCCAGCGGCTCGCCGCCCGCGAGGGGCTGCGGGACGGGCAGTCCGGGTGCGGCGGTCGTGGCGGGCCCGGAAGCGTCCACCTCCCGCGGCTCCAGCGTCACCACACGGTCCGCCACCGCGAGCAGCGCCGGGCGGTGGACGACCAGCAGCACGGTCCGGCCCGCCGACAGCCTCCGTACGGCGTCGACAATCCCTGCCTCCGTCTCCCCGTCCAGGCTCGCGGTCGGCTCGTCGAGCAGCAGCAGCGGCCGGTCGGCCAGGAAGGCGCGGGCCAGGGCGAGACGCTGACGCTGGCCCGCCGAGAGCCCGGCGCCGTCCTCACCCAGCAGGGTCCGCTCCCCGTCGGGCAGCGCCGCGACGAAGTCGTACGCCCCCGCGTCCCGCAGCGCCGCCACCACCGCCTCGTCGTCGGCGTCGGGCCGCGCGAGCCGGACGTTCTCCGCGATCGTGCCCGCGAAGAGGTGCGGGCGCTGCGGGACCCAGGCGATCCGGCTCCGCCACCGCTCCAGGTCCAGATCCGCGAGATCCCGGCCACCGACCCGGACATGGCCCTCATCGGGTACGGCGAACCCCAGGACCACATTCAGGAGGGTGGACTTGCCGACGCCGCTCGGGCCGACCAGAGCGACGGTCTCCCCCGGCTCGGCGGTGAGGGAAACGGCGTCCAGCGAGGGGTCGGTGCGGCCCTCGTGACGTACGGTCACACCCGCCAGCTCCAGGCGCGTCGACTCCGGCACATCCTCGGTGCCCGCCGCCCGGGGCTCGGTCTCCAGGACCGAGAAGATCTCCTCGGCGGCCGAGAGCCCCTCCGCCGCCGCGTGGTACTGCGCCCCGACCTGCCGGATCGGCAGATACGCCTCCGGGGCCAGGATCAGGACCACGAGGCCGGTGTAGAGGTCGAGATCCCCGTGCACGAGCCGCATCCCGATGGTGACGGCGACGAGGGCGACCGAGAGGGTGGCCAGCAGTTCCAGGGCGAACGAGGAGAGGAAGGCGATCCGCAGGGTGCGCAGGGTGGCCCGGCGGTACTGCGAGGTGATGGTGCGGATCGACTCGGCCTGGGCCTTGGCGCGGCCGAAGACCTTGAGCGTCGGCAGTCCTGCGACGACATCCAGGAAGTGGCCGGAGAGCCGGGAGAGCAGCTGCCACTGACGGTCCATCCGGGACTGGGTGGCCCAGCCGATCAGGATCATGAAGAACGGGATGAGCGGCAGGGTGACCACGATGATCGCCGCCGAGACCCAGTCCTCGGTGACGATCCGGGCGAGCACCGCGACCGGCACGACGACTGCGAGCCCGAGCTGCGGAAGGTAGCGCGCGAAGTAGTCGTCGAGCGCGTCGACCCCGCGGGTCGCCAGCGCCACCAGGGAGCCCGTGCGCTGTCCGCTCAGCCAGCCGGGACCCAGCAGCGCGGCCCGCTCCAGAAGCCGTCCGCGCAGCTCGGACTTGACCGCCGCGCTCGCCCGGTGGGCTGCCAGCTCGGTGAGCCAGGCAACCAGGGCGCGGCCGAGGGCGACCGCCGCGAGCAGGATCAGCGGAGTCCGGAGCTCGGTGACCGAGAGCCCGCCCTCGAACCCGCCCACCACGATCTCGGCGATGAGCATCGCCTGGGCGATCACCAGCGCGGCCCCGACCAGGCCGAGGGCCACCACGGCCGCCAGGAAGAAGCGGGTGGCTTGGGCATACCGCACCAGACGCGGGTCGATCGGTTTCACGTGAAACATCCCCCAGCAACGGGATCGTTGGGATCAGCGTGGCGAGCCGGGTCGTGTTTCACGTGAAACACGACCCGGCCGGAGTGGATCAGTGCGCGTCCGCGATGTGCTGGGTGCCGATCCGCTTGCGGAACACCCAGTACGTCCAGCTCTGGTACAGCAGCACCATGGGCGTGGCGATACCGGCGCACCAGGTCATGATCTTCAGCGTGTACGGCGTGGACGAGGCGTTGGTGACCGTGAGGTTCCACGCCTCGTTCAGCGAGGACGGCATGACGTTCGGGAAGAGCGTCAGGAACAGCATGCCCACCGCCGCCACGATCGTCAGCCCCGAGAAGGCGAACGACCAGCCCTCGCGCCCCTTGGCGATGGCCCCGATCGCGGCCACCAGCGCCACCACCGCCACGATCAGCGCCACCAGGCTCCAGCGGTCACCGCTCGCCGCCTGGGTCCAGAGCAGGAAGCCCAGCGCGAGCACCGCCGTGGCAAGGCCCAGCTTGAGGGCCAGAGCACGCGCCCGTACCCGGATGCCCCCGGCCGTCTTCAGTGCGGCGAACACCGCGCCGTGGAAGGTGAAGAGGAAGAGCGTGACGAGCCCGCCGAGGATCGCGTACGGGTTCAGCAGGTCGAAGAAGGTGCCGACGTACTCCATGTCGGCGTCGATCTTCACGCCGCGCACGATGTTCCCGAACGCCACCCCCCACAGCACCGCGGGGATCAGCGAGGTCCAGAAGATCGCGGTCTCCCAGTTGGTCTGCCACCGCTCCCCGGTCCGCTTGGCCCGGTACTCGAAGGCCACCCCGCGCACGATCAGGCAGAGCAGGATGATCAGCAGCGGCAGGTAGAACCCGGAGAACAGCGTGGCGTACCACTCGGGGAAGGCCGCGAAGGTCGCGCCGCCCGCGGTGAGCAGCCAGACCTCGTTGCCGTCCCAGACGGGCCCGATGGTGTTGATGAGGACCCGCCGCTCCTTGCGGTCCCGGGCGAGCAGCTTGGTGAGGACTCCGATGCCGAAGTCGAATCCCTCCAGGAAGAAGTAGCCGATCCAGAGGACGGCGATGAGCACGAACCAGATGTCGTGGAGTTCCATCTCTCAGCTCCTGTGCTCTCAGTACGAGAAGGCCATGGGCCGGTCGGCGTCTTCGTCGTCGTGGCCGTTGATCCGGGTGGGCGGGTTGAGGTCGGATTCGGTGAGCTCCGGCGGCCCGGCCTTGATGTACTTCACGAGCAGCTTGACCTCGATGACCGCGAGCACGGCGTAGAGGAGCGTGAAGAGGATCATCGAGGTGAGGATCTCGCCCTGCGATACGCCGGGGGAGACCCCGTCGCGGGTCTGGAGCACCCCGTAGACCACCCACGGCTGGCGGCCCATCTCGGTGAAGATCCAGCCCCAGGAGTTGGCGATGAGCGGGAAGAGCAGCGTCCAGAGCGCGGTGAGCCAGTAGAGCTTGGTGAGCTTCGGGCTCAGCGCCTTGTTCCGGAAGAGCACCAGGTTCGGTACCTCGTCCTCACCGGTCCGCATCGCCGGTGGCAGCAGGAACTTCTTCCGGGTCAGCCAGAGCCCCAGGAGGCCGAGGCCGAAGGAGGCCATCCCGAAGCCGATCATCCAGCGGAAGCTCCAGAACGCGACCGGGATGTTGGGCCGGTAGTCGCCGGGGCCGTACTTCTCCTCCAGCTCCCTGTTGATGTCGTTGATGCCGGGGACGTACGAGTTCGGGTCGTTGTTGGCCAGGAAGGAGAGCACCCCGGGGAGCGAGATCTCGACGGAGTTGTGGCCCTCGCTGACGTCCCCGTACGCGAAGATCGAGAACGGCGCGCGGTCCTGGCCGTCCCAGAGCGCCTCGGCGGCGGCCATCTTCATCGGCTGCTGCCGGAACATCACCTTGGCGAGCATGTCGCCGCTGACGGCGGTGAGCAGTCCGGCGATGACGACCGTGACCAGCCCCAGCCGCAGCGAGGTCCGCATCACCGGGATGTGCTTCTTGCGCGCGAGGTGGAAGGCCGCGATGCCGACCATGAACGCCCCGCCGACCAGGAAGGCGGCCGTGATGGTGTGGAAGAACTGGGTCACCGCGGTGTCCTGGGAGAGCACCTTCCAGAAGTCGGTGAGCTCGGCGCGGCCGCGTTCCTCGTTGATGCGGTAGCCGACCGGGTGCTGCATCCAGGAGTTGGCCGCCAGGATGAAGTAGGCGGAGAGGATCGTGCCGAGCGAGACCATCCACATGCAGGCGAGGTGGATCTTCTTCGGCAGCCGGTCCCAGCCGAAGATCCACAGTCCGATGAAGGTGGACTCGAAGAAGAAGGCGATCAGCGCCTCGAAGGCGAGCGGGGCGCCGAAGATGTCGCCGACGAAGCGCGAGTAGTCCGACCAGTTCATGCCGAACTGGAACTCCTGGACGATGCCCGTCACGACGCCCATGGCGATGTTGATCAGGAACAGCTTGCCCCAGAACTTGGTGGCCTTGAGGTACTTCTCGTTGTTCGTCCGCACCCAGGCGGTCTGCAGGCCGGCGGTGAGCGCGGCGAGCGAGATCGTCAGCGGAACGAAGAGGAAGTGGTAGACGGTGGTGATGCCGAACTGCCATCGCGCCAGGGTCTCCGGCGCCAGAGCGAGGTCCACGTCGTCTTTCTCCTTACGTCGCCGTGGTGACACCACGTCGCCGTGGCCACACCGGGCACTTCGCCCCTTTAATCCCGCTGATCGCGGGAGGAACAGGGGCACGCTTGTGAACGCGTTCACATTCACAAGCAATTATGGCGCACACACTTTCGGACCGTTCGCCGGGGGTACCCCTTTCGGCCCGAGGCGCCCCCGGACGTACACAGAAGGCCCCGGAGCCCACGCGAAAGGCCCCGGACCTCGTCGATCGAGGTCCGGGGCCACCGGCCGTACAGACGGCCGCAGCAAGGAGGGCCGGGGTGCTACTGCTCCGAACGGAACGCCTCCGCCGTCTTCAGGAAGAGGTCGTTGCCCTCGCTCTCCCCGATCGAGACCCGTACGCCCTCGCCCTTGAACGGGCGCACCACCACTCCGGCCCGCTCACAGGCGGCGGCGAAGTCGAGGGTCCGCTCGCCCAGGCGCAGCCAGACGAAGTTGGCGTGCGACTCCGGAACGGTCCAGCCCTGCCGCACCAGCTCCTCGCTCAGCCGGTTGCGCTCGGCGACCAGCGAGCCGACCCGGCCCAGCAGCTCGTCCTCCGCACGCAGCGAGGCGACCGCCGCGTCCTGGGCGAGCTGGCTGACCCCGAAGGGGACGGCGGTCTTGCGCAGCGCTGCGGCCACCGGCTCGTGGGCCACGGCGAACCCGACCCGCAGCCCGGCGAGTCCGTACGCCTTGGAGAAGGTCCGCAGCACCGCCACATTGGGCCGGTCGCGGTAGATCTCGATGCCGTCGGGCACGTCGGCGTCCCGGATGAACTCCTTGTACGCCTCGTCGAGCACCACCAGCACATCGCTCGGCACCCGGTCCAGGAACCGTTCCAGCTCGGCCCGGCGCACCACGGTCCCGGTGGGGTTGTTCGGGTTGCAGACGAAAATCAGCCGGGTCCGGTCGGTGATCGCCTCGGCCATCGCGTCGAGGTCGTGCACCTCACCGCTGGTCAGCGGGACCTTCACCGAGGTCGCGCCGCTCACCTGCGTGATGATCGGGTAGGCCTCGAAGGACCGCCAGGCGTAGATGACCTCGTCGCCCGGGCCCGAGGTGGCCTGGAGCAGCTGCTGGGCCACGCCGACAGACCCGGTCCCGGTGGCCAGGTGCGAGAGCGGCACCCCGAACCGGTCGGACAGCTCGCTCACCAGCCCGGTGCAGGCCATGTCCGGGTAGCGGTTGAAGCTGCCCGCAGCCGCGACCGCCGACTCCAGGACCCCCGGCAGCGGCGGATAGGGGTTCTCGTTGGAGGACAGCTTGTACGCGACCGGTCCGCCGGCCGCGGCGGGCTTGCCCGGCACATAGGCGGGAACGCCGTCCAGCTCGGCGCGCAGCTTGGGGCTCGTCTGGCTCACCGCAGGGTCCTCCTCGACCGTCCGTACACATCAATACTGCTCACCTTATGAGGATTGGGCGCCGCTGCGAATGGGTCGGGCGCGGAATATCCCGCGGTGCCGGAAATGGTCCGCCCGGGCGGCCTCCCCAGGGGGGAGCGTTTCCGGTTCCGGCGCGCGCCCGTGTCTCACGCCGTGGCGCGCGTCCCCCGAAGTGGTGAGTTGAGACCTCTTCGAGACATCGACCATTCAGCAGGCCGTCAGCCGTCAGCACCTGACAGGCTTATGCTGGACCGGTCAACAACCTTGCTTTGCAAGGGATTTGGCACGTCATGACCATGCAGAAACGTGCCTGTCGATACGTGCATATGCGACCGGACCGACCGCCCCTCCGAGCCCTACTATCGGCTCGCCATGACAGCAGCAGGGAAGCACCAGGTGAGCCGGACGGAGACCCCCCGGCGCAGCGGCCGGCCAGGACGGGCGGGGATCCGTGACGTGGCCGCCGCGGCCGGAGTCTCGATCACGACCGTCTCCGACGCGCTCAACGGCAAGGGCAGGCTCCCGGACGCCACCCGCAGCCATGTCCGCGAGGTCGCAGAGCGCTTGGGCTACCGCCCCTCCGCAGCGGCCCGAACCCTCCGTACGGGCAAGTCGGGGCTGATCGGCCTGACCGTGACCACATACGGGGATGAACCTTTCACCTTCACCGAATTCGCGTACTTCGCGGAGATGGCGAGAGCCGCGACCTCGGCGGCGCTCGCCCGGGGGTACGCCCTCGTCATCCTCCCCGCCACCTCCCGGCACGACGTCTGGTCGAACGTCGCGCTGGACGGGACCGTCGTCATCGACCCCTCCGACCAGGACCCGGTCGTCACCGAACTCGTCCGCCAGGGGCTGCCCGTCGTCTCGGACGGCCGCCCGGCCGGGACGCTCCCCGTCACCGCCTGGGTCGACAACGACCACCGGGCCGCCGTGCTCGATCTCCTCGACCACCTCGCCGCCGCCGGAGCCCGCCGGATCGGCCTGCTGACCGGCACCACCACCGACACGTACACCCGGCTCTCCACCACCGCCTACCTGCACTGGTGCGAGCGGGTCGGCCAGGACCCCGTCTACGAGTCCTACCCGGCGCACGACCCCTGCGCGGGCGCGGTCGCCGCCGACCGGCTGCTCGCCCGCCCGGACCGCCCGGACGCCGTCTACGGGCTCTTCGACCCCAACGGGACCGATCTCCTCGCGGCCGCCCGCCGCTACGGCCTGCGGGTCCCCGAGGACCTGCTGCTGGTCTGCTGCAGCGAGTCCACCGTGTACGCGGCCACCGAACCGCCCATCACGACGCTCTCGCTCAAGCCCCGCCGCATCGGCACGGCCGTCGTCCAGCTCCTCATCGACGCCATCGAAGGGGTGGAGCACGACGGGCCGGTGGAGCAGGTGATACCGACCGAGCTCATCGTCCGGACCTCCTCGCAACGCCGTCCGCCCCGCACCACGGTCAGCCCGCCGCGTTCCCCCAGCAGGGACTGATCATCTCTTTTCGGACCAATCGGCCGGTGAACCGTACGTGCGCCCGGATTCACCACCCCTGGTGCGTCACACAGATCGATCCGCATTCCTATGATGGGCGCACGACACCGCGGACCACCTCTACCAGGCAGGGCCCGTCAGGTGTACGGCGGCGCGACGGTGGTGGAGGGGTCGATGACACAGGGGGCCGGTCAGGAACCCGTGGTGCGGACGGCGACGTTGCGTGACTTCCGGGTTCCGCCGTACGCGCAGACACCCGTACCACCGCAGCCGCCCGGCGCGGCGCCGCACCCGTCCATGCCCCCGCGTGCGCCGGCGCCGCCCGCACCGGTACCGCACACCTCCGTGGAGCCGCACGCGCCCGCCCCGCCCCGTCTGCCGCATCCCGGCAACGTCGCCGTCGGCGACGAGCTCCCGGAGGGGTACACCCCCACCGAGCGCGACCTCCCCGTCATCAACCGCGGCGACACCGTCCAGGTGCAGGCCGTCCCCGAACCCCGCCCCACCACCGGGGAGGGTCTCGGTCCGCTCTTCGTCGTCGGCGACGTCCACGGCTATCTGGACGAGCTGCTGGCCGCACTCGGCGCACAGGGCCTCATCGACGCCGACGGCAGCTGGGCCGCGGGCAACGCCCGCCTCTGGTTCCTGGGCGACTTCACCGACCGCGGACCCGACGGCATCGGGGTCATCGACCTCGTCATGCGGCTCTCCGCCGAGGCGGCGGCCGCGGGCGGCTACTGCAAGGCCCTGATGGGCAATCACGAGCTGCTGCTCATCGGCGCCAAGCGGTTCGCCGACACCCCCGTCAACTCCGGCGCCGGCACCGCCACCTTCCAGGCCGCCTGGCTGCTCAACGGCGGCCAGAAGAGCGACATGGACCGCCTCCAGGACGTACACCTCCAGTGGATGTCCCGGCTGGACGCGGTCGTCGAGGAGGACGGGCATCTGCTGATGCACTCCGACACGACGGCCTACCTCGACTACGGCTCCACCATCGAGGACGTCAACGACACGGTTCACGCCATCCTCACGCGCAGCGACGCCGACGAGTGCTGGGACCTCTTCCGCAAGCTCACCAAGCGGTTCGCCTTCCGGGACGAGGGCGGCGCCGAGGCGGTGCGCGAGCTGATGGCGACGTACGGCGGACAGCGCGTCGTCCATGGTCACAGCCCGATTCCGTATCTTCTGGGCGAGGTCGGCACGGAGGACGGCGAGGACGGTTCGGGTCCGGTGGTGAACGGTCCGCACGTGTACGCGGACGGGCTCGCCATCGCCATGGACGGCGGAGTGACCATGGCCGGAAAGCTACTGGTCGTCCAACTCCCCCTGCATGGCTGACGCCCGGCGGGGAAGACGCTCCTGGATCCGACCGCGCCGCTCATCGGGCCTATTTCCGGAAACCCCCTGTCACGCCGCGCCGTGAGCGCTCTACCATCGGCTCATCAGTAGCAGGCTCTCCTCCGTTTCCGCCCGATCGCCCGGTCAACGCGGGCTGCCGGGCCCGACGGAGCATCGGGGGATGCAGATGACAAGCGCTCCGCACCTGCTGGCCGAGGACGGTCCCGAGTACGCGCGGATCCTGGGCGACGCACTGCGCCACGCCCACGAACGTCCGGACCTTGAGGGCGTCGGTGACCGGCTCAACACCGAACAGCTGCGCACCATGGCGCTCAACGCCACGGCGCTGATCACCGCGGCGGCCGCCACCGAGTACGAGCACTACGTCAGGGCCCGCGCCGAACTCCGCGCGGCGAGCGCCACCGCCCCGGACGACGACCCGCACACGGACGCCGCACGGATCACGGCACCCGGACCGGGGGCAGGCATAGGCGCGGTCATCACCGTCCTGACGCCGCTCCTCGCGGGCGCCGCCGCACTGATCTTCCTGCTGGTCGGCTATCTGCTGCGGGCGGTCAGCCCGTCCCTGGCCTTCGGCACCACCATGGTCGCGGCCGGATGGTTCTTCGCCGCCGTCGCCGCCGCGGCCATCCTGGTCGCCGCCATCGGGCTCCTCGTCACCGCCCTGCGCAACGGCGCGACCTCCCTGGCCGCCGAGGACGAGGAACAGGAGCTGCCGGAGGAGGTCGCCCGGGCCAGGGAGGCGTGGCGGCACGCCCTGCTGGAGCGCGGCATCCTGCCCTTCCTCCGGGACGCCCTGGCCGACCCGGCCGCCGGACGGTCCGCACGGACCCCGCACCGCTCGCCCAACCGCATCCCCAAGATCGGCTACAGCAGACCGGACTTCTCCGGCCCCGAGGACGGCCCCTCGGCCGGCCCCCGCCCCACCTTCACGAGCCCCGACTTCACCAGCCCGGACTTCGGCGGCCCCGAACACCGCCCGGAGTAGCCCTACCGGTCCCCCTCCGGGCCGCCGCCCAGCGCGAGCAGCCTCTCCCCGGTCGCGTAGAGCTCCACCAACAGCGGCCGCAGCGCCCGGCCGGACGCCGTCAGGGCATAGCTGCTGCGGACGGGAAACCCGCGTCGGCGCTCCACCGAGACCAGGCCGCTCTCCCCGAGCTCCCGCAGCCGCTGGCTGAGCACCTTCGCCGACACCTCCGGCAGCCGCTCCCGCAGTTCGGAGAAGCCGCGGGGCCCGCTCATGAGCTCACGCAGGACCAGAGTGGTCCACCGCCCGGCGACCGCGGAGAGCGCGACCTCGACCGGGCAGTCCCGCTCGGGGCGGTGGGTGCGCCCCTGGGCGGTGGGGGCCAGTTCCTCGTCCCAGTCCGTGAAGGTATCGGCTTGGTGACCCACGTCGACGGGCTGTTGGCTGGCTGTATGACGCATCCCACCAGTGTGCGGCTCACCACCGAGGCCGCAGAGCATCCGTACGTCCTGGAACGGGCGTTCAACACCTTCGACGCCGCCGCCCTCGACCAGCTGTACGAGCCCGAGGCGGTGTTCGTACCCCGTCCCGGCGCACCGACGGCAGGTCCTGGGCGGCTCCCGGCCCATCAGGACTTCCTCGCGTTGCGCGTGCCGATCCGGGTGACACCGCGGCACACGTACGTCTCCGGGGACGTGGCGCTCCTGATCGTGGACTGGACCGTGGAAGGCACGACGGCCGACGGGACACCCGTCCGCATCGCGAGCACGGCGACCGACGTCGCCCGACGCGGACCCGACGGGTTCTGGCGCTACGTGATCGACAACCCGTTCGGTACGGCGACCGGGACCGCCCCCGGGCCCGGGTAGCTCGGTCCGGGCACCGCCGCGCCGGAGAACGGCACGCTCATACGGCCGACAGCTCCTCGGCGACATCCGCCACAACCCGTACGAACGCGCGGACGCGCTCCGTGGTGTTCCCCTCCAGCCAGACCGGCCCCCGTTCGACCGGTGGCGCGTCGTGCAGGGGCACATGGGTGACGTCCGGTCGGGGGTAGCAGCGGCGGGCGTGCTCCCCGACCGGAAGCCGGCGAGCACCCGCTGCTCCGTCCTCGAAGGCCCTGTTGAGCGCTTCGGCGCACGGGGAGACGCCACCTCGGTCTACGTACAAGACCCGGACGGCAACACCGTGGAACTCCGCTGATACCCGCAGGACACCGCGGCCTGACCACCCTCGGGCTCCCGGTCCGGGTGGTCACCGCACGGACCGGGAGCCTCGGGCGAATTCAGTCGCCGACGCGTCGCATCAGTCGGCGATCGGCAGATAGACCCGGTTGCCCGCCGCCGCGAACTCCCTCGACTTCTCCGCCATGCCCTCCTCGATCTCCTCCTGCGAACCGCCGTGCTGACGGCGGATGTCCTGGGAGATCTTCATCGAGCAGAACTTCGGCCCGCACATCGAGCAGAAGTGCGCCGTCTTCGCCGGCTCGGCGGGCAGCGTCTCGTCGTGGAACTCCCGGGCCGTGTCCGGGTCGAGGGCCAGGTTGAACTGGTCCTCCCACCGGAACTCGAACCGCGCGTCGGAGAGCGCGTCGTCCCACTCCTGCGCGCCCGGGTGCCCCTTGGCCAGGTCGGCCGCGTGGGCGGCGATCTTGTAGGTGATCACGCCCGTCTTCACGTCGTCCCGGTTGGGCAGCCCCAGGTGCTCCTTGGGCGTGACGTAGCAGAGCATCGCCGTGCCCCACCAGGCGATCATCGCGGCGCCGATGCCCGAGGTGATGTGGTCGTAGGCGGGCGCGACATCGGTGGTCAGCGGGCCCAGCGTGTAGAACGGCGCCTCCTCGCAGATCTCCTGCTGGAGGTCGATGTTCTCCTTGATCTTGTGCATCGGGACGTGCCCGGGCCCCTCGATCATGGTCTGTACGCCGAACCGCTTGGCGATCGTGTTCAGCTCGCCCAGCGTGCGCAGCTCGGCGAACTGGGCCTCGTCGTTGGCGTCCGCGATCGAACCGGGGCGCAGCCCGTCACCGAGGGAGTAGGTGACGTCGTACGTCGCGAGGATCTCGCAGAGCTCCTCGAAGTGCTCGTAGAGGAACGACTCCTTGTGGTGCGCGAGGCACCAGGCCGCCATGATCGAGCCGCCGCGCGAGACGATGCCGGTCTTGCGGCGGGCCGTCAGCGGGACGTACGGCAGACGCACTCCGGCGTGCACCGTCATGTAGTCCACGCCCTGCTCGGCCTGTTCGATGACCGTGTCCTTGTAGATCTCCCAGGTCAGCTCCTCCGCTCGGCCGTCCACCTTCTCCAACGCCTGGTAGAGCGGCACCGTTCCGATCGGCACGGGGGAGTTGCGCAGCACCCACTCGCGGGTGGTGTGGATGTTGCGGCCGGTGGACAGGTCCATGACCGTGTCGGCGCCCCACTTGGTCGCCCAGGTCATCTTGTCCACCTCCTCCTCGATGGAGGAGGTGACGGCCGAGTTGCCGATGTTGGCGTTGACCTTCACCAGGAACCGCTTGCCGATGATCATCGGCTCGATCTCGGGGTGGTTGACGTTGGCGGGCAGCACGGCCCGGCCCGCCGCGATCTCCTCGCGTACGGTCTCGGCCTCGACGTTCTCCCGGATCGCGACGTACTCCATCTCCGGGGTGATCTCCCCCCGCCGGGCGTACGCGAGCTGGGTGACGGGCCGTCCGTCGCGGCTGCGGCGCGGCTGGCGCGGGCGGCCGGGGAAGACCGCGTCGAGGTTGCGCAGCCCGCCGCGCGGCGAGGTGTGCTTGAGCCCGTCGTCCTCGGGGCGGACCGGCCGGCCCGCGTACTCCTCGGTGTCACCGCGGGCGATGATCCAGTTCTCCCGCAGGGGCGCGAGGCCACGGCGGACATCGGTGTCGATGGCGGGATCGGTGTACGGCCCCGACGTGTCGTACAGCGTCACGTCCTTGCCGTTGGTGAGGTGCACCTGTCGGACCGGCACCCGGAGGTCCGGGCGGGAGCCCTGGACGTACCCCTTGTGCCAGCCGATGGACTTCCCGGCCTCGTCGTTCGGAGTGCCGTCCGGCGTTCCGTCGTTCTGTTTCGAGGCAGGCGTGCGTGCGTCCGCTGTGGTCATGAGACCTACTCCCTACGCCGGCATTACCCGGTAACAGGTTCGGCGGTCGGCGCAGCGTGTCCCGTACAGGAAGTACGGCGGTCAGCGCCCTCTCAGCCCGGTGCTCCGAGCTCCCGCGTGTGCAAAGGTGCCTCCACGCTAGCGTCCTTTCCGGCGAGCTGACCAGAGGGCCCACCCGTTCTTGCGATGATCGCCCCGTGACCTCCCCCCAAAGCGACCCCGCGCCCCAGCCGCCCCAGGGCCACAGCCACGGCCACACGCACAGCCACGGACCCGCCGCCCCGGTCTCCAAACACCTGCGCAAGGTCATCGCCGCCGTACTGATCCCGTTCGCCACGGCGGTCGTCGTCGGCCTGATCGCGTTCTGGCCCGGTGGCGTCCCCGACCACGAGCGCACCGGTGTCGGATTCGACCGGCAGACCCAGGACGGCAAGGTCGTCCAGGTCGTCAACGTCGACTGCGCGGACGTCAACGCCGCTCAGGTCCCCCCGACCGGCGACACCTCCACCCCCTCGGGACGCAAGGCCGTCGCGGAGCAGGAGGGCGAGTGCAAGAAGGCGACCGTGGAGGTGACCAGCGGCGACGACAAGGGCCGTCAGTTCGTCGAGGTGATCCAGCCGGACGCACCACGCCAACTGCGCGAGGGCCAGGGCGTGGTCGTGGCGTACGCCCCCGACGCGCCCCGCGACCTCCAGTACTCCGTCACCGATGTGAACCGGAAGATCCCGATGACGCTGCTGGCCGCGATCTTCGCGCTGGCGGTGGTCGCGGTGGGCAGGCTGCGCGGGGTGATGGCGCTGGTGGCGCTGGCCGTCTCGTTCGCCGTACTGACCCTGTTCATCCTGCCGGCGATCCTGCAGGGCTCGAACCCGCTGGTGGTGGCGGTGATCGGGGCCAGCGCCATCATGCTGGCGGCGCTCTACATGTGCCACGGGGTGACGGCCCGTACGTCCGTCGCGGTCATCGGCACCCTGATCTCGCTGCTGCTGATCGGGCTGCTCGGCTCCCTGTTCATCGGCTGGGCGAGCCTCAGCGGCAACACCGATGACAACACCGGCCTCATCCACGGGCTCTACCCGGACATCGACATGAGCGGTCTGCTGCTGGCCGGTGTCATCATCGGTTCGCTCGGTGTGCTCGACGATGTGACGGTCACCCAGACCTCCGCCGTCTGGGAACTGCACCAGGCGGACCCGCAGATGGGTTGGCGCGGTCTCTACCGGGCAGGTATCCGGATCGGAAGGGACCACATCGCCTCGGTCGTGAACACCCTGGTGCTGGCGTACGCGGGCGCGGCGCTGCCGCTCCTGCTGCTCTTCTCCATCGCCCAGAGCAGCGTGGGGACGGTGGCCAACAGCGAGCTGGTGGCCGAGGAGATCGTCCGGACGCTGGTCGGTTCGATCGGTCTGGTCGCCTCGGTGCCGGTGACGACGGTGCTGGCCGCGCTGGTGGTCTCCGCGGACCGCCCGGGCGCCCGCACCTCCTCGTCCACGGCTGCCGCGCCCGCACGGACCGGCCGGGGCCGGCGCCGCAAGGCCTGAGCCATCGGGCGGTCAGCCCGCGTTCTGTTCCTCGGCGAGGATGCGGCCGAGCGCCTCCTCCAGGTTCCCGTCGAAGTCACCGAGCGTGTGCTCCTGACCGAGGGGGACCAGCTTGTCCGTCCGGTCGAGAAACGCCACCAGCGGCGCCGTACCGGCCCGGAAGAGCGCACGGTCCGCGCCGACCTGGAGGCGGATGTGCACATCGCCGAGACCCTCGGGTTCGGTGGGCCCGATGTGCACATCGCCGTCGCCACTGGGGCTGTTGAGCCCGTCCAGCAGCAGCTCACGACCGAATGCCCAGGTCACCGGGGCATCGCCGGGCAGATGGAACGTCATCCGGATGGCGTAGGGATCCGCCACCTCGTAACGGAGCTCCACCGGAATACGGAACGAGAGCTCCTCGGAGACGAGGAAGCTCATCATGACCTCTGCTTGAACCGACTCGCGCATCGTTCAACCCCGCAGTAGATGAAACTGGCCAGGAATGATCCCCCATGGCCCTATTGACGCCATCGTGGTGCACGCGATAGCAGATCACAAGGAGTGATTTTTCAGATACTGATAGAGAACACGAACGAACGCAAGAGGCTCGCCACTTCGCCACGTAGCTGTTCGACTGCGGGCAGCAACCGTTCTTCCCTGTCCAGGGGTACGGAAATGGCCATGGCCGCAATGGTGGCACCGGCCGTGACGGGAATGGCGGCGCAGACGGTCCCCAGTGCGTACTCCTGGCGTTCGATGACGGGTTCACCCCGCCGCAACGTCCGCAGCCGCTCCAGAAGTGCCGCGCGATCTCGCACTGAGTAACGAGTGAGGGGTCTGACGGGGTGCCGGTCGAGGTGGTCCTCACGGTCCTTCTCGTCGAGCTGGCCGAGAAGGCACTGCCCGATCGCGTGTGCGTGCCCGGTCTCCCGGAAGGAGGCCCACTCGTCCACCGCCGGGGCGTCGGGGGCGTCGGCGACCGCGATGAGCTCGATCTCGCCCTCGCGGTAGACCGCGCAGTACACCGGGACCCCGATGGCGTCCCGCCAGTGCGCGAGAGAGTCGGTGACGGTGGCGGGCCGGTCCCGGCGGCCCCGGGCCGCGGTCAGGTTCTCGGCGGCCGCACCGAAGAGGAAGACGCCGTTCTCCCGGCGGAGGTAGCCCTCATGGGTGAGGGTGCGCAGAAGGTGGTACGCGGTCGGCAGCGGAAGCCCTGCCTCGCGTGCGAGTTGCTTGGCGGGCGCCCCGTCCCGATGGGTGCCCACAGCCTCCAGCAGCCTCAACGCCCGCTGAACCGAACCGATCAACGTCGGGACAGCGGGACTCGATGCCGTGGTCAAAGGTCACCCCCAGGCATGGTGACGGGCCGTCAGCCCTCCCGTGGGGGCCGCCCCCACGGGCCTGCCGCACCAACGACCGACTGTCGTACAAACCACTGGTCACTCGGTCGGTTCGGTGACAGAAGGTCACATTCCAGATGGCGGCAGCGTTATGTCACTGTATCGGCCGCCTCCGGCAGGAGGGGGTTTTCCTCCTGGACTTAGCTCAGCTGGGCTAATCCGCAGACCGGTGCGGCCCCCCGATCCCGCACAGGCCCGCGACAGCCCTGCCACCGGTTGCCTACCAGTCGCCGCGCGAGGACGACGAGGACATGAACTTGCGTACGACGAAGACCAGACCGCCGACCAGCACCACGAAGATCAGCACCTTGAAGAGCAGGCTGATCACGAAGCTGAGCACGCTGGCGATCAGTCCGCCGAACACGACGATCGCGATGACGGGCACCGCGATCCACTTCACCCACCAGGGCATTCCCGCGACTATCTCCCGCACGGCCATCGCCATCTACCTCGTCTCTCTGGGTTCCTGCCTCGATGCTACGGGGGCGAGGCACCCCGGCGGGGGCCCCGCAGCCCTTGAAGACCCCTGATCGAACCCTTAGGGAACCCGGGGTTCAGCCCTCCGGCGGGGAGAAGACGACCATCACCCGCAGATCCTCGGTGATGTGGTGGAACTTGTGGGCCACCCCGGCCGGCACATAGACGACGCTCCCCCGGCCGACCTGCGTGGTCTCCATCCCGACCGTGATCGACGCACGGCCGCTGACCACGAAGTACACCTCGTCCTGCTGGTGCGGCTGCTGCGGATCGAGGGCGCCCGCGTCCAGGGCGTACAGGCCGACGGACATGTTCCGCTCCCGCACGAACTGCAGGTAGGCGCCGTCGTTGGCGGCACGTTCCGCCTCCAGCTCGTCCAGTCTGAATGCCTTCATGGCCCGTCCGCCCTTTGTGACCCGTACTACGTGACCCGTACTACCGGTTCCGCCTGCGCTGTCGGTGTCCACCACCGATCATGTCTGCCACGATCAGACACATGAAGAATTTCGTAGTCAAGACGATCGCCAACGCCGGTGCGCTGGCCGTGGCCATCTGGCTGATCAGCGACATCACGCTGGAGGGCGGCTCCACCGGCCGCAAGATCCTCACCCTGATTCTGGTCGCGCTGCTCTTCGGCCTGGTGAACTTCCTGGTCAAGCCGGTGGTCCAGCTTCTGACGTTCCCGCTGTTCATCCTGACGCTCGGGCTGATCACCCTGGTGGTCAACGCCCTGATGCTGCTGCTGACCTCCTGGCTGGCCGGGGTCTTCGATCTCAGCTTCCATGTCGACGGCTTCTGGACCGCGGTGCTCGGGGCCCTGATCATCTCGGTCGTCTCCTGGGCCCTCAACATGGTTCTGCCGGACGAGGACTGACCCCGGCCTTTTCCCGGGCCACCTGACAACTTACGGAGCAGCATGAGCACCATGGGCGACGGAACGCGCGCGGTACGCGCCGGGCTTCCCGAACCGGAGCAGTACGAACCGACCCTGCCCGGTCCGGTCTTCGCCGCGCACTTCCACCTTTCCGGCGATCCGGTGGGTCCCTATACCTACGGCCGGGACACCAACCCGACCTGGACCCATCTGGAGCGGGCCATCGGCGAGCTGGAGGCGCCCGGCGAGGAGGTGGGTACGACGGTGTTCGCCTCCGGGATGGCAGCGATCACCGCCGTACTGCTCTCCCAGGTCCGCACCGGCGACGCCGTGGTGCTGCCGGACGACGGCTACCAGGCGCTGCCGCTCGTACGGGAGCAGCTGACGGCCTTCGGCGTCGAGGTCCGGACCGCGCCGACCGGCGGCGATGCCCAGCTGGCTCTCCTGGAGGGGGCAAAGCTGCTGTGGATCGAGAGCCCCTCCAACCCGGGCCTGGACGTCTGCGACATCCGCCGGCTGGTGGCGGCGGCGCACGAGGCGGGTGCGCTGGTCGCCGTCGACAACACCCTGGCCACCCCGATCGGCCAGCGCCCGCTGGAGCTCGGCGCGGACTTCTCCGTCGCCAGCGACACCAAGGGCATGACCGGGCACGGCGACATCCTGCTGGGCCATGTCACCTGCCGTGACCCCGGGCTGACCGACGACGTACGGCGGTGGCGCAAGGTCGTCGGCGCGATCCCGGGCCCGATGGAGGCCTGGCTGGCCCACCGTTCCCTCGCCACCCTCCAACTGCGCATCGACCGGCAGTGCACCACCTCCCTGGCCCTCGCCGAGGCGCTGGCCAAGCGGTCCGAGGTCACCGGGCTGCGCTATCCGGGGCTGCCCACCGACCCCTCGTACGGCATCGCCGTGGGCCAGATGCGGCGCTTCGGTTCAGTGGTGTCGTTCGAGCTGGCCGACCGGGAGACCGCCGAGCGCTTCCTCGCCGCACTGCGGCTGGTCGACGACGCGACGAGTTTCGGGGGTGTACGGTCCACCGCCGAGCGCCGGGGCCGCTGGGGCGGCGACCCCGTGCCGGAGGGCTTCATCCGCTTCTCGGTCGGCGCGGAGGACCCGGAGGACCTGCTGGCGGACGTCGCCCGGGCGCTGGACGAAGCGGTCCGGTAGGCCGGGGGAGTTTCAGACGGGTCCGCGCGGGCCACTCTCTTGCCATGACCGAACGTCCTGTGGTCAAGCGCACCGCACGCGCCATCCTGCTCGACGGCGACGACCTCGTCCTCATCAAGCGCACAAAGCCGGGAGTCGATCCGTACTGGCTCACGCCCGGCGGTGGGGTCGAGCCGGAGGACGCGACCGTCGTCGACGCCCTGCACCGCGAGGTCGACGAGGAGCTCGGGGCCAAGATCGTCGATGTGGTGCCCTGCTTCGTCGACACCGTCGAGCACATCGCGGACGGCGGTGTGACGGGGGTGAAGGTCCAGCACTTCTTCGTCTGCCGACTCGCGTCGATGGACGTCACCCGGCGGCACGGCCCGGAGATCGACGAGCCCTGCGGTGAGTACGAGATCGTCCGGGTGCCGTTCAGCCGGGTCGGGATCGCCGCCGTTCACCTCGTACCGCTCTCCTTGCGCCACTACCTGGACGGCAACATCGAGGGCGTACGAGCGATGCACGCCCCCGATCTGGGCTGACATCTCCGGGCTCATCCGGGTTGGCGTCTCCAGCCTCCCGTACGTGGTCGTGCTCCATGTTTCACGTGAAACCGAGCCGCGTTTCACGTGAAACCAAGCGGCGGACGCTTCGGTTCTCGGCCAGTTCCGGGAAACCGCTGGACGGGCGATCATCGCGTCGGACAGCCTGGCCCCATGCACAGCCCATCACCCCTGCCCCTCGTCGACCTGCCCGTACGGCGCCTCTCCCGGGTAGACCTGGTCTCCTGCGCCGATCTCTCCGAGGACCGGGGCTGGCCACGTGACGAGCACCGATGGGGCCTGCTCCTCTCCGCGGGCACGGGGTACGGGATCGATGACCCCGACGGGAAGGGGCTGGCAGCCGCCTGCGTGATGACGTCGTACGGGCCCCGCCTGGCCGCCGTCGGCATGATGCTCGTCGCCGAACGCCATGCCCGGCAGGGGATCGCCCGACGGCTCATGCGCCATGTGATGGAGGAAGCCGGGTCCACCCCGCTCTGCCTGTACGCCACCGCCCAGGGGCAGGAGCTCTACGAGAAGCTCGGCTTCGCCCACGTGGGCCGCACCGATCGGGTCGGCGGCCTCTTCCGGGCGGAGGACCGGCCGTCGGCCGTGGTCACGCGCCCGGCCGCCGCGGACGATCTGCAGGCGATGGTCCGGCTCGACCTGCCCGTCTTCGGCGTCGACCGGACGCACATCATCGCCCGGCTCCCGGCCTTCTCCGACCGGCTCCGGGTCGCCGAGGAGAACGGCGAGCTGACCGGCTACGCGGCCCTCTGGCCGAGCGGTATCTCCCATGCCCTCGGCCCGCTGGTCGCGCGGGACACCGCCACGGCGAAGGCCCTCGTCACCGCGCTGGCCGCCACGACGGACCGCCCGCTGCGGGTCGATGTCGACGCACGCCACGAGGAGTTCCTCGGCTGGCTGGTGGAGCGCGGTCTTGAGCCGGGCTCCCGGACCGCGCTGATGACGTACGGCATCGCGGACCTGCCGGGCGACGCGAGCCGCAGGTTCGCCCCGCTCACGGTCGCGACCGGCTGACGGAGCCCGCTGCGGCCGCCGCGAAACCGTGGTCCTGCTCGGGCGCTCCGCCACCGACCCCGATGGCGCCGATCAGTCGGCCGTCACGGTGCAGAGGGATGCCTCCCGCGATGAAGAGCAGCGGGCGGTCCAGCGCGGTCGGCAGAGTATGGAAGAGCCCGCCCGGCTGCACGGCGTCGACCAGGTCGGCGGTGGGGGTGTCCAGCTGCAGCGCGGTGAACGCCTTGCGGGTGCTGGTCTCTCCGGCGATGAGGACGGCCCGGTCGTCCCGCCGGAAGGCCAGCAGGTGGCCGCCCGCGTCCACCACGCTCACGGCGACGGCAACACCGGCCGTCTCGGCGGCGTGACGGGCCGCCGAGACGAGGTGCTCGGCGTCCTGGATGGTCAGCGGGGCGACTGCGGTGGTGGTGGTCATGGGACTGCTCCTGATCGTTTGCGTGGTGCGGGTGGTGCAGATGGTTCAGTGAGGGGGGAAAGCCCTGGTGGGGACGGGGGCTCAGCGCCGGGCCGTGACGGTGACCGGCTCGGAGGCGCTAGCGGCGACGATCCGGCCCCCGGTGGTGGGGGCGCGGCGCTCCAGCAGGCCGGAGATCACGGCCAGGACCAGCGCCGATGCGGCGAGGGCCGCGCCGACCCAGTTGGGGGCGGTGTAGCCGAGCCCGGCGGCGATCACGAGGCCGCCGAGCCAGGCGGCCAGGGCGTTGCCGAGGTTGAAGGCCCCGATGTTGACCGCCGAGGCCAGGGTGGGAGCACCGGCCGCCTGGTCCAGAACCCGCTTCTGCAGCGGGGGGACGGTCGCGAACCCCAGGGCGCCGATCAGCACGATGGTGACGGCCGCGGCGGGCTTGTTGTGGGCGGTCACGGTGAACAGGGCGAGGACGAGGGCGAGCGCGCCGAGCGAGACGTACAGCATCGGCATCAGACGGCGGTCGGCGAACCTTCCTCCAACCAGGTTGCCGCCCACCATGCCGAGGCCGAAGAGGACCAGCAGCCAGGTGACGGACGAGGCCGAGTACCCGGCGACCCCGGTCATCATCGGGGTGATGTAGGTGATCGCGGCGAAGACTCCGCCGAACCCCAGGACGGTCATGGCCATAGCGAGCAGGACCTGGACGTTGCGGAACGCGGCCAGTTCGTGGCGGATGCGCACCCCTTCGGGCCTGGGCTGCTCGGGGACGAGCTTCGCGACGCCGAGGAGCCCGGCCACGCCGAGGAGGGCGACGACGACGAACGTGGTCCGCCACCCCGCGGACTGTCCGATGTAGGTGCCGAGCGGGACGCCCACGACGTTGGCGAGGGTGAGCCCGGTGAACATCATGGCGATGGCCCCGGCCTTCTTCTGCGGGGCGACCAGACCGGCCGCGACCACCGAGCCGATGCCGAAGAAGGCACCGTGCGCGAGAGAGGCGATCACGCGTCCGGCGAGCATGACGCCGAAGACGGGGGCGAGGGCGGACACCAGGTTGCCCACGATGAACAGCCCCATCAGGAGCATCAGCATCCGCTTGCGGGTGACCCGGGTGCCCAGAAGGGTCATCAGCGGGGCGCCGAGGACGACGCCGAGCGCGTAGCCGGTCACCAGGAAGCCTGCGGTCGGGATCGAGACCTGGAAGTCCGCGGCGACCTCGGGGAGCAGCCCCATGATCACGAACTCGGTCGTCCCGATCCCGAATGCCCCGATGGCGAGGGCGAGGAGCGCGAGCGGCATGGGTGTCACCTTCCCTAAAGGTTGCGTATGCGCCTTACAAGCGTCAACAATAATTGCAGACGCTGGCTAATGGCAAACGCGGGCTATTGCGGACCTCGCCTATCCTGGAACCACGCAGCTCCGGCACGGAGGAGAGACCATGACCGCGACCGACCCGGCCCTGACCGCCTTGGCCCAGGGCTGGTGCGCCCTCTCGCTGCTCCACGGGAAGATCGAGGCGCGCATCGAGCGCGCCCTCCAGGCGGGCCATGGACTCAGTGCACGCGAGTACTCACTGCTCGACGTGTTGAGCCGCCAGCACAACGGCCCGGGCGGCCACCTCCAGATGAAGCAGGTCGCCGACGCGGTGGTGCTCAGCCAGAGCGCCACCACCCGCCTGGTCACGAGGCTGGAGGACCGCGGACTGCTGACCCGGTATCTGTGCGACACGGACAGGCGGGGCATCTACACCGATGTCACCGAGGCCGGCCTCACCCTGCTCGCGGCGGCCCGGCCGACCAACGACAGCGCCCTGCGGGCGGCGCTGGACGAGGCGTCGGAGAATCCCGGACTGGCCCCCCTGGTCCGGGTGGTCGAAGGGCTGAAGGCCACGGTCTGACCGGAGCGGACCGCGTACTCTGCCGATCATGAGCGATCTTGAGATACGTCCCGTCGCCGAGTCCGACCTCGCCGCCGTGGTGGCCATGCTGGCCGACGACCCGCTCGGCGCGCAGCGCGAGTCACCGGACGACCTGACCCCCTACCGCGCCGCTCTCCGACGGCTGGCCGACGATCCGAACCAGCATGTCGTGGTCGCCGTCCGTGAGGGCCGGGTCATCGGGACCCTCCAGCTGACCGTGATCCCCGGGCTGTCCCGGCGGGGCGCCACCCGTTCGATCATCGAGGGCGTCCGCATCCACGCCGACGAGCGGGGCAGCGGGCTCGGTACGCAGCTGATCCAGTGGGCGGTCGATGAATCCCGCCGTCAGGACTGCCAGTTGGTGCAGCTGACCTCGGATGCCACCCGAGAGGACGCGCACCGCTTCTACGAGCGGCTCGGCTTCACGGCCAGCCATGTGGGGTTCAAGCTCGCTCTCTGAGACGACAACGGCGGGGTGGGGGGGGGGTTTTAGTTGAAAAACAACCCCACCCCCCCGCCCAACCAGCAAGGGGGGGGCGGCCAAACCCCACCCCCCCCCACCCCCCCGGGCCCCCCCCCCC
>NZ_JBHYVE010000003.1:123429-167206 GCF_042750035.1 Streptomyces sp. NPDC059452
GCCCGCTTTGGGGTCTCACCCGTCTCTCCTCTCCCACCCGGGGGGGGTGGGGGGTGGTTTATCACTACACCCCCCCCCCCAACCCCGCCGTCGAAGCGTCAGGCGTCGGGCGTCAGACGCCGATCCCCCGCCAGCCGGCCGGGTCCACCCCGCCGGGAACATCCGCTCCCGTCTCATAGGGCTCCCGGGTGAAGGCGAACGAGCCGAGGTCGAGGTGGTCGACCGAGCCGTCGTCCCTGCGGACGACACGGAGGGTCTCCCCCGCGTAGTAGTCGTCCAGCCCCGTCCAGGTGCCGTCCGGCCGGGCCTCGAAGAACGCCCCACGGCCAGTGGAGCCCAGCGGCCTGAGCTCAAGGCCCCGTCCCCCGGTCAGCCGCAGCGTGAACGTGTGGGTCCCCCAGTGCCAGATCCCCGTCAGAGCCAGCAGCTCCTCGTCGGCCTCGGGCAGCGGGCGCCAGGGCTCCGGGATCCGCGGCTCCGCGTCCGCGACGATGCTCAGGAGCTCGGCGGCCACCGTGGCAGCGGGCAGCCCCGAGGTGGCGTTGGCGAGGGCAACCGCCGCGACATCGTCGTCCTGGCTGAACCACAGACCGGCGACGAATCCAGGCAGCGAACCCGCGTGCCCGAAGAGGGTGCGGGTCTCGGTCTTCACGATCTGGAGCCCGAGGCCGTATCCGCTGCCACCGCCCTCGACGGCGGGCGCGGCGGGCGTCCGCATCTCCCGTACGGACGCGGCCGACAGGACCCGGTCGTCGCCCTCGGCCAGGAAGGCGGCGAACCGCAACAGGTCGGCGGCGGTCGACCAGAGCTGACCGGCGGGTGCCATCAGCCCCAGGTCCTCGGCGGGCTCGCTCACCACCGCGTCGGCCCAGGGGTGAACGGCCCAGCCCTCCGCGTACGGTGCGACCGGCTCGTAGGTCGTACGGTCCATGCCCAGCGGCTCCAGGATCTCGCGGCGCAGCGCCTCCTCCCAGGAGACCCCACGTACCGCTTCGACCAGCGAACCGAGCAGGGTGTAGCCCGGGTTGGAGTAGTGGAAGCGATGGCCCGCCCGGTGCATCTGCGGGCGCTCGCCGAGCACATCGGCGAGCTCGGGCCGCAGAGTACCCGGGGTCCGCTCCCACCAGGGGGCGGGCGCCTCGGCACCCAGCCCGGCGCTGTGGCCGAGCAGCTGGAAGACGGTCGCCCCGCCCGCACCGGTGCCGGGAAGGTGCTTCTCCAGCTGGTCGTCCAGGTCGATCAGCCCCTCGTCCCGCAGCCGCAGGACCAGAACCGCGGTGAACGTCTTGGTGATCGAGCCGATCCGGTACTGCGTATCGGCGTCCGGGGCGCCACCCTCCATACCCGTACGGCCCCCGCTCCAGACGATCCGCCCCTCCCGCCGGACGGCAGCCGCGAGGGAGGGCGCGCGGCCCTCCCGCTGGGCGGTGGCAACACGGTGAAGCAGGGAACGCCGGGTGCTGGGGAGCAGTTCTTCACTGGGAGAGGTCATGGTCAACCCATACCTGACGGGGCGCCACCCCGGCGAGGGAATTACCGGGCGCGGGCCCTCTCCTTGAGGAGCCCGCCCCGGGCCCGGCGCTTCCGGCCCGGAGCACCGGTCAGTCGGTGCCGAACTCCATCGCGGCGTGGTCCAGCATCTCGTCGCCGCCGGAGACCTTGCCGCGTGAGGCGATGACCTCGGCGCCGCCCTGCGGCATCGCGCCGATCAGTCCGGTCGAGGCCGCCTGGGCGGCACCGATGAGCGCGGGATGGGTCGAGCCGACCATGCCGAGCCCGGCGTACTGCTCAAGCTTGGCACGCGAGTCGGCGATGTCGAGGTTGCGCATGGTGAGCTGACCGATCCGGTCCACCGGACCGAACGCGGAGTCCTCGGTGCGCTCCATCGACAGCTTGTCCGGGTGGTAGCTGAAGGCCGGGCCCGAGGTGTCCAGGATCGAGTAGTCCTCACCACGCCGCAGCCTCAGCGTCACCTCGCCGGTGACCGCCGTGCCGACCCAGCGCTGCAGCGACTCACGGATCATCAGCGCCTGCGGGTCGAGCCAGCGGCCCTCGTACATCAGCCGGCCGAGCCGCCGGCCCTCGTTGTAGTAGTTGTCCAGGGTGTCCTCGTTGTGGATCGCGTTGACCAACCGCTCGTACGCCGCGTGCAGCAGCGCCATCCCGGGGGCCTCGTAGATGCCACGGCTCTTCGCCTCGATCACCCGGTTCTCGATCTGGTCCGACATCCCCATGCCGTGCCGTCCACCGATCGCGTTCGCCTCCATCACCAGGGCGACCGCGGAGTCGAACTTCCTGCCGTCGATCGTCACCGGGCGGCCTTGGTCGAAGCCGATCGTCACGTTCTCGGCGGCGATCTCCACCTCGGGGTCCCAGAACCGCACGCCCATGATCGGGTCCACGGTCTCGATGCCGGTGTCGAGGTGCTCCAGGGTCTTGGCCTCGTGGGTGGCGCCCCAGATGTTGGCATCGGTGGAGTACGCCTTCTCGCTGCTGTCGCGGTAGGGCAGGTCGTGGGCGAGCAGCCACTCCGACATCTCCTTGCGGCCGCCCAGCTCGGAGACGAAGTCCGCGTCCAGCCAGGGCTTGTAGATCCGCAGGTGCGGGTTGGCGAGGAGGCCGTACCGGTAGAACCGCTCGATGTCGTTGCCCTTGAACGTCGACCCGTCGCCCCAGATCTGTACGTCGTCGTCCATCATCGCCCGGACCAGCAGGGTCCCGGTGACCGCACGGCCGAGCGGTGTGGTGTTGAAGTAGGCCCGCCCGCCCGAGCGGATGTGGAACGCACCGCAGGTGAGCGCGGCCAGCCCCTCCTCCACCAGAGCCGCACGGCAGTCGACCAACCGCGCCACCTCGGCCCCGTACGCCAGCGCGCGCCCGGGCACGGAAGCGATGTCGGGCTCGTCGTACTGGCCGATGTCGGCGGTGTAGGTGCACGGAACGGCGCCCTTGTCGCGCATCCACGCGACCGCGACCGAGGTGTCGAGTCCGCCGGAGAAGGCGATGCCGACGCGCTCGCCGGTGGGCAGGGAGGTGAGAACCTTAGACATGGGAAGAGTATGCATCTTCGCGCATGCCCATGCAAAGGCGGTGGCGAGGTCGGCTGCGGGGTCTCGCTTTCGGTGTCAGGTGCCGACGCTGTGACCTGGACGTCCCTGCCGGGATGCAATCTGGCGACGGGCACGACCCCAGACTTCCTCGAACTCCTCAGAGGTGAGTTGTTCGGGGTCGTGGCCTTCCCATTCCGAGACGGGCAGTTCGGCGGTGATCCCGAACCTGCTGTCGTACTCATCGAGGCGGCCTGCATCACAGGCCCGCTGCCACTCGGCGAGAGAGGCAGCTGCGATCGGGGTCAGCTCAGGCCCTTCGAGCTCGACCTGCCGGATCACCCAGCCTTCAGCGTCGATCTCGAAGTAGAACCAGGTGTCTCCCTCGTCCCAGTGGCAACGCATCCAGGTGGTCACCAGGCCATGATGACGGGCCAGGTGCACCGCGCTGCTCCGCTTCGCCTCATGACTGGGCGATGAATCCTGCGGATCGATCGAGCTGGAAAGGAGAACCGACCCGGGTGGGATCCCAGCCCTGATCCCGTGCCGCTCGAATGCCGGCAGCAACGTGTGCTGGGCGAATGGGCTCCGTCTCGACGCCCACCCAGTTGCTGGGATGGGCCTGGCCGCTGGTGACGATCAAGGTCGTGCCCGGCCGGCTGCCGCCGGCCGCTTCGACCGCGTAGGTCATCAGTGTCCAGCAGAGTCCCTGCATGTAGGAGGGCTTCCTGCGGATCCGCCAGCGGTACTCGATTCCGTCAACGATTACGCGCCGGGAACCCTTCTTGTTCAGCGCCATCTTCTCCTCCTCCGCTGTTGGACTGTGCTGTGTCGCCGCGTGCGCGAAGAGCAGGTTGCATGCGAACGTACCGAACGTCATCGCCGACAAGTACCTTCGGGACTACGGATGGGTTGATCAGCCCATAAGTTGGTGTCAGTGCCGAGCGACCCGGCGCATCGCACCCACCCCGGGTGCACTCACCGCGATCGGAGAGCACCGTGAAGAACAGCCCGTTGTGGCGAGTGGTTGACAACGAGAGTGGTAGCCAGTCCATCGTCAGCACACCCTCCGAGGCGGTCGCGTTCGTCAACAGCCGGTTCGACACCGATGACGACGAGCCGTTCAGCATCACCGAGGTCGGCCCTCTCCTCCCGAAGCCGCTCGAGGTCATCACCGCATGGGCCGCCGAGAAGGACGGCGAGCGAACCGACGGGCGTACTGCCCCGATCACCATCAGGCCGGTTGTGACGGACAACGCCGGCGAGTGCGATGACGTCGTGCTCTGGGGCGACGTGTACGTCTCCTGGGACCACGACATGTACACCGTCGAGGGGCCGGACGGCTCCGAGTACAGCGAGGCTTACAGCGCAACCGAGTTGAGTGCGGTCCTCGACGAGTACGCCGACGACTATGAGTACGCGCCTGAAGGGCCCGACAGCCACAGGTGGCCGAAACCGGAAGAGTTGATCACCTACGGCGCCCAGGAGTGTGCCAAGCGGTTCGGGCACCTCGACGACGACGCCCTGCTGTGGCTCGCTGCCACCCGCATCACGCTCGCCGTGTGGCGCAACACACCCGTCGAGAACTGGCATGCCGGGAAGAGTCCGCTGCACGACGGCACGATGATGCGGATCAACACGGCAACCACCCGACTCGTGCGCTCGATGCTGTCGTTCGACCATGTCGACTGGATCGGTCTCGGTCTCGCGATCGTCAACCCGTTCCGGGTTCTACCGACAGGGCAGTCCGTACTCGAGCTCGGGCTGGCCTGCCACAACCCTGACGACCCGGCGCACGAGGTTGATCCGCGAGAAGAACTCGCGGAGATGGCGCAGGTCGCGATCTCATGGGGGCGAAGGTACTGCCTTCACGAGAAGGAGTTCGGCCTGCGAACCCTGATCGAATCCTTCTGTGCTTCCGACAACGGCTGGTTCGGAGCACCGAGTTGGGGGCGCATCGTCGATCGGTTCCTTACGGCTGTCGACGACCGGGAGAATGCGCACTGGGGCATATACCAGGACAAGCCTTGGTTCACCAACCGGCCGGCCGACATTGCGGATACCACGGAATTTCGTCGGCTGCTCCTTGCCGGGCCCGACCTGCTTTCCGAGGAGGCCGCCGAATGGTGCGTGGATGGTGCCATCGGCTACGTCTGCCAGGACGACCACGCGAACGACTGCTGGCGGTGCGGTATCCCGCTGGCAACGGAATCCCCCAACGAGTGAATGTGTGCAGCAGCATAGAAAAGCAGCAATCCACTGACCGCACTCTCTCCCGCCTACTCGGCGGCCTCCCCTGCTTGGGGAGGCAGTCGCGGCTCCACTGACTGGAGATGTGCGGGTGCTTCTGACGGATCTGTGGCAGCAACGCTGGCCCGGCTGCCCACTGGTCGGCCACAAGCTCCGTGAGCCCTACAGGAGTGTCTGGGTCCGCTTCCACAGTCCGTCGGGTCTTTGACATCAGTATCACCGTCCTGCTGGTTTCTTGATAACCACGGCTTCCACGACACGGAGGTCGAGCAGGTCGCCGGACCTCCGGGATCATGACGCCATGCAACTCCGATACTTCAATCAGACCGGATGGACCGCCATCTTCAATGGCACTGAGACCGAGATCGGTCGCATGGTGCGCGTGGAGGGATGGGATCCTACAACCGGGACAGCCTTGGTGGTCGACCCGCAACGAGGGGCACTGCGCCAGGTCACGGACTACGTGGACTTCTCCCACTTGGAGCGGGCCGATCAGGTGGTCGCCGCGATACCCGGTGGGGGATGGCGGGCACACTGGACGGATGAAGGGCCGGGTGGATCACCTCTCACGGAGCAGGTGCTGGCCTGGTTGATCACTTCGCAGGGCCGGGCGACTGCCATCACAGTCGATGCTCAGGGGCATGTGGAGGACGCCGACAGCGCCGACGCCTTCATACCGCCGGGTGAGGAACTTCAGTGACGGCGTCGATGCCGCAACAGGCGGGCCCGGCGTCCGAGGGTCGGGCTTCTGATGCCGACTGGGAGGCTCCCTACTACCGGGTTCGGGCCGTCGGCTTCCAGGTGCTCTTCCTCGTGGAACCGGACGAGGCGATCGAAGAGGTCTGCAACGTCGATGCCGAGGTTCATTTTGCCGATGGGTCGCGCTGGAGTTCCACGATCTTCACTCTCGCCGAGGTGGATCGGCTCATGCGGAGCTGGGAGGCGAGCGGAGAGGCGATCTCCGGGCAGTGCTTCTTCTGCGCGGACGGGCTGATCGTGCGCAATCCCGGCGTCGGCAGCATGGTGCGCGTGATTGCCGGGCTCGTGGCCTCCGGCGAGTTGGACGGGGTGTTCCGACGCATTGCCGACCCGGAATGATCATGCCGTGTCTCAGGGCATCGTGTTGTCCTGCATCTTTCGAATGGCCTTGAGCACCTTCTTCCCCAGGGGAGTGAGCGTCATGGGCCTACCTCGTTCCGCCCGGACCAGGAGTGGTCCACCGAGTTCTCGTTCGATCCGGTTGATCTGTGTGACGAGGGTGAACGTGTTGAGGCCGAGGCCGCTCGCTGCGGCACCGAGGCTGGGGTAGGGAGATGCAGCCGCGAATCGGCTCAACCGTTCGCTGGCCCCCTGGCCGCCGAGTGTCGGCCGAAGGATGCTTGGTGCTCGGCTGGCCTGGTCGATTGCCCGAAGTGCCTGGCTGTGACTGGACCCTCCGCGTGGTCGCAGCGGAACGTTGTGGGTGCGAGTCTCATGATGGCTGCATAAATGCCATCCATATGCAGCGGGCGCTGAGATTATGAAGCTGGATTTGAGACCGTACACAGGCCGTCCTCACGTCTGCGCCATGTCCACGAAGCGGGAGTAGTGGCCCTGGAAGGCCACGGTGATGGTGGCCGTCGGGCCGTTACGGTGCTTGCCGACGATGATGTCGGCCTCGCCCGCGCGCGGGGACTCCTTCTCGTACGCGTCCTCGCGGTGGAGCAGGATGACCATGTCGGCGTCCTGCTCGATGGAGCCGGACTCACGCAGGTCGGAGACCATCGGCTTCTTGTCCGTGCGCTGCTCGGGACCACGGTTCAGCTGCGAGAGCGCGATCACCGGGACCTCCAGCTCCTTGGCCAGCAGCTTCAGGTTTCGGGACATGTCCGAGACCTCCTGCTGGCGGCTCTCGGAACGCTTGGCCCCACCGGCCTGCATCAGCTGCAGATAGTCGATGATCACGAGCTTGATGTCGTTGCGCTGCTTGAGCCGGCGGCACTTCGCGCGGATCTCCATCATCGACAGGTTGGGGGAGTCGTCGATGTAGAGCGGGGCGGCCGAGACCTCGGGCATCCGGCGTGCGAGCCGCGTCCAGTCCTCGTCCGTCATCGTGCCGGAGCGCATGTGGTGCAGGGCCACCCGCGCCTCGGCCGAGAGCAGACGCATCGCGATCTCGTTGCGCCCCATTTCGAGGGAGAAGATGACGCTGGGAAGGTTGTTCTTGATCGACGCGGCGCGCGCGAAGTCCAGGGCCAGCGTGGACTTGCCCATGGCGGGGCGGGCCGCGATGACGATCATCTGGCCGGGGTGCATGCCGTTCGTCAGGGCGTCGAGGTCCGTGAAGCCCGTCGGGACGCCGGTCATCTCGCCGCTGCGCGAGCCGATGGCCTCGATCTCGTCGAGCGCGCCCTCCATGATGTCGCCGAGGGGGAGGTAGTCCTCGCTGGTGCGCTGCTCGGTGACCGCGTAGATCTCGGCCTGCGCGGAGTTGACGATCTCGTCGACGTCGCCGTCGGCCGCGTATCCCATCTGCGTGATCTTCGTGCCGGCCTCGACGAGCCGCCGGAGCACCGCCCGCTCGTGGACGATCTCCGCGTAGTACGAGGCGTTGGCCGCGGTGGGCACGGACTGCACCAGCGTGTGCAGGTAGGGCGCCCCGCCGACCTTGGTGATCTCACCGCGCTTGACCAGCTCGGCGGCGACCGTGATCGGGTCGGCCGGCTCGCCCTTGGCGTAGAGGTCGAGGATCGCCGTGTAGACGGTCTCGTGCGCCGGGCGGTAGAAGTCGTGGCCCTTGATGATCTCCACGACGTCGGCAATGGCGTCCTTGGACAGCAGCATGCCGCCGAGGACGGACTGCTCGGCGTCCAGGTCCTGGGGAGGCACCCGCTCGAAGGCCGGGGAGCCGACGTCCCAGCCCTCGTCCGCGCCCCGGTCGTGCCGGTCCTCGCGGCCCCCCTTGCGGTCCCCGCGACGCTGGCGGGAGGCAGGCAGACGGTCGCCGGGACCGGCCTCGGTCCAGGGGTCGTCCAAAGGCTCGGGAATGCTCACCGGGCCACCTCCTCCCGTCCGCTTCGCGGACCTAGCCGTGCCACTCTTTCTTACGGCACGGCGCTGACAAACAAGTCGCCCGACTCCGCTTCCGGCGCGTCTGGTTCTGCTGATTCCGGTGCCGGAACGGAGTGCGGGCGCCGGACCACGGTAGGCCTGTCTCCACCGTCAGCCAATCTGGTTATCCACAGGGCATGTGGATGACGGACCAGATGCTGTGGAGAACTCCTCCGATCCTGTGCACGGAGCGGGGGACAGCACTGTGGACAAACTCATAGCAGGACCACCATCACCGATCTGACCTGCATGTTCTCCGTCCACCGACTGTGGGGGAGAAAAACTTTCACCCTCATTTCAAGATCACCGCGAACAACGCCCGGATGAACGCCCCACGGGAGCGCACGTAAGGGACAGTAGGCCATTGCATCTCTTACCTGTGGAAGATTAGATTGACCCCCATGACCCCGGCTCCCACCACCCCCCGAACAGGCCGTCGACGGCACGACCGCGAGATCGTCGCCCTCGCCGTACCCGCGTTCGGCGCCCTGGTCGCCGAGCCCCTGTTCGTGATGGTCGACAGCGCCGTCGTCGGCCACCTGGGCACTCCTCAACTGGCCGGGCTCGGGATCGCGGCGGCCCTGCTGATGACCGCCGTGAGCATCTTCGTCTTCCTCGCCTACGCGACCACGGCAGCCGTCGCCCGCCGCGTCGGCGCGGGCGATCTGCCCGCCGCCATCCGCCAAGGCATGGACGGCATCTGGCTCGCCCTGCTGCTCGGCGCCGTCGTCGTCGCGCTTGCCATCCCCTCGGCCCCCTGGCTCGTCGACGTCTTCGGTGCGTCCGACACCGCGGCCCCGTACGCCATCACGTATCTGCGGATCTCCAGCTTCGGCATCCCGGCGATGCTCGTCGTCCTCGCGGCCACCGGTGTGCTGCGCGGCCTCCAGGACACCCGGACCCCGCTCTACGTCGCCATCGGCGGTTTCACGGCGAACGGCATCCTCAATGTGGGCCTCGTCTACGGGGCCGGGCTCGGCATCGCCGGTTCCGCCTGGGGCACCGTGATCGCCCAGGTGGGCATGGCCGTCGCCTATCTGATCGTGGTCGTCCGAGGAGCCCGTAAGCACGGCGCCTCCCTGCGCCCCGACGCGGCCGGGATCAGGGCCAGCGCCCGGGCGGGCGTCCCCCTCCTGGTCCGGACACTGTCGCTCCGGGCCGTTCTCATGATCGCCACCGCGGTGGCCGCCCGGCTCGGTGACATCGACATCGCCGCGCACCAGATCATCCTCTCCCTCTGGAGCCTGACCGCTTTCGCCCTCGACGCCATCGCCATCGCGGGCCAGGCGATCATCGGCCGCTATCTGGGCGCGAACGACGAGAAGGGGGCGCGCGAGGCCTGTCGGCGCATGGTCGAATGGGGCATCGGCAGCGGCATCGCGCTCGGGGTTCTGATCATGCTCGCCCGACCTCTCTTCATCCCGCTCTTCACCAGCGACCCGGCCGTGAAGGACACCCTGTTCCCCGCGCTCCTGGTCGTCGCGGTCTCCCAGCCGATCGCCGGAGTGGTCTTCGTCCTGGACGGCGTACTCATGGGAGCGGGCGATGGCCGCTATCTCGCCTGGGCGATGCTGGTGACCCTCGCTGTCTTCGCCCCCGTAGCCCTGCTCGTCCCCGCCCTCGGCGGCGGTCTCACCGCGCTCTGGTGGGCGATGACCCTGATGATGGCCGTCCGGCTGATCACACTCTGGGTCCGTACCCGGTCGGGCCGGTGGATCGTGACCGGGGCGACCCGCTGACAACCAGGCCCCTGGACTGTTTCACGTGAACTGGACCGTTTCACGTGAAACGGTGGCCGCTGTTTCACGTGAAACATGCCCACCCCCGCGCACAGCGAAGGGCCGCACCCCCATCGGGGTGCGGCCCTTCACCGACTCTGCTGAGCTCTGCCCTTAGGCAGCAACGACCTCAACGCCGAGCTTCGCTGCGACCTCGGGGTGCAGACGGACGGACACCTGGTGCCCGCCGAGCGTCTTGATCGGCGAACCGAGCTCGACGCGACGCTTGTCGACGTCGGGACCACCGGCGGCCTTGATCGCCGAAGCGATGTCGGCCGGGGTGACCGAGCCGAAGAGACGGCCGGCGTCGCCGGAGCGAACGGCCAGACGGACCTTCACGCCCTCAAGCTTGGCCTTGATCTCGTTGGCCTGCTCGATCGTCGCGATCTCGTGGATCTTGCGGGCGCGGCGGATCTGCGCCACGTCCTTCTCGCCGCCCTTGGTCCAGCGGATGGCGAAGCCACGCGGAACCAGGTAGTTGCGGGCGTACCCGTCCTTGACGTCAACGACGTCGCCGGCGGCACCGAGGCCGGAGACCTCGTGGGTGAGGATGATCTTCATGCTGTTGTCACCCTTCCCTTATCGCGCGGTGGACGTGTAGGGCAGCAGCGCCATCTCACGGCTGTTCTTGACTGCCGTGGCGACGTCACGCTGGTGCTGCGTGCAGTTGCCGGTGACGCGGCGGGCACGGATCTTGCCGCGGTCGGAAATGAACTTCCGCAGCATGTTCGTGTCCTTGTAGTCCACGTACTGGGTCTTGTCCTTGCAGAACGCGCAGACCTTCTTCTTAGGCTTGCGCACAGGCGGCTTCGCCATGGTGTTTCTCCTGTGTGATCAAGAAGTAGGGGTACGAGCCCGGCCCTAGAAGGGGGGCTCGTCCGAGTAGCCGCCGCCGGAACCACCGGAGCCGCCGGAACCACCGGGGCTTCCGCCCCAGCCGCTCCCGCCACCCTGCTGGCCCCCGCCCTGCTGGCCGCCTGCCGGCGCGCCGGTCGCCCACGGGTCGTCGGCGGGAGCACCGCCGCCACCCTGCTGGCCACCGCCACCGGGACCGCCGCCCCAGTTGCCGCCGCCCTGCTGGCCACCGCCGCCGTATCCGCCCTGACCGCCGCGACCGGTGGTCTTGGTGACCTTGGCCGTGGCGTTCTTGAGGCTGGGGCCGACTTCCTCGACGTCCAGCTCGTAGACCGTGCGCTTGACGCCCTCACGGTCCTCGTAGGACCGCTGCTTCAGTCGGCCCTGCACGACGACGCGCATGCCTCGCTGGAGCGACTCCGCGACGTTCTCCGCCGCCTGACGCCAGACCGAGCAGGTGAGGAACAGGCCTTCGCCGTCCTTCCACTCATTGGTCTGCCGGTCGAAGATGCGGGGAGTGGACGCGACACGGAACTTCGCGACCGCCGCACCGGACGGGGTGAAGCGCAGCTCGGGGTCGTCGACGAGATTGCCGACGACCGTGATGACGGTCTCGCCTGCCATTGGGTGAACCTCTCGGCGGGGATTGCTTCTGGCTGCTTGCTGCTACTCGGACCCGAAAACCGCTGAGCTAGATGCTCAGTGGATCTCGGGACGGAGGACCTTGGTCCGGAGGACCGACTCGTTCAGGTTCATCTGGCGGTCGAGCTCCTTGACGACCGCAGGCTCGGCCTGCAGGTCGATGACCGAGTAGATGCCCTCGGGCTTCTTCTTGATCTCGTAAGCGAGCCGACGACGGCCCCAGGTGTCGACCTTCTCCACCTTTCCGTTGCCCTCACGGACAACGGAGAGGAAGTTCTCGATCAGCGGGGAGACTGCTCGCTCCTCGAGATCGGGGTCGAGGATGACCATCACCTCGTAGTGACGCATGTGGAACCCACCTCCTTTGGACTCAGCGGCCACGGTCGTTCCGTGGCAGGAGGGTCGTGATGCGTTGAGCAACGGTGTCCCCGAGGAGAACACCCGGCACTGACAATCCGCTCCCGGAATGTTCCTGAGGGAGGGGTTCGCCGTGCTGGCCTGGGCAGACACCGGTGCAGACCGTACAGACTACCCGCAGACCGGCTTCCGATCGAAATCCCGAGCTCAGCGGGCACATCCGGGCGGCCCGCCGACCACCGCGCGCCGTATCCCGGAGGGCAGATCCGGGACCCCGGGGGCACAATCGAGACAGATGCGGTGTGAGAGGCGCTACATTCCACCGCCCGTCCGGCCAGGAGGTACTCCATGGCACAGACCATTCGTCCCGCCGGCTCCCGGTCCACGACCGGCCGCCCCGCCACCGGTTCGCTCTTCGCGACGGACGGCAGGCCGCACCCCGTCCAGGACGTCCTGATGGTGGTGACCGGGGTGCTCGGCGTCCTCGCCTTCGTCACGGCGATGTTCCACCATCTGCACCTGATCAGCTCATGGGCGGGGCTGGCCGGGATTCTGACCGGCCTCTACGGCCAGTACATCTCGAAGACCACCTGGGAGAGGTTCGGCCTGATCATGGGGCTCGGCGCCTCCGCGATCGGCTTCTACCTCGGTATGGCGCACGGCGGCCTCTTCGGCGGCGTCATCACCTGACCGGCGCACCGTCCGGCGCGGCCGCCCGTGCGGTCGCGCCGGACCGCCGGTCACGATCCGGTCCTACGGGGCCAGGCCGGGTGCCCCTCGGTCACAGTAGGCTTCGGCGCGAGAGCCGGAGCCCCTGACCGATGGGGACACACCTGCCGAGGAGCCCCCCGCATGAGCCTGACCCTGAGGACCATCAGCCGAGAGCAGCACCTGGCGTACATCCAGAGCCTGCCCTCGGCCAGTCACTGCCAGGTCCCGGCGTGGGCTGATGTGAAGACCGAGTGGCGCTCGGAGAACCTGGGCTGGTTCGACAGAGACGGCCAGATCGTCGGCGCGGGCCTCGTCCTGTACCGCCAGCTCCCCAAGATCAAGCGCTACCTGGCCTATCTGCCCGAGGGCCCGGTCATCAACTGGTACGCGCCCAACCTGGACGACTGGCTCCAGCCGATGCTCGCCCACCTCAAGCAGCAGGGCGCCTTCTCCGTGAAGATGGGCCCGCCGGTGGTCATCCGGCGCTGGGACTCGGCAGCCATCAAGTCCGGCATCCAGGACCCGGACGTGAAGCGCCTGCGCGACGTCGAGGCCACCCACATCGAGCCGCGCGCCTTCGAGGTGGCGGACCGGCTGCGGAAGATGGGCTGGCAGCAGGGCGAGGACGGCGGCGCCGGATTCGGGGACGTACAGCCCCGTTACGTCTTCCAGGTGCCGCTGGCCAACCGCTCCCTGGAGGACGTGCTCAAGGGCTTCAACCAGCTGTGGCGCCGCAACATCAAGAAGGCCGACAAGGCCGGTGTCGAGGTCGTCCAGGGCGGCTACGAGGACCTGGCCGAGTGGCAGCGGCTCTACGAGATCACCGCCGTCCGCGACCACTTCCGGCCGCGCCCGCTCTCGTACTTCCAGCGCATGTGGACGGTCCTCAACTCCGAGGACCCCAACCGGATGCGGCTCTACTTCGCCCGGCACAACGGTGTGAACCTCTCCGCCGCCACGATGCTCGTCGTCGGCGGGCACGTCTGGTACTCCTACGGCGCCTCCGACAACATCGGGCGCGAGGTCCGGCCGTCGAACGCCATGCAGTGGCGGATGCTGCGCGACAGCTACGCGATGGGCGCCACCGTCTACGACCTGCGCGGCATCAGCGACTCGCTGGACGAGAACGACCACCTCTTCGGCCTGATCCAGTTCAAGGTCGGCACGGGCGGCGAGGCCGTCGAGTACGTCGGCGAGTGGGACTTCCCGCTCAACAAGCTGCTCCACAAGGCGCTCGACATCTACATGTCGCGCCGCTGACCCGCTTCAATACCCCTCACGGCACACGCCGTTCGTTCCTGATTCACCGCAGCCACCAGAAAGGTTCCGGGCCGGCCATGGCGCTCTCCCTCTACGTCGACACCGCGCGCTGGCGGGCGCACCAGAAGTCCGTGCTGGACCAGTTCCCCGGGCTCGTACCGGTCTGCAAGGGCAATGGTTACGGCTTCGGCCACGAGCGGCTCGCCGACGAGACGATCCGCTTCGGCTCCGACACCCTCGCCGTCGGCACCACCTACGAGGCCGCCAAGATCAAGGACTGGTTCAGCGGCGACCTGCTCGTCCTGACCCCGTTCCGGCGGGGCGAGGAGCCCGTACCGCTGCCGGACCGCGTCATCCGGTCCGTCTCCTCCGTCGACGGGGTGCACGCCCTCGTCGGCGCCCGGGTCGTCATCGAGTGCATGAGCTCGATGAAGCGCCACGGGGTCAAGGAGGAGGAGCTCGGGCTGCTGCACGCGGCGATCGAGGACGTACGGCTCGAAGGCTTCGCGCTGCACCTGCCGCTGGACCGCACCGACGGCTCGGACGCCGTCGAGGAGGTCATAGGGTGGATGGACCGGCTGCGCGCCGCCCGGCTGCCGCTGCACACCATGTTCGTCAGCCATCTGCGCGCCGAGGAGCTGGCCCGGCTCCAGCAGCAGTTCCCGCAGACCCGCTTCCGCGCCCGGATCGGAACCCGGCTCTGGCTCGGCGACCACGAGGCCACCGAGTACCGGGGGGCCGTCCTGGACGTCACCCCCGTCGCCAAGGGCGACCGGTTCGGCTACCGCCAGCAGAAGACCGCGTCCGACGGCTGGCTGGTCGTCGTCGCGGGCGGTACGTCCCACGGGGTCGGCCTGGAGGCGCCCAAGGCGCTGCACGGGGTGATGCCGCGGGCCAAGGGCGTCGCGCGCGCGGGGCTGGCCACGGTCAACCGCAATCTGTCGCCGTTCGTCTGGGCGGGCAAGCAGCGGTGGTTCGCCGAGCCGCCGCACATGCAGGTGTCGATCCTGTTCGTGCCCTCGGACGCACAGGAGCCGCGGGTCGGTGACGAGCTGGTCGCCCATCTGCGCCACACGACCACGCAGCCCGACCGGCTCGTCGACCGCTGAGCCGCCCCGCCCGAAGAGCCGCCCCCGGGTCAGCCGTCCCGGGTGTGCGCCGCTCCCTGCTCCACCGGAGGTCCCGTGACCGTCCGGGCCACGTGCCCGGACGGACGGTCCGGACGGGCCCCGGGCGCCGGAACGAACGCGTCCGGCGCCCCGTCGAGCACCCCGCCCGACGGGTCGTCCGACCCGTCCCGGCGCACCGGGTCCCTCTCCGGCCGCAGGATGTCCCGCACGACCACGACGCACAGGTAGAGCGTGCCCAGCAGATGCAGGGCGATCGCGAGCTGGTACCCCTCCTGCGGCAGCCCCTGGTTCTTGTCGCCGCCGCTCGTGTGGGCGAGGTAGAACCAGATCCCCAGGAAGTACATGACCTCGCAGGCCTGCCAGATGAGGAAGTCGCGCCAGCGCGGCCGGGCCAGCACGGCCAGCGGGATCAGCCAGAGCACGTACTGCGGTGAGTAGACCTTGTTCGTCAGGATGAACGCGGCCACCACCAGGAACGCAAGCTGGGCGAAGCGCGGCCGGCGCGCGGCGGTGAGCGCCAGACCCGCGATACCCGCGCAGAACACGACCATCAGGACCACGGAGGCGGTGTTCACCGTCTCGACGTCGATGGGTTTGCCGGTGCGCTGGGTGATGATCAGCCAGAACGAGCCGAAGTCGATGGGCCGCTCCTGGCTGAAGGTGTAGAACTTCCGCCACCCCTCGGGGGCGTAGAGCATCACCGGCAGGTTCACCGCCAGCCAGGCCGCCCCCGCGCCGAGCAGAGCCGTGCCGTACTCCCGCCACCTGCCCGCCCGCCAGCAGAGCACCAGGAGCGGGCCGAGCAGCAGGACGGGGTAGAGCTTGGCGGCCGTCGCGAGACCGATGAGGATGCCGAACGCGAGCACCCGGCCCCTCGACCACATGAGCATCGCCGCGGCCGTCAGCGCGACGGCCAGCAGGTCCCAGTTGATCGTGGCAGTGAGGGCGAACGCGGGGGCCAGCGCGACCAGCAGACCGTCCCAGGGGCGCCGCCGGTGCGTGCGTACGGTGCACACGGCGATGACCACCGCGCAGATCATCAGCATGCCCGCGTTGACCATCCAGTACATCTGCTCGCGCTGCTGGATGGGGTCGCTGTCCGGCGTCAGGGTCAGCCAGGCGGCCACCTGCATGAACACCCCGGTCAGCACGGGGTACTCCAGGTACTGCATGTCGTTGCTCAGCCGGTCGAAGTACGGCACGAGGCCGTCGGCGAAGCCGCGTCCCAGGAAGAGGTGCGGGATGTCGGAGTAGCAGGCGTGCGTGTACTGGGAGGTGGCCCCGCGGAACCAGGCCCACTCGTAGCAGGGGATCTTCTGCACCATGCCGAGCGCGAACATCCCGATCATCACCAGCGCGACGACCCGTACGGGCGTCAGCGGCCCGTCGCCGAGCCGCGCCCAGCGCCCCACCCGCCCGCCGAACAGCTCACTGCCGGCCGCCGCGACCTCGTCCTGATCGGTGGGCCGCACGACGGGCCGCTCCTGCTGCTGCACGCTCGTGTCCTCTGCACTGGGGCTTGGCATGCCGCACATCCTGCCGTACGGGGCTGTGGCCCGGGCATGGACCGCCCCGGGACACGGTAGGGGAAGCGGAGGAACACGTACGGGGTACGGGGGCCCGGAACGCGGCGAGGGCCGCCGCACCCCGGTCGGTGCGGCGGCCCTCGTCCTGCGTGCGTCCAGAGCCCGTCAGGGCCCGGCTATCCGCCGGTCCACCAACCGCCGTTGCCTCCGTTGGCGCCGTTCGCGGCGTTGGCCCCTTCCGCCGCGCCTTCCGCGGCACCTGCGTTGGCGGCTCCGCCGTCGGCTCCGGCGTTCTCACCGCCTTCCGCAGCGCCACCGTTGGCGGCCCCTCCGTCGGCTCCCGCGTTGGCACCGCCGTCGGCTCCACCGTTCGCTCCGCCGCTGCTGGGGTTGTTGCACTCCCAGTCCCAACGGCCGCAGGTCGGGCTCGGCGTGGGCGACGGGGTGGTGGGCGTCGGGGACGGCGTCGGCTCCTCCGGCTCCTCCTCTTCCTCCTCCTCGGCGGAGGGCGTCGGGGAGGGCGTCGGGCTGGGCGTCGGGCTCGGGCTGGCCGCGCCACCGCCCCAGACCGTCTCGCCGATGGGCTGCGGCTCCGGGAACGAGAGGACCTTCTCGCCCTTCATCGCCGCGGTCATGTAGTCGTGCCAGATGGTCGCCGGGAAGGAGTTGCCGTGGATCTTCTTCTCGCCACCCGTGCCGAACATCTTCTCGAACGTGCGGTTGGTGTTGGTCTCGTCGTCGTCCAGCCGGAACATGCTGATCGCCGTCGAGAGCTGCGGGGTGTAGCCGACGAACCAGGCCGACTTGTTGCCGTCCGTGGTACCCGTCTTCCCCGCCGCTTCACGCCCCTCAAGCTGAGCGGGCTTGCCGGTCCCCTTCTCCACCACGTTCTTCAGCACGTCCGTGACGTTGTCCGCGATGAGCGGGCTGAAGGCTCGCTTGGACTTCTTCTTGTGCTGGAAGACGACTTCGCCCTCCCGCTTCACCTCGGTGACCGAGAACGTGTCGTGCTGCTGGCCGCTCGTGGCGAAGGTGGCGTAGGCGCCCGCCATCCGGATGGTGCTGGGCGAGGACGTACCGATGGAGAACGACGGAACGGTGGAGTTCGCCATCATCTTGTCGTCCCTCAGACCGGCGGCGACGGCGGCGTCCTTCACCTTGTCCGTCCCGACGTCCATACCGAGCTGCACGAAGGGGGAGTTGGCCGACGTCTCCATGGCGTAGCGGAGGTCGATGTCTCCGTAGTCCCGGTCGCCGTCGTTGACCTGGAGCCACTCCCCGCCGTTCTCGTCCTTCCAGACCTCGCCGTTGTAGTCGTTGATCCGCAGCTTGTTGTCACCGTTGTAGATGCTCTCGGGCGAGACCGGGGTGCGCTCCGACTCGCCCTGTTCCCTGCCCCGCTCGGGGTCGCGTACGCCGTAGTCCATGGCCGCGGCGAGGACGAAGGGCTTCCACGTCGAGCCGACCTGGGCGCCGGTGGCGTCGGCGTTGTTGGTGAAGTGCTTCGTGGCGTCCTGCCCGCCGTAGGTGGCGACGATGGCACCCGTCCTCGCGTCCACCGAGGCCCCGCCGAACTCGACGTGGGTGTCCGTCTCGGGACGCTCCTCGGGCCGGATCTTGGCGTCGTAGACCTTCTGCACGGCCTTGCTGAGCTGCTCCACCTTCTTCTTCTGGAAGGTGGTGTGGATCTCGAAGCCGCCCATCTCCAGGTCCTGGGCGGTGATGTTCTGGGTGTTGTTGGCGAGGAAGTACTTCTTGGAGAGGTCCACCAGGTAGCCGATCTGGCCGCCCAGCTTCGCGTCCTTCTTCGGCGGGTTGGGCATGGGGAACTCGGTGTACTTGGCCCGGTCCGCCTGCGTCATCGTGCCGTCCTTGACCTGCTCGTCAAGGATCCAGTTCCAGCGCTTCTTGGCGCGCTTGGTGTTCTCCTCCGCGGTCGCGCTCTTGTCGATGTCGGTGGCACCGGCCGGGTCGTAGTAGGTCGCGCCCTTGAGCAGCGTCGCCAGGAAGGCGCACTCGCTCGCGTCCAGTTCCTTGGCGTCCTTGTCGTAGTACGTACGGGCCGCGGCCTGGAGACCGGAGGCACCGCGTCCGTAGTACGAGACGTTCAGGTAGCCGGCCATGACTTCGGTCTTCTTCACCTCGCTCGCCACCTTGAGCGTGATGAAGACTTCCTTGAACTTCCGGGACAGCGTCTGGTCCTGGGTGAGGTGCATGTTCTTCACGTACTGCTGCGTGATGGTCGAACCGCCCTGGGTCTGACCGCCCGTGGCCATGTTGAACGCGGCGCGGCCGATGCCCTTGGGGTCGATGCCCCGGTCCGTCCAGAAGCTCTTGTTCTCGGCCGCCACCACGGCGTTGCGCATCTCCTCGGGGATGTGCTCGTAGCTGATCTCCTGGCGGTTGACCGCGCCTCCGGTCGCCACCATCTGCGTGCCGTCGGCCCAGTAGTAGACGTTGTTCTGCGCCTTGGCCGCCTTCAGGGGGTCCGGCTTCTCGACGAAGGCGTACGCGGCAGCCGCCACGCCCATCAGCATCGCCAGGAACCCCACGCAGAGGCCCGAGACCAGCTTCCAGGAGGGGACCCAGCGGCGGAACCCGTGCTTGCCGTGACGCGGATAGTCGATCAAGCGCTTCTTGCCCGGAGGCGCCGCCTCGCCCCGGCCGTGCGGCCCGTCGGCGCCCGCGCCCCGGCGCCGGCCGCCCCGCTGGGCAGCGCGGCGGGCCTCGGCGCGGCTGCCGTACGGGCGCTCCTCGCCATGCGCCTCGGACGGCGATTCGGAAGGTGACACGGAGGTTGCCCTGCGTGACGGGGCTGCTCGGCGTCCTGTCGGCTGCTGGGCGGCTCGTCTGGCCGCGGCCCGCCCGCCACCTTGCGGCTGGGACGATTTGCGACGGTGCTCGCTCATGGAACGACTACTCCTCGGGCAGGCGAGAGCGCCTGGAAGCGGCAGTTGAGGTCCGGTCCCCCCGAATTACGGACCAGCCCTGCGGAAGGCTCATCCGCAGTACATCCGGCAGTCCGCGATAACTGACGCACAACGGCGCCTCACGGTTCCCGGTGGTCTGCATGCCGCACAGACTACGCACGGTCAAAACCCTCCTAGGGCCGAACTTCACCCCAAACAACGCAAGTCGCTTCCTACGAATTGACGATGTGACGCCGTTCACGAAGGTCACCCTTGTCGAACCCGCCGAACCGATCTATCGTGCTGATGTATCGAGTCGATACATCAGTGCGGCATAAGTACGTCAGTGGGTCCGGCGGACGGTCCCCGCGGAACCAGCGGCAGAAGGAGGAGGCGCCCGTGAGCCGACGCTCCGGAATCCTCGAGTTCGCCGTCCTCGGTCTGCTCCGCGAGTCTCCGATGCACGGCTACGAGCTGCGTAAACGCCTCAACACCTCGCTGGGGATCTTCCGTGCGTTCAGCTACGGGACCCTCTATCCGTGCCTCAAGACGCTGGTGGCCAGCGGCTGGTTGATCGAGGAGCCCGCCGGTGAACCGGCGGACACCGCTCCCGCCTCCTCCCTCACGGGACGCCGCGCCAAGATCGTCTACCGGCTGACGGCGGAAGGTAAGGAGCACTTCGAGGAGCTGCTCTCGCACACCGGTCCGGACGCCTGGGAGGACGAGCACTTCGCGGCACGCTTCGCCTTCTTCGGGCAGACCGAGCGCGAGGTGCGGATGCGGGTGCTCGAAGGCCGGCGCAGCAGGCTGGAGGAGCGTCTGGAGAAGATGCGCGCCTCCCTCGCCCGCACACGTGAACGACTCGACGACTACACACTTGAGCTGCAGCGGCACGGCATGGAGTCCGTGGAGCGCGAAGTGCGCTGGCTGAACGAGCTCATTGAGAGCGAGCGGTCGGGACGGGACCGGAGACGATCCTCGCCCGAGGGCTCTGCTCAGCAGGACACATCTGGAGAGACGGGCGGCCTGCCCCGGCACCGGGATGACACCCAGCCGGATCCGTCCGACGACACCGCCAAGTGAAGTCACCGCACTCCGCGGGCACTTCATCGGAAACACCGATTACACAGGGAGCAACCGGAATGGGTTCGGTTCGCGTAGCCATCGTAGGCGTGGGCAACTGCGCCGCCTCGCTGGTGCAGGGCGTCGAGTACTACAAGGACGCAGATCCGGCCGGCAAGGTGCCCGGCCTGATGCACGTCCAGTTCGGCGATTACCACGTCAGCGACGTCGAGTTCGTCGCCGCCTTCGACGTCGACGCGAAGAAGGTCGGCCTCGACCTCGCGGACGCCATCGGCGCCAGCGAGAACAACACCATCAAGATCGCGGACGTGCCGAACACGGGCGTCACCGTCCAGCGCGGCCACACCCACGACGGTCTGGGCAAGTACTACCGCGAGACGATCGAGGAGTCCGCGGACGCCCCGGTCGACGTCGTCCAGGTGCTCAAGGACAAGCAGGTCGACGTTCTCGTCTGCTACCTGCCCGTCGGTTCCGAGGTCGCCGCGAAGTTCTACGCGCAGTGCGCCATCGACGCCAAGGTCGCGTTCGTCAACGCCCTCCCGGTCTTCATCGCCGGTACCAAGGAGTGGGCGGACAAGTTCACCGAGGCCGGTGTCCCGATCGTCGGCGACGACATCAAGTCCCAGGTGGGCGCCACCATCACGCACCGCGTGATGGCGAAGCTCTTCGAGGACCGGGGCGTCATCCTGGACCGCACGATGCAGCTGAACGTCGGCGGCAACATGGACTTCAAGAACATGCTCGAGCGTGAGCGCCTGGAGTCCAAGAAGATCTCGAAGACGCAGGCCGTCACCTCGCAGATCCGTGACCGCGAGCTCGGTGCGGACAACGTCCACATCGGCCCGTCGGACTACGTGGCCTGGCTGGACGACCGCAAGTGGGCGTACGTGCGCCTTGAGGGCCGTGCCTTCGGTGACGTTCCGCTGAACCTGGAGTACAAGCTCGAGGTGTGGGACTCCCCGAACTCGGCCGGTGTCATCATCGACGCCGTCCGTGCGGCGAAGATCGCCAAGGACCGAGGCATCGGCGGTCCGATCCTCTCCGCGAGCAGCTACTTCATGAAGTCGCCGCCCGTGCAGTACTTCGACGACGAGGCCCGCGCGAACGTCGAGCGGTTCATCAACGGCGACACCGAGAGCTGAGCCGACCGCCTCACCGGAGCGCTGAGCGGCGACGCTCACCTCTTCCTGCCGCATGTCGGGGGTCCCCGGGCAATCTGCCCGCGGACCCCCGACGTGTGTGACGCTTGCTCCCATGTCTGTCGCGCGTGATCTGGGCCTGCTGCTGCGCCTGCGGAACTTCCGCCGCCTGCTCACCGTGCGGCTGCTCTCCCAGTGCGCCGACGGCGTCTACCAGGTCGCCCTGGCCGCGTACGTCGTCTTCTCCCCGGAGAGGCAGACGTCGGCGGCCGCCATCGCCTCGGCCATGGCGGTGCTCCTCCTCCCGTACTCGCTGATCGGCCCGTTCGCGGGCGTTCTGCTGGACCGCTGGCCCCGCCGCCAGGTCTTCCTGTACGGGAACCTCCTGCGGGCCTCCCTGGCCTGCTGCACGGCCCTGCTGATCCTCGCCTCGGTGCCGGACTGGCTCTTCTACGCCTCGGCCCTCTGCGTCACCGCCGTCAACCGCTTCGTACTGGCAGGGCTCTCCGCCGCTCTGCCGCGCGTGGTGGAGACGGAGCGGCTCGTCATCGCCAACTCGCTCTCCCCGACGGCCGGCACGCTCGCGGCCACGGCGGGCGGGGGCCTCGCCTTCATCGTACGGCTGGTGGCCGACGAGTCCGATGCGGCGGTCGTCCTGCTGGGGGCCATGCTCTATCTGCTCTCCGCGCTGGCCTCGCTGAGCCTGCCCCGGGCCCTGCTGGGACCCGACAACGACGGCCCCCCTCTGCGGCTGCGAGCCGCCCTGGCCGTCACCGCCCGAGGGCTGGTCGCGGGCGTGCGCCATCTGGGAGAGCGGACCCAGGCGGCCCGGGCGCTGGCCGCGATGACCGTGCTCCGCTTCTGCTACGGCGCGCTCACCGTGATGGTGCTCATGCTCTGCCGCTATGCCTGGTCGGACGACGAGTCCGACGGGCTGGCGCTGCTCGGCCTGGCGGTCGGTGTCTCGGGGGCGGGCTTCTTCACGGCCGCCGTGGTGACCCCCTGGGCCGTGGGGCGGTTCGGACGGTACGGGTGGATCGCGGCCTGCGCCGGATCCGGGGTGGTCCTGGTACCGGCCCTGGGGCTCTCCTTCTCCCTCGTGCCGATGCTGATCGCCGCCTTCGTGCTCGGCGTCGTGACCCAGGGGTCGAAGATCGCGACGGACACGGTCGTGCAGACCTCGGTGGACGACTCCTTCCGGGGCCGGGTCTTCTCGTTCTACGACGTGCTCTTCAACGTCGCGTTCGTGAGTGCGGCGGGGGTGTCGGCGCTGATCCTCCCGCCGGACGGCAGGTCCGTCACCGTGGTGGCGGGGGTGGCCGTGCTGTACGCGGGCGTCGCGGTGGTCATGTTCCGCCGGAGGTACACCAGCAGCGGCGGCTGACCGGTCCGGGATGTGGCGAGGGGCGTTGTTTCACGTGAAACAACGCCCCTCGGGACATCCGGGCCGGGGTGATGTTTCACGTGAAACATCACCCCGGCCGGACTCAGCCCTGCTCCGCCCACCATTCCTTCAGCGCCGCCACAGCCGCATCGCGCTCCATCGGGCCGTGCTCCAGCCGCAGCTCCAGCAGGAAGGCGTACGCCTTGCCGATCACCGGGCCGGGGCCCACCCCGAGGATCTCCATGATCGCGTTGCCGTCCAGGTCCGGACGGATGGAGTCGAGCTCCTCCTGCTCCTGGAGCAGGGCGATCCGCTCCTCCAGCGCGTCGTAGGTCCGGGAGAGCGCGTTCGCCTTGCGCTTGTTCCGGGTCGTGCAGTCCGACCGGGTCAGCTTGTGGAGACGTTCGAGGAGGGGCCCGGCGTCGCGCACGTACCGGCGGACGGCGGAGTCCGTCCACTCCCCGTCGCCGTACCCGTGGAAGCGCAGATGGAGCTCGACCAGCTTCGACACGTCCTTGACCAGGTCGTTGGAGTACTTCAGCTCGGTCATGCGCTTCTTGGTCATCTTGGCGCCCACCACCTCGTGGTGGTGGAAGGAGACCCGGCCGTCCTTCTCGAAGCGCCGCGTCCTCGGCTTGCCGATGTCGTGGAGCAGCGCGGCCAGGCGCAGGACGAGATCGGGGCCGTCCTCCTCCAGGTCGATGGCCTGCTCCAGAACCGTCAGCGAGTGCTCGTAGACGTCCTTGTGGCGGTGATGCTCGTCACTCTCCAGCCGCAGCGCGGGAAGCTCCGGCAGCACATGGCCGGCGAGCCCGGTGTCGACGAGGAGCCCCAGTCCCTTGCGGGGGTGGCTGGAGAGCAGAAGCTTGTTCAGCTCTTCACGGACCCGCTCGGCGGAGACGATCTCGATCCGGGCGGCCATCTCCGTCATCGCGGTGACGACATCGGGGGCGACCTCGAAGTCCAGCTGCGCCGCGAACCGTGCGGCGCGCAGCATGCGCAGCGGGTCGTCCGAGAAGGACTCCTCGGGCGTCCCCGGGGTGCGCAGCACTCGGTCCGCGAGATCCTTCAGGCCACCGTGCGGGTCAATGAACTCCTTCTGCGGCAGGGCGACGGCCATCGCGTTGACCGTGAAGTCGCGGCGTACGAGGTCTTCCTCGATGGAGTCGCCGTAGGAGACCTCGGGCTTGCGCGAGGTCCTGTCGTACGCCTCCGACCGGTAGGTGGTGACCTCGATCTGGTACCCGTCCTTCTGGGAGCCGACGGTGCCGAAGGCGATCCCGACCTCCCACACCGCGTCGGCCCACGGTCGGACGATGGCCAGTACGTCCTCGGGGCGGGCGTCGGTGGTGAAGTCCAGGTCGTTCCCGAGCCTGCCGAGCAGCGCGTCGCGGACCGAGCCGCCGACCAGCGCGAGACCGAATCCGGCCTCCTGGAATCGGCGGGCGAGGTCGTCGGCGACCGGGGACACTCGCAGCAGCTCACTCACCGCGCGATGCTGCACCTGGCTCAGTGCACTGGCGTTCTCTTCGTTGGCGTTCGGCACAACAGAAAAGGGTACGTGCACGGACCGGCCGGGGCGTCATCGTTTATCCGGACCCTGCGGCCCTCCCGCGATCATGTGAGCCGGACCCCAGCACTTCGGCCCTCCGCACCTCGTTACCATGCGGGGACGCAGGACCGACAACGATCGACGGACTCCGATGACGACGAGGGACGGGTAGGCGCGTGGCCGAGGCGGCAGACATCCAGGGGATGCGCTCTTCTCCTGCCCGCCGGTGGCTGCGGCGCACAGCCGCCGTGGTTCTCGGAGCACCGCTGCTGGCCGGTCTGCTGACGGCTCCCGCCGCCACGACCGCCGGGGCCACCGAGCCGGCCAAGGCCCCCACGGGCTCGCGCACGGTCGCGGTGTCCCTGAACACGATCTCTCCCGGCGCCCCCGTGGAGGGGGACACCCTGACCGTCTCCGGGACGCTCACCAACAAGGGCAAGGAGACGATCAGCGAGGCCGAGGTCGATCTGCGGGTAGGCCCCCGGCTCTCCGGCCGCGGCGAGGTCGACGATGCCGCCAAGCGGACCGGTTACGTCCCCGGCGCCGACCCGGCCGCGATCGACGACAAGTACGCGGTGAAGATCCCGAAGCTCCGCAAGGGGGTCAGCCAGAACTTCACGATCGCCGTCCCCGTCGACAAGCTGGACCTCGACGCCTCGGGCGTCTACCAGCTGGGGGTCTCGGTCTCCGGCCGTACGGCGGCCGTCCCCTACGAGCAGGTGCTGGGCATCCAGCGCTCGTTCCTGCCGTGGCAGCCCGAGAAGAGCGACAAGCGGACCAAACTCACCTTCCTGTGGCCGCTCATCGCCTCCCCGCACGTCACCGCGGAGACCCGCTCGAACCAGCAGCAGACACCGGTCTTCGCGGACGACGCCCTGGCCGACGAGCTGGCACCGGGCGGGCGACTGCAGCAGATGGTCTCCCTGGGCAGCGGGCTCCCCGTCACCTGGGTCGTCGACCCGGACCTGCTGGCGAGCGTCGCGGCGATGGCCGGGGGTTACGACATCAAGTCCGGTGACACGACCGTCCCGGGCAAGAACCAGGGCATCGCCAAGCAGTGGCTCACCGCCCTGCAGAAGGTGGTGGAGGACGGCAAGGTGATCGCGCTGCCGTTCGCCGACCCGGACCTGGCCTCCATCGCCCATCGGGGCAAGGGCGTCTCCGGCACGCTCAGCCATCTGCAGAGCGCCTCCACGGTGGCCGCCACCACGGTGGAGACGGTCCTCCATGTGAAGCCGTCCACCGACTTCGCCTGGCCCGTGAACGGCGTCCTGGATCCGGGGATCGTGGATGTGGCGACCTCTGCGGGCGCCCACCACGTGATCGCCCGCAGTGACAGCTTCCAGGAGACCGGCAGCCTGCCGTACACCCCGACGGCGGCCCGGCCGATCGGCGGGGGCACCACCGCGGTCGTCGCCGACGCCCGGCTGTCGACCGCGTTCGACCGCGACATGTTCCGGGCCGGCGCCTCGACGCTGGCCATCCAGAAGTTCCTCGCGCAGACCCTGGCACTGACCGAGCAGGCGCCGGACAACGAGCGCAGCATCGTCGTAGCGCCGCAGCGGATGCCCACGGCCGCCCAGGCCCAGACGATGGCCCGCGCCCTGGAGGCCCTGTCGGGCGACCGCTGGACCCAGCCGCTGGACCTGGTCGCCGCCTCCGAGGTGAAGCCGGACCCGAAGGCGACCACGAAGGTGCCGCGGGCCTCCGCGTACCCGAAGAAGCTCCGCAACCAGGAGCTGCCCACCCAGGCGTTCCAGGACATCCGGACGACCCAGGGCTCCATCGACAGCTTCGAGACCATCCTCACGCTGCCCGAGCGCGTGGTGACGCCGTTCGGCAACGCGGTCAACCGCTCGATGTCGACGTCCTGGCGGGGGCGCCCCCTGGAGGCGCAGAGCTACCGGGACGGCGTGCTCGAGTATCTGAAGGGCCTCACCGGCGAGGTCCAGCTGATCGACAAGTCCGACGTCACCCTCTCGGGCCGCAGCGCCACGATCCCGGTGACGGTGCAGAACAAGCTGGTGCAGGACGTCGACCGTCTCGTCCTGCGGCTGACCTCGGACAACATCCGGCTGAAGTTCAACGACGACGGGACGAAGGCCGAGCTCCCGGTCCGGATCGCGGCCGGGCACAGCCAGTCGGTGAAGTTCGACACGGCCACCAGCGCCAACGGGCGGGCCCAGGTGACCGCCCAGCTCTTCACCGAGGACGGCACCCCGTACGGCAAGGAGATGACCTTCACCGTGAAGGTCTCCGAGGTGACGCCCACCGTTCTCCTCGTCATCGCCGGCGGACTCCTGCTCCTGGTGCTGGCCGGCGTCAGGATGTACAGCCACCGCAAGCGCACCCTGGCAAGCGACACGGCCGACGGCGACGGCGGCGAACCCGAGCAGCCGAGTGACCCGGCCCCGGACACCGGACCGGAAAGCGGGGACCCGTCGGGAACGGGTGAGAAAGTGGACCGTTGAGCGATGTCTGGCGTGGCCGGTCGGCCGGGGACGATGAGGTAGGGGTTTCGATGAACGCGCCGTACGACGGTGACCGCGGCCAGGGCGCCGGCGGAGCGGGGTCCCCGTCCGGGCCCCCGGTTCCTCCGGGCGCGGACCAGGACGGCCGGCAGGTGCCGCCCGACCCGTACCTCCAGCACGCCTACGAGGACGACCCCTACCGGGCACAGGACCTGGCCGCCCAGGACCCGGTGGGCGAGGCGCTCTACGACCGGGCGTCCCACCCGCCGCCGCCCCCCGGCACCTACCAGGAGCCACAGGCGCTCTACCAGCAGCCGCCCCCCGCTCCGCACGCCCCCGACCCTCGCATCTGGGCCCAGACACCGCCCCCCGAGCCCTCGGGGCCCTCCCGCCACCTCCCGTACGGCGACCGCCCGGCGACCACGCAGTTCGTCGGCGTCGACGACCTGGTGACCAAGGCCTCGGACGACCGGCAGGAGCCGGACGCCTTCGCCCACCTCTTCCGGGACCAGGAGGGTTCGGGGAAGCCCCCCGGGCCGCCCGATCCGGAACCGGCACCCGCGCCCGTCCCGCCGAAGGGCGGCCGGGTCTCCGGAGTGCTGAAGTCCAGCGCGCTGATGGCGGCCGGAACCCTCGTCTCGCGGCTCACCGGCTTCATCCGTTCCCTGGTGATCACCGCGGCGCTCGGTGCCGCGCTGCTCGGCGACAGCTTCACCATCGCGTACACCCTGCCGACCATGATCTACATCCTCACCGTCGGCGGTGGCCTCAACTCGGTCTTCGTCCCGCAGCTCGTGCGCGCCATGAAGGACGACGAGGACGGTGGCGAGGCCTTCGCCAACCGGCTGCTGACCCTGGTGATGGTCGCGCTCGGCCTGATCGTGGCCGCCGCGGTCCTCGTCGCACCGGTACTGATCAAGCTGATGTCGAACACGATCGCCGACGACGTGGCCGCCAACAGCGTCGCCGTCACCTTCGCCCGGTACTGCCTGCCCACCATCTTCTTCATGGGCGTGCACGTGGTGATGGGTCAGATCCTCAACGCCCGGGGCAAGTTCGGCGCGATGATGTGGACCCCGGTCCTCAACAACATCGTCATGATCATCACGTTCGGGCTCTTCATCTGGGTCTACGGCTCCTTCTCCGAATCCCGGATGGGCGTGGACACCATCCCGCCGGAGGGCGTCCGGCTGCTGGGCATCGGCACCCTGCTCGGGCTCGTCGTCCAGGCGCTGGCGATGATCCCCTACCTGCGCGAGGCGGGCTTCCGCTTCCGTCCCCGCTTCGACTGGAAGGGCCACGGGCTCGGCAAGACGGTCAAGCTGGCCAAGTGGACCGTGCTGTTCGTCCTGGCCAACCAGGCCGGTGTCCTGGTCGTCACCCAGCTCGCCACCGCGGCGGGCAAGCTGTCCGGCAAGGACGGCACCGGCTTCCTGGCCTACTCCAACGCCCAGCTGATCTGGGGCATGCCGCAGGCCATCATCACCGTCTCCGTCATGGCCGCGCTGCTGCCCCGCATCTCCCGTGCCGCCCACGACAACGACCCCGGTGCGGTCCGCGACGACATCTCGCAGGGGCTGCGCAACTCCGCCGTCGCCATCGTCCCGGTCGCCTTCACCTTCCTCGCGCTGGGGCTGCCGATGTGCACCCTGCTGTACGCCTCCAGCGGCGCCGAGGCCGCGCGGTCCATGGGCTTCATCCTGATGGCCTTCGCCCTCGGCCTGATCCCGTACTCCGTGCAGTACGTCGTACTCCGAGGCTTCTACGCGTACGAGGACACCCGCACCCCCTTCTACAACACGGTCATCGTGGCCGCCGTCAACGCCGCCGCCTCCGCTCTCTGCTACGTCGTCCTGCCCGCCCGCTGGGCCGTCGTCGGCATGGCCTTCTCCTACGGTCTGGCCTACGCGGTCGGCGTCGGCGTCGCCTGGCGCCGGCTCCGCGTCCGGCTGGGCGGCGACCTGGACGGGGCGCACATCGTGCGGACCTACGCCCGGCTCTGCATGGCGGCCGTCCCGGCAGCCGTCATCGGCGGCGGCATCGGCTTCGCGATCCTCGAACTTCTCGGCTCCGGCGCTCTCGGGTCGCTGGCCGCACTGGTCTTCGGCGGCATCGCCCTGATGGGCATCTTCTTCGTCGCGGCGAAGAAGATGCGCATTGAGGAGGTCAACGGCCTGGTGGGCATGGTCCGTGGACGGCTCGGTCGCTGAATGAACGCACGGCCGCACAACCATCGCCGGACACCGCGTGTCGTGCATAGCGCCGGAGTGTGGGCACAATTGGCGTGACTGTGGCGAGCTGGCCGGCTTCGCGCAACGGATGGGGAGGCAGGAACGACGGTGGCGGAACGTAGCACGGCTGCCGTCGACGTGGCCGACAACGGCGGCAATGAGCCGCTGGCCGCCAAGGCGGACGAGGCGACGAACGACGGAACGACGCAAGCCGAGGACACCGAGGGCACGAGCCCCGAGAAGCCCGGGAGTCCCGAGGGCCGAGACGGCGGGCGGGTGCGTTCCGAAGCCGTTCCGGCGACCCCCGATGTGCACAGCGGCCACAAACTCGCCGGGCGCTACCGCCTGGAGGAGTGCGTCACCCGTCTGGACGGCTTCAGCAGCTGGCGGGCGGTCGACGAGAAACTGCGCCGCGCTGTCGGCGTCCACCTGCTGCCCGCGGACCACCCCCGGGCCCGTTCCGTACTGGCCGCGGCCCGGTCCTCCGCCCTCCTCGGCGACCCCCGCTTCGTCCAGGTCCTGGATGCCGTCGAGGAGGACGACCTCGTCTACGTCGTCCATGAATGGCTTCCGGACGCCACCGAGCTCACCGCTCTGCTGGCCGCCGGTCCGATGGACGCCCACGACGCCTACCAGCTCGTCAGCCAGCTCTCCCTCGCCATGGCCGCCGCCCACCGCGAGGGGCTGACGCACCTTCGCCTCACCCCCGGCGCCGTACTGCGCAGCTCCACCGGCCAGTACCGGATCCGCGGCCTCGCCGTGAACGCCGCCCTGCGCGGCATCACCTCCTCCCGCCCCCTGCGCCAGGACACCGAGGCGATCGGCGCACTCCTGTACGCGGCGCTGACCAAGCGCTGGCCGTACGAGAGCGACGCGTACGGCCTCTCCGGGCTGCCCAAGGGCATGGGCCTCATCGCCCCGGACCAGGTCCGCGCCGGTGTTCACCGCGGTCTCTCCGAGCTCGCCATGCGCGCGCTCGCCAACGACGGTGCCACCGCCTCCCGTCAGGAACCGCCCTGCACGACTCCGGAGGAACTGGCCAGGGCCGTCGCGGCCATGCCGCGCATCCTGCCGCCGGAGCCCACGTTCGCCGCACAGCCCGTCTACCAGCAGCCCGCCTACCAGCGGACGACCTATCAGCAGGGCACCTACGGACGGCCCTCCAGCCATCCGCCGTCCGTCACCCAGCCCCCCGTACTGGCGGCCCCTCCGGCACCACTTCAGAGCCGCACCGGACGGGTGCTCAAGTGGAGCGTCTCCGCCCTTCTCATCGCCGCTCTGGGCCTCGGCAGCTGGCAGCTCGCGGAAGCTCTGCTCGACCGGAACAAGAGCTCCGACGACACCGGCGTCACGCAGCCCACCGATGACGACAAGAGCAAGGAAAAGCCTCCGCCGCCGCCGGCCAAGCCGCTGACCATCGCGGGGGCCACGGAGTTCATGCCAGACGGTTCGGGCATCAACCAGGGGGGCGTGGAGAACACCATCGACGACGACTCCGGCACGTCCTGGATCACTCCCCGCTACCAGACCTTCCCGAACTTCGGCAACCTCCCGCAGCGCAAGCAGGGCAGCGGGATCATCGTCGACCTGGGGCGGGTCCAGGAAGTCCGCGGTATCGAGGCCGACATGTACCGCAGAGGTCAGACGGCCACCGTGCTCGCCGCGGGACCGGACGCCTCGTCACCCTCCTCACCGGCGGACTTCACCCAGCGGATCGTCGAGAAGCAGGTCATGGGCAAGACGCTCAAGGAGGAGCTGAAGAAGCCCGTCCGGACGCGCTACGTCCTGATCCACATCACCGAGCTCCCGTCGGACGGCACCGGCGGCTTCCGCGGCGGGATCAACGACATCTCCGTCCTCGGCTGATCCACGGACCCGTGCCCACCATCCGTACCGGCCCGTGGATCACCGGGTGCGCGGCCCGTTAGTGTGGCGCCAGACATCGGATCCGGTTCGGAGGGGGAGCACGGTGGATTCCGTTCCACCAGAGGCACCGAGCGACGCGGACCTGCTCGCCCAGCATGTCGCGGGCGACCCCGACGCCTTCGGTGAGCTCGTACGCCGCCACCGCGACCGGCTCTGGGCCGTGGCGCTGCGCACCCTTGGGGACCGTGAGGAGGCGGCCGACGCCGTCCAGGACGCCCTCGTCTCCGCCTTCCGGGCCGCCCACACCTTCCGCGGCCAGTCAGCCGTCACCACCTGGCTGCACCGCATCACCGTCAACGCCTGCCTCGACCGGGTCCGCAAGGCGGCCTCCCGCAAGACGTCACCGGTGGACGACGCGGAACGGCTCGACCAGCTCCTGGAACCCCACGAGTCGGCCGAGGCTCCCGCCGAACGGCAGGATCTGCACCGCCAGCTCCTCGCCGCCCTGGCCACGCTCCCCGCCGAACAACGCGCGGCCCTCGTCCTGGTCGACATGCAGGGCTACCCGGTGGCGGAGGCGGCCAGCATCCTGGACGTGCCGACCGGCACCGTGAAGAGCCGGTGCGCCCGGGGACGGGCCAGACTGGCCCCCCTGGTCCGCCACCTGCGCGGCACCGGGGCCGAGGCCCCCGAAGGGGAGACCGGCACCATGGGAAGGAACCGGACGCCCGGCCCGTCCGTCCCACCTGCGTCAGGGCCGAAGGACGCAGGAGCAAGCGACCCTGCCGCCGCGAAGGGAGGAGGTGGACGCCCGTGACATCCACGACCGGCACGGATCAGCACCCGGAGGTCTCCGAGATCTCCGACCTCACCGAGGGGCTGCTCACCCCCTCCCGTACGGCGGAAGTCCGCAGTCACCTCGCGGAGTGCGAGCTGTGCGCGGAGGTACGGGACTCTCTGGAGGAGATCCAGGGGCTGCTCTCTGGCCTTCCGGACCCGGAGCCGATGCCCGAGGACATCGCTGCCCGCATCGACGCGGCCCTCGCGGCCGAGGCCCGCGAAGCCGATGTTTCACGTGAAACATCGACCACGGAGACCGGCGAGGCGCCTTCCGGGATGCCCCGGTCCGGGTCCTCCCCCGACCGCCCGGCAGGCCGGCCCCGGGCCGCCACCGGCCCCGGCCGCCGTCCCCGGCGCCGCCTTCGTGCGGCGTTCCTGGGTACCGCGTGCGGCGCCGCGCTCATCGGTATGAGCATCCTCTTCCTCCAGAACCTGTCGTCGTCCAACGACGCGACATCCGGATCGGCCGACAGGGCGATCACCGCCGAGGCGAGCGAGGCACCCAGCTTCTCCCAGGAAACGCTGGAGACCACGGTTCAGGACCTTCTGGCCGGTGGGGCGGGCGCGAAACAGTTCGACCTGCAGAAGCAGTCACCGAGCGTGGACGAACAGTCGGCGCCCGAGGCGGAGACGCCCGGTGTGGAGACGCCCGAAGGGACCGCCTCCAAGAATCCACTGAGCGCTCCTGCCATCGCCGTACCGCCGTGCGTGCAGCAGGCGACCGGTCGCACCACACCGGCCCTCGCTCTCGAAGAGGGGACCTACCAGGGGCAGGACGCCTTCCTCGTCGTCCTTTCGCACCCGAAGGACGGCTCGCGCGTCCAGGCCTACGTCGTGGCCGCCTCCTGCGTGGACACCGCTCCCGAGTCCACGGGACAGCTGCTGCACACCCAGGCCTACAACCGCCCCTGAGGACCGCTACGGCACGTCGGGAATGCAACACCCGTAGGATCCGTTGGGTGGGGTGAGAGTCGTTGAACCGACCCCGTAGGCAGTAGGCAGTCTGCAGAGACGAGGAAGAAACCCGTGAGCGACGTCCGTAATGTGATCATCATCGGCTCCGGACCGGCCGGGTACACCGCCGCGCTGTACACCGCTCGCGCCTCGCTGAACCCGTTGGTCTTCGAGGGCGCCGTCACGGCGGGCGGTGCGCTGATGAACACCACCGACGTGGAGAACTTCCCCGGCTTCCAGAACGGCATCATGGGCCCCGAGCTCATGGACAACATGCGGGCCCAGGCCGAGCGCTTCGGCGCCGAGCTGGTCCCCGACGATGTGGTCGCGGTCGACCTCACCGGTGACATCAAGACCGTCACCGACACGGCGGGCACCGTGCACCGTGCCAAGACCGTCATCGTGACCACCGGCTCCCAGCACCGCAAGCTCGGCCTGCCCAACGAGGACGCCCTCTCCGGACGCGGCGTCTCCTGGTGCGCCACGTGTGACGGCTTCTTCTTCAAGGACCACGACATCGCCGTGATCGGTGGCGGCGACACGGCCATGGAGGAAGCGACCTTCCTCTCCCGCTTCGCCAAGTCCGTCACGATCGTCCACCGCCGCGACACCTTGCGCGCCTCCAAGGCGATGCAGGACCGTGCCTTCGCCGACCCGAAGATCAAGTTCGCCTGGGACAGCGAGGTCGCCGAGGTCAAGGGCGACCAGAAGCTCTCCGGTCTGACGCTCCGCAACACCAAGACCGGCGAGACCTCCGAGCTCCCGGTGACCGGCCTGTTCATCGCCGTCGGACACGACCCGCGTACCGAGCTCTTCAAGGGCCAGCTGGAGCTGGACGACGAGGGCTACCTGAAGGTCGAGGCGCCCTCCACCCGCACCAACCTGCCGGGGGTCTTCGGCGCCGGAGACGTGGTCGACCACACCTACCGGCAGGCCATCACCGCCGCGGGCACCGGCTGCTCCGCGGCTCTGGACGCCGAGCGCTTCCTCGCCGCACTGGCCGACGCAGAGCCCGCCGAGCCGGAGAAGACCCCGGCCGTCTGAGCTTCCCCACCGCACGCCCACCCCGAGAGACTAAGGAGGCCGCCGTGGCCGGCGACCTGAAGCACGTTACCGACGACACGTTCGACGAGGTCGTCCTCAAGAGCGAGAAGCCCGTTCTGGTCGACTTCTGGGCTGCCTGGTGCGGCCCGTGCCGCCAGATCGCCCCCTCGCTGGAGGCGATCGCAGCGGAGCACGGCGACCAGATCGAGATCGTCAAGCTCAACATCGACGAGAACCCGGCCACCGCCGCCAAGTACGGCGTGATGTCCATCCCGACCCTGAACGTCTACCAGGGCGGCGAGGTCGCCAAGACCATCGTCGGTGCCAAGCCGAAGGCCGCGATCCTCCGTGACCTCGAAGGCTTCATCAGCAGCAAGTAACAGCGCTCCGGCGCGATGTTTCACGTGAAACGGGCCCACCCCCGCACCGGGGTCGGGCCCGTTCCGTATGCAGGGGCCGCTACGGGCCCGGCCGGGGTCAGAGCGGTCGCAGTGCCGGTTCCTTCTTGACCGCACCCAGCAGCCGGTCGAGTGCCATCTCCACGTCCTCCTTCCAGGAGAGCGTCGTCCTCAGCTCCAGCCGCAGACGTGGGTACCGGGGGTGGGGCCGCACGGTCTTGAAGCCGACCGCCAGCAAATGGTCCGCCGGGAGCACACACCCGAACGCCTCGTCCTGGGCATCCCCGAACGCCTCGATCGCCTTGAACCCCCGACGCAGTACGTCCTTGGCGACCGTCTGCACCAGGACGCGTCCGAACCCCTGGCCCTGGTACCCCGGAACGATCAGCCCGGTGATCAGCTGAACGGCGTCGGGGGAGACCGGACTGGTGGGGAAGGCCGTCGAGCGCGGGACGTAGGCGGGCGGTGCGTAGAGCACGAACCCCACCGGGACGTCGTCCACATAGACCACCCGGCCACAGGAGCCCCACTCCAGAAGCACCGCGGAGATCCAGGCCTCCTTCTCCAGCTCCGGCTTGCCCGCCTTTACCGCGGCTTCTCCGCTGACCGGGTCAAGCTCCCAGAAGACGCAGGCGCGGCAGCGCTCGGGGAGGTCTTGAAGGTTGTCCAAGGTGAGCGGTACAAGCCGACGCCCCATGGCGGCGATTCCTCACTTCCCTCGCCCGCCGCATCGCGTGCGGCCGCCAGCGCGTTCCGTTCATGGAACAGACTGCCGACGAATCCCCCGACGGCTCCCAGGCCCAGCCCGACCGTCACCAGCCGACTGCGGCTCACTGCTCGCAAGGTCCCCGCCCTCCTCCGAGGTCGATCACCGTGGATGCGCCATCCCAGATCGCATCGTATCCACCCAGAGGTGATGCGGATACCGAGAGAGGGCAAAGGGCGGACCGCGTTCCGGCAACCACCGGTACACGGCCCGCCCTCATGCGGTCCTGCGAGCTACGCCCCTGCCGGGCTCAGCCCTCGTTCTCCTCGCCGGGCGTCTCGGCGAGCTTGCGCTCCAGCACCTTTCCCTCGCCCGGGGCGAGGGAGCCGAGGATTCGCTCCAGATCCTCCATCGAGGCGAACTCGACGGTGATCTTTCCCTTCTTCTGGCCCAGGTCGACCTTCACGCGGGTCTCGAAGCGGTCGGAGAGCCGGGTCGCCAGGTCGGTCAGCGCGGGGGAGAGCCGCCCACCGGCCCTCGGGCCCTTCGGCTTCGGGGTGCTCGTGGGACGCGAACCCATGAGCGTCACGATCTCCTCGACCGCCCGGACCGAGAGCCCCTCGGCCACGATGCGGTGGGCCAGCCGGTCCTGTTCCTCGGAGTCGTCCACGGAGAGCAGGGCCCGGGCGTGACCGGCCGAGAGAACACCTGCCGCCACCCGGCGCTGGACCGGCGGCGACAGCCGCAGGAGCCGGAGCGTGTTGGACACCTGGGGCCGGGACCGCCCGATCCGGTCGGCCAGCTGGTCATGGGTGCACTTGAAGTCCTTGAGGAGCTGGTCGTACGCGGCAGCCTCCTCCAGCGGGTTCAGCTGAGCCCGGTGCAGGTTCTCCAGCAGCGCGTCCAGGAGGAGCTTCTCGTCGTCCGTGGCACGGACGATGGTCGGGATCCGCTCCAGCCCCGCTTCACGGCAGGCCCTCCAGCGGCGCTCACCCATGATGAGCTCGTAGCGGTCCGTCGCCACCTTGCGCACGACGACCGGCTGGAGCAAGCCGACCTCCTTGATGGAGGTGACCAGCTCGGCCAGGGCGTCCTCGTCGAACACCTCACGGGGCTGACGGGGGTTCGGCGTGATCGACCCGATGGGCAGCTCGGCGAAGTAGGCGCCGGACGCCCCCGCCTCCTGGTCCGGCCGGGACTCCGGCGCGGACGTCGGCTCCGGCACCACCGGGGACGACGGGAGGGCGGTCACCTTCGCGGCAGCCACACCCCGCTCCGTCGTCAGGACCGGCCCTCCGCCGGACGCCGGTACCTGCTTCTCCTGCGGAGCAGCGGGGATCAGTGCACCGAGCCCACGCCCCAGACCTCTACGTCGCTCACTCACTGGATGCCCTCCGAAACGTTCTGCTGGCTGTTCTGAATGCTCGTGTGGGCCTGCTGGGCCTCGTAGTGCACGCCGACGCCCCGCAGGGCGATCTCCCGGGCGGCTTCGAGGTAGGAGAGCGATCCGCTGGACCCCGGGTCATAGGTCAGCACGGTCTGCCCGTAGCTCGGCGCCTCGGAGATACGTACCGACCTCGGGATGCTCGTCCGCAGCACTTCCTTGCCGAAGTGGGTGCGGACCTCCTCGGCCACCTGGGAGGCGAGCCTGGTCCTGCCGTCGTACATCGTCAGCAGGATCGTCGAGACGTGGAGATCCGGGTTGAGGTGCCCCCGGACCAGGTCGACGTTCCGGAGCAGCTGCCCCAGCCCCTCCAGCGCGTAGTACTCGCACTGGATGGGGATCAGCACCTCTGCCCCGGCCACCATCGCGTTCACCGTCAGCAGGCCGAGGGAGGGCGGGCAGTCGATGAGGATGTAGTCCAGCGGCTGCTCGTACGCCTGGATCGCCCGCTGAAGCCGGCTCTCCCGCGCCACCAGCGACACGAGCTCGATCTCCGCACCGGCGAGATCGATGGTGGCGGGGGCGCAGAAGAGACCCTCGACGTCCGGTACGGGCTGAACCACCTCGGAGAGCGGACGGCTCTCCACCAGGACGTCATAGATCGAAGGGACATCGGCGTGGTGATCGATCCCCAGAGCTGTGGAGGCGTTGCCCTGCGGGTCGAGGTCGACCACCAGAACACGCGCACCGTGCAGGGCCAGCGAAGCAGCAAGGTTGACCGTCGTGGTCGTCTTGCCGACCCCGCCCTTCTGGTTGGCCACCACCATGACGCGGGTCCGGTCAGGGCGCGGCAGCCCCTCACCGGCACGGCCAAGGGCCTCGACCGCCAGCTGCGCGGCACGACCGATGGGGGTGTCGTCCATCGGCGGCGGTGTTTCACGTGAAACACCCTCCCCCACGGACTCGGTTCGGGGACCGGGGACCGGATCGGTCATCGGCCCCGCGATGTTGGCGTCGGACCGCAACGATTCACTCTCCTCGACTACAGGCTCGCAATGAGCAGAGCCTGCCATGCTTTCGGGGTCGTGAACCAGCGAGGCCCGCTGTTCTGTGGATGAATCCGTGGGTGTGGACAACTCGGTAACCCGTACGGGCTTCCGGTCGCGCGGTGTGGCAGCCGCACGACCGCGGCCGATGATTCCCTGCAGCAGAGAGCGACGTTTCACGTGAAACACGATGCCCCCGCAGTGCAACTACCGGGTCACGACACTCCGCAGGGGGCGCGGCCGACCCCCCTCAGCGGCGTCGGCGCGTGCGGCCCACCCGTGCGGCCTTGGCCCTCTTTGCGGCGAACCTCACACCGCCGGGGCTCTCGCCCACCACCACACGCACCACCGTGGAGAGCGGATCGACCACACCCTCACCGACCTGGAGCACCTCGGTCTCCAGCACCCCGAGCTTGCTCAGGGCCGCCCTGGCTCCGTTGATCTCTTCCTCGGCGGTGTCGCCCTTCAGCGCGAGCATCTCGCCGTAGGGACGCAGCAGGGGCACGCCCCAGCCCGCCAGCCGGTCCAGCGGTGCCACGGCACGGGCGGTCACGACATGGACGGGCTGGAGCGTCCCGAGGACCTCCTCGGCCCTTCCGCGCACCACCGTCACATGGTCCAGGCCGAGCAGTTCGACGACCTCCTGGAGGAAGTTCGTCCGGCGCAGGAGCGGCTCCAGCAAGGTGATCTTGAGGTCGGGGCGTACCAGTGCCAGCGGGATACCGGGCAGGCCGGCGCCCGAGCCCACATCGCAGACCGTGACGCCCTCCGGCACCACCTCGGAGAGGACCGCGCAGTTCAGCAGGTGACGCTCCCACAGCCGGGGCACCTCACGCGGCCCGATCAGGCCACGCTTCACCCCCGCGTCCGCGAGGAGCTCCGCGTACCGGACAGCCTCCGGGAAGAGCTCTCCGAAGACCGCCTGTGCCTCTTCAGGGGGCTGGGGGAGCTCTGCAGCGTCCGTCACGGGGACCGTCCTTCCGTACCGCACTAGCGCACTGGGGGTGGCTGACTAACAGGCTGACAAAGATCGGCCCCGCCTGCGAACAGACGGGGCCGACAGTACAAGGATCCGGTCAGGCCGGGAGAACGACGACGAAGCGCTGAGGCTCCTCGCCCTCCGACTCGCTCCGGAGACCGGCCGCGGCGACCGCGTCGTGCACGACCTTGCGCTCGAACGGCGTCATCGGGTCCAGCTTGACCGGCTGGCCCGAGCTCTTGACGTCGTTGGCGGCCTTGGCACCCAGCTCGGCGAGGATCTCCCGCTTCTTGGCCCGGAAGCCGCCGATGTCCAGCATCAGACGGCTGCGGTCGCCGGTCTCCCGGTGCACGGCCAGCCGGGTCAGCTCCTGGAGCGCCTCCAGCACCTCACCGTCGCGGCCCACGAGCTTCTGGAGTTCGCGTGCCGAGTCGCTGATGATCGATACCGCGGCCCGGTCCGCCTCGACGTCCATGTCGATGTCGCCGTCGAGGTCGGCGATGTCGAGCAGGCCTTCGAGGTAGTCGGCTGCGATCTCCCCCTCCTGCTCCAGGCGGGTCAGAGTGTCGCTGCCCTCGGCGGCCTTGGAGGTGGTGCCTTCCGTCACGGGTGGACTCCTTCTTACTTCTTGGACGGGTGCTTGGGCCGCTGCGGGCCCTTGCGCTGCCCGGACTTGGCTTGGCGTGAGGAGCCGGAGGCGGTCTTGCGCGCCGACGTCGGCTTGTCGTCCTGCGATGCGTCCCGCTTCTCCAGCGAGGTCTTGGCGTCGGCCTCGTCCTTGGCACCGCCGGAGGCGGGGGTGTGGCCGGCCGTCTGCCGCTTCGCCCTGGGCTGGCGCTTGGGCTGCTGGCGCTTGGGCGCCTCGGCCTCGGGAACGACCTCGCCCTTCTTGACGGTGCCGTCCTCCTGGGCCACGAGACCCATCTTGCTCAGACCGGTGATGAACTTGCGCTCGATGTCATTGCGGTCGGGGCCCTTGGCCACGATCGCCTTCACGGTCCTGCGCTGCGTCCGGCCGCGGACCTGGCCCCTGGAGTCCACCCGCTTGAGGACCCGCTGGAGGTAGGCGTCCTGCGCCTTGCTGCCCGGCGTCGGGTTCTGGTTGATCACGTACATCTGCTGACCCATGGTCCAGACGTTGGTGGTCAGCCAGTAGACGAGGACACCGACGGGGAAGTTGACACCCATCACGGCGAAGATGACCGGGAAGATGTACATCAGCATCTTCTGCTGCTGCATGTACGGGGTCTTCACCGTCAGGTCGACGTTCTTCGTCATCAGCTGGCGCTGGGTGAAGAACTGCGACGCGGACATCAGCACGATCATCAGCGCGGTGACGACGCGGACGTCGGTCAGGGAGGCATCGAGCGAGTTGAGCTTCTCGACGCTGTCCGTGAACTTCGCGGCGAGCGGGGCGCCGAAGATGTGGGCCTGCCGGGCGCTGTCGAGCAGCTCCTGGTTGATCGCGCCGATCTTCTTGCCCGAGGCGATGGACGAGAGCACGTGGTACAGGGCGAAGAAGAACGGGGACTGCGCCAGGATGGGAAGGCACGAGGAGAGCGGGTTGGTGCCCGTCTCCTTGTACAGCTTCATCATCTCTTCGGACTGACGCTGCTTGTCGTTCTTGTAGCGCTCCTGGATCGCCTTCATCTTCGGCTGGAGCACCTGCATATTGCGGGTCGACTTGATCTGCTTCACGAAGAGCGGGATCAGGCAGATCCGGATCAGCACCACCAGGGACACGATCGACAGACCCCAGGCCCACCCGGAGTCATCGCCGAAGAGCGCCCCGTAGACCTTGTGGAACTGGACGATGATCCACGACACAGGCGTGGTGATGAAGCTGAACAGACTGGCAATCGTGTCCACTAATCAGGCTCCTTGAGCTTTGGGCGAGGTCTCTGTGGCCGGGCTCGGGGATTCGGAGACCGACCCCCCGGACGGCACATCAGCGGCGGGCTCCCCGCCCTTGCCGCCGCGCAGGCCGTTGCGCAGCAGCTGGTGCCACCGCGGACGCTTGCGTTGCGGGACATGGTCCACACCGCCGGGTGACCACGGATTGCACCGCAGGATGCGCCAGGCGGTCAGCGCTGTTCCCTTGATCGCACCGTGCCGGTCGATAGCCGTATATCCATAGTGGGAACACGACGGGTAGTAACGGCAGACAGGCCCGAGGAGTGGGCTGATCGTCCACTGGTACAGCTTGATGAGGGCAAGCAGCGGGTACTTCATCTCGCGCCCCCTCCCAGCAGCCGCTGAAGGGCGGCATCCAGGTCTCGGGCCAGCTGTGCATGGTCGGCGTCGCCCGCACCGGGCAGCGCTCGTACGACAACAAGGCTACCGGGGGGCAGCTGAGCCAGCCGATCGCGGACCAGGTGGCGAAGTCTCCGCTTCACCGCGGTGCGTACGACCGCACCACCCACCGCTTTGCTGACAACGAAACCCGCACGCGGCGGGGGAACAGTCTCCCCCGTCACGTGCGGGTCCGTTTCACCGCTGCGTAGATGGACGACGAGCAGTGGACGTCCGGCTCGACGTCCTCGTCGTACCGCGGTCGCGAAGTCCTCGCGCCGCCTCAGCCGATTCTCGGTAGGCAGCACGTCATGGACCTGTGAGCGATCAGGCGGACAGGCTGCTGCGGCCCTTGCCGCGGCGGTTCGCGAGGATCGCACGGCCGGCACGGGTACGCATGCGCAGACGGAAGCCGTGGGTCTTGGCGCGACGGCGGTTGTTCGGCTGGAAGGTGCGCTTGCTCACTCGGGGGCTCCAGAAATGATTCGTGTCTTGGCGGGACATCGCCTGGCTGTCACCGTGCGCCCACGAGGAACTCGCGTAAACGCCTTAGTGCACCGCTTCACAATCACAGATCGTGATCTTTGCCCATCGGAGGCAGGCGGCAGCAGCCATCGACAACTCGACCTGGTCACGGTACGCGCGGCTACGCCATCCGGTCAAACCGGCTCCGCGCGACCCCCCATTGTGCACAGCCTGTGGACAACAACTTGAACCGCGCGGCCCGGCCTGACTACCGTGGCTGAACTCCGGTTCTTTTCCTTCCCGACTGCCGGGCCTCACCCATCCCGACCCATCCCGTCCCGAGAACCACACATTCGTGGGACATGCGAGAGAGCGTGCCTTGTGGCTGACGTACCTGCCGATCTTGCCGCAGTGTGGCCACGAGTGCTGGAACAACTCCTCGGGGAGGGCCAGCAGGGCATCGAGCCGAAGGACAAGCAGTGGATCGAGCGCTGCCAGCCGCTGGCACTCGTCGCCGACACCGCGCTCCTGGCCGTCCCCAATGAATGGGGCAAGCGCGTCCTGGAGGGCAGGCTCGCGCCGCTCATCAGCGAGACGCTGACCCGGGAGTGCGGCCGTCCCATCCGGATCGCGATCACGGTCGACGACTCCGCGGGGGAACCGCCCGCCCCGCCGGCTCCCCCGATGCACCAGTCGCACCAGAGCCAGCAGGGCCACCGCTACCAGGGGCAGCCGCGCGACGACGGACGCGACGACGGGTACGACGGCTACGGCCACCGCCCCTCCGACGACGGCATGCCGACGGCCCGCCCGGCCTACCCCGACTACCAGCAGCAGCGCCCCGAACCGGGCGCCTGGCCGCGCACCCAGGAGGACCTGTCCTGGCAGCAGCCGCAGCACGGGGGCTACCGGGACCGCGAGCAGCCCGCCTCCGACACCTACCGCGAGACCGAGCCGTACCGCGAGCAGCCCGCCGAGCAGTGGCGTGAGCCGTACGGCACCGGGCGCCCCCAGCAGCCGCAGCACGACTACCGCTCGCAGCCGCCGGAGCGCCAGGGGTACGAGCAGCAGCGCGACCGGCACGATCAGCACGACCAGCAGCACCGCCAGGGCGGGCCCGGCCCCGGCCGTACCGGCGGCCCCGGTCCCGGGCCGATGGGCGCCCAGCCGGCCCCCGCGCCGGGCCCCGGCGAACCGCACGCCCGGCTCAACCCCAAGTACCTCTTCGACACCTTCGTCATCGGCGCCTCCAACCGGTTCGCGCACGCCGCGGCCGTCGCCGTCGCCGAGGCGCCCGCGAAGGCGTACAACCCCCTCTTCATCTACGGGGAGTCGGGGCTCGGGAAGACCCACCTGCTGCACGCCATCGGGCACTACGCGCGCAGCCTCTACCCGGGCACCCGGGTGCGGTACGTGAGCTCGGAGGAGTTCACCAACGAGTTCATCAACTCGATCCGCGACGGCAAGGGCGACACCTTCCGCAAGCGGTACCGCGATGTCGACATCCTCCTCGTCGACGACATCCAGTTCCTGGCGAGCAAGGAGTCGACGCAGGAGGAGTTCTTCCACACCTTCAATACGCTGCACAACGCGAACAAGCAGATCGTGCTCTCCTCGGACCGGCCGCCCAAGCAGCTGGTGACGCTGGAGGACCGGCTGCGCAACCGCTTCGAGTGGGGCCTGACCACCGATGTCCAGCCGCCCGAGCTGGAGACCCGGATCGCCATCCTCCGTAAGAAGGCGGTGCAGGAGCAGCTCAACGCGCCTCCGGAGGTGCTGGAGTTCATCGCCTCACGGATCTCGCGCAACATCCGCGAGCTGGAGGGCGCGCTGATCCGGGTGACGGCCTTCGCCTCCCTCAACCGGCAGCCGGTGGACCTCGGGCTGACCGAGATCGTGCTCAAGGACCTGATCCCGGGCGGCGAGGAGTCGGCCCCGGAGATCACCGCGCCGGCCATCATGGCGGCCACCGCGGACTACTTCGGCCTCACGGTGGAGGACCTCTGCGGCTCCTCGCGCAGCCGGGTCCTGGTGACGGCCCGCCAGATCGCCATGTATCTGTGCCGGGAGCTCACGGATCTCTCGCTGCCGAAGATCGGCGCGCAGTTCGGCGGCCGCGACCATACGACGGTGATGCACGCGGACCGGAAGATCCGGGCCCTGATGGCGGAGCGCCGCTCCATCTACAACCAGGTCACCGAGCTCACCAACCGCATCAAGAACGGCTGACGGAAGCCGCTCCAGACGTCACCGGGCCTCTCGGCGTCGTGGCGTCACGGCGTCACGGCGTCACGACGTCGGGTCCCCCGGTCCCCACAGAGCCTAAAGGCGCGCACGGAAGGCGCCCCCCACCCAACACTAAACGTCCCCGCGGGGCGCGTTTAGGGG
>NZ_JBHYVE010000003.1:167216-292906 GCF_042750035.1 Streptomyces sp. NPDC059452
CACCAACATCGGCCTCCCCCCCCCCCCCCACACCCCCCCGGCCCTCGCGGGGCGGGGCCGCCCCGGCCCCCCGGCCCCCCGCCGTCGTGACGCCGTGACGCCACAGAGCCTCTCGGCGCGCTCGGAAGGCGCCCCGCACCGACCTCTCACGGTCCCCGCGGGGCGCTTTTCGTCGTTCCCGGGGGCCCGAAAAGCGGCTTCCCAGGGCCCGAGAAGCGGCTTCCGGGGCCGGAGCGGCGGCCGCGCGGCTCCGCCGCCGTACCGGATCCGCGCCTCCACTGTTCGAATACGGGCTGCTCAGCGCCCCTTCTCCACAGATGTGCGGGAAATCTTCCGTCCACAGCCTGGGGACCGCGAAGTTGTCCATATTGCGTCCACAGGGCGAGCTGCCGATACTCCATCAGGCCAGGTCACATGGTTGGGGATTTGTGGTCAACCGTGATCCACAGCCTGTGGACAGAATTTTCGTCCACAGGGGGCACCCGCAGTTGTCCACCGGCAGCCCACAGGCTGGGTACCGTTGTCCCCAGCTTTGCTCTGCTTCTCCACACCCCTGTCCACTGTTCGGCAACGCAACACCCCCTCTCACCGCCCGGAGTGAAAGGCGTCACACGAAGCTGCCTGATTGGGCTGTGGGGAACTTGGGTAAAGCTGGGGACAGGCCTGGGGAGAAGTGGCCCCCTCCTGTGCATCGGGTGTGCAGAACTTCCGCCCGTCCACAGAAAGCCCCGGTTGTCCACGGGTGCCACCCACAGGGTCGGTGGACAAAAAACCGGTGCTGACCTGCGCAAACGACGTTATCCACGGTTTCCACAGGGCCTACTACTACTACCACTCAGAGTTAGCCAGGAATCCGCTTCGAAGTGGGGCCTGTGTACAACTCGACCGGCGACCGCCTCGCCGCGTTTTGCTCGACTTGACCCCGAGCAGCAACGACTGTCGGTGCCGTGCGTCAGACTGGACCCCGGAGCCACCCCGGCCGTCGGCAGGGAGCTCCGGTCCAGACGACGAAGGCCAGCAGGGCGAGCGAGCAACAGCAGGAGGCGGTTCCGGTGAAGATCCGGGTGGAGCGCGATGTACTCGCGGAGGCGGTGGCCTGGGTGGCCCGCAGCCTCCCGGCCCGTCCGCCGGCGCCCGTTCTCGCGGGCCTTCTTCTGAAGGCCGAGGACGGCGCCCTCTCCTTCTCCAGCTTCGACTACGAGGTCTCGGCCAAGGTCTCCGTGGACGCGGAGGTCGACGAGGACGGCACGGTGCTCGTCTCCGGCCGGCTGCTCGCCGACATCTGCCGCGCCCTGCCGAACCGCCCGGTGGAGATCTCCACCGACGGTGTGCGGGCCACGGTGGTCTGCGGCTCCTCGCGCTTCACCCTCCACACACTGCCTGTGGAGGAGTACCCGGCCCTGCCGCAGATGCCGACCGCCACGGGCACCGTCCCCGGCGAGGTCTTCGCCTCGGCCGCCGCCCAGGTCGCCATCGCCGCGGGCCGCGACGACACGCTGCCCGTGCTGACCGGTGTGCGCATCGAGATCGAGGGCGACACCGTCACCCTCGCCTCCACCGACCGCTACCGCTTCGCGGTCCGCGAGTTCCTCTGGAAGCCGGAGGACCCGGAGGCCTCCGCGGTCGCCCTGGTGCCCGCCAAGACGCTCCTGGACACCGCCAAGGCGCTCACCAGCGGTGACACCGTCACCCTGGCGCTCTCCGGCACCGGAGCCGGTGAGGGGCTGATCGGTTTCGAGGGCGCGGGCCGCACCACCACCACGCGGCTGCTCGAAGGCGACCTGCCGAAGTACCGCACGCTCTTCCCCACCGAGTTCAACTCGGTCGCGGTGATCGAGACGGCCCCCTTCGTCGAGGCCGTCAAGCGTGTGGCCCTGGTCGCCGAGCGCAACACCCCCGTCCGGCTCAGCTTCGAGCAGGGCGTGCTCATCCTGGAGGCCGGTTCCAGCGACGACGCACAGGCTGTGGAGCGCGTCGACGCGGTGCTGGAGGGCGACGACATCTCGATCGCCTTCAATCCGACGTTCCTGCTGGACGGGCTGAGCGCGATCGACTCCCCCGTCGCCCAGCTCTCCTTCACCACGTCCACCAAGCCCGCCCTGCTCAGCGGGCGCCCGGCCGTGGACGCCGAGGCGGACGACGCGTACAAGTACCTGATCATGCCGGTGCGTCTCTCCGGCTGACGCCCGCACGACAGCGCGGTGGGCCCGCTCCGCGCCGAGCGGGCCCACCGCGCTGTCGTCCGCCGGGCGTAGGCTCGGACCTGGGCGGAGAACGCCCCGACGCTATCGCCACGACGCTTAAGGAATCTCTGATGGAGCTCGGTCTCGTCGGCCTCGGCAAGATGGGCGGCAACATGCGCGAGCGCATCCGCCGCGCAGGCCACACCGTCATCGGTTACGACCGCAACCCGGATGTCGCCGATGTCCACAGCCTCGAAGAGCTTGTGGGCAAGCTGAAGGGCCCGCGGGTCGTCTGGGTGATGGTCCCGGCCGGTGCCGCGACCCAGTCCACGATCGACGAGCTCGCCGCGCTGCTCTCGCCCGGCGACGTCGTCGTCGACGGCGGGAACTCGCGCTGGACCGACGACGAGAAGCACGCCGTGGAGCTGGGCATCAAGGACATCGGCTTCGTCGACTGCGGCGTCTCCGGCGGCGTCTGGGGCCTGGAGAACGGCTACGCCCTGATGTACGGCGGCACCGAGGAGAACGTGGCGAAGGTCCAGCCGATCTTCGACGCGCTCAAGCCCGAGGGCGACTTCGGCTCCGTCCACGCGGGCAAGGTCGGCGCCGGCCACTTCGCGAAGATGGTCCACAACGGCATCGAGTACGCCATGATGCAGGCCTACGCCGAGGGCTGGGAGCTGCTGGAGAAGGTCGACTCCGTCACCGACGTGCGCGAGGTCTTCCGCTCCTGGCAGGAGGGCACGGTCATCCGTTCCTGGCTGCTGGACCTCGCGGTCAACGCCCTGGACGACGACGAGCACCTGGACAAGCTCCGGGGCTTCGCCGCCGACTCCGGCGAGGGCCGCTGGACGGTGGAGGCCGCGATCGACAACGCGGTGCCGCTGCCCGCGATCACGGCGTCCCTCTTCGCGCGGTTCGCCTCGCGCCAGGACGACTCGCCGCAGATGAAGATGATCGCCGCGCTGCGCAACCAGTTCGGCGGCCACGCGGTCGAGAACAAGAAGTAGCCCCGCGGCGGGAGAGACCGCAGCACAGCACCAACAGCGGAACAGCACAGGCCCGGGAGGTCGGCGCACATGCATGTCACCCATCTCTCGCTGGCCGACTTCCGCTCGTACGCCCGGGTCGAGGTCCCTCTCGACCCGGGCGTCACCGCGTTCGTGGGCCCCAACGGGCAGGGCAAGACCAACCTCGTCGAGGCGATCGGCTATCTCGCCACCCTCGGCAGCCACCGGGTCTCCTCGGACGCCCCCCTGGTGCGGATGGGCGCCGAGCGGGCCGTGGTCCGGGCGGCGGTGACGCAGGGCGAGCGCTCGCAGCTGATCGAGCTGGAGTTGAACCCCGGCCGCGCCAACCGGGCCCGTATCAACAGGTCCTCGCAGGTCAGACCGCGTGATGTGCTCGGGATCGTCCGCACGGTGCTGTTCGCGCCGGAGGACCTGGCCCTGGTCAAGGGCGACCCCGGGGAGCGGCGGCGGTTCCTGGACGAGCTGATCACCGCGCGCTCGCCCCGGATGGCCGGGGTCCGCTCCGACTACGAGCGGGTGCTCAAGCAGCGCAACACCCTCCTCAAGTCCGCCGCGATGGCCCGTCGGCACGGCGGCCGCTCCATGGACCTGTCCACCCTCGACGTCTGGGACCAGCACCTGGGCCGGGTCGGCGCCGAGCTGCTCGCCCAGCGCCTGGACCTGATCGCCACGCTCCAGCCGCTGGCCGACAAGGCGTACGGGGACGTGGCGCCGGGCGGCGGCCCCGTATCGCTGGAGTACCGCAGCTCGGTGGGCGAGGACATCGGCCCCGGGCGCACCCGCGACGAGCTGTACGAGCAGGTGACCGCGGCGCTCGTCGGGGTCCGCAAGCAGGAGATCGAGCGCGGGGTGACGCTGGTGGGCCCGCACCGGGACGATCTGGTGCTCGGCCTGCGGTCCATGCCCGCGAAGGGGTACGCGAGCCACGGGGAGTCCTGGAGCTACGCGCTGGCTCTGCGGCTGGCCAGTTACGAGCTGCTGCGCACCGAGGGCAACGAGCCGGTGCTGGTCCTGGACGATGTCTTCGCCGAGCTGGACGCCCGCCGCCGGGAGCGGCTGGCGGAGCTGGTGGCCCCGGGCGAGCAGGTGCTGGTGACGGCCGCGGTGGCGGAGGACGTGCCGGGCGTGCTGGCGGGGGCGCGGTACGCGGTGTCGGCGGGCGAGGTGGAGCGGGTATGACCGGCCGGGGCGAGAAGGCGGGGGGCGCTTGTGGCGGTACGGGGCCTGCGGCCCGTGGTGACGGCGGATCCGGTGGTACGTCGTCGGCCGGAGCGGACGGGGCCACAGCAGCCGGTACGCCTTCGGCCGGAGCAGCCGGTACGCCGTCGTCGTCGGCGGCCGGGAGTCCGAAGCCGCCCGAGGTGTCCGGGGTCGATCTCGCCCGGGTCGCGCTGCGGGCCGCGAAGGAGCAGGCCAGGGCGCGGGGCGCGGCCGCCCAGCAGAAGAAGCAGGCCCGGCGGGGCGGCGGGCTGCGCTCCGGGGCCCGCTCGGACGGCCGTGATCCGCAGCCGCTGGGCTCCGCGATCAACCGGCTGATCACCGAGCGGGGCTGGGAGACCCCGGCGGCGGTCGGCGGGGTGATGGGCCGGTGGCCGCAGATCGTGGGCGACGATCTGGCCAACCACTGCGTGCCGCTGCGGTACGACGAGGACCCGGCCGCGCGGGTGCTCACTGTGAGCTGCGACTCCACGGCGTGGGCGACCCAGCTGCGGCTGCTGGCCCCGCAACTGGTGGCCCGGCTCAACGCCGATCTGGGACAGGGCACCGTACGGATGATCAAGGTGCTCGGACCCGGAGGTCCGGAACGCCGGTTCGGGCCGCTGCGGGCGCCCGGGAGCAAGGGGCCCGGGGACACCTACGGGTGAGGTCCCAGCTCCCCTCCCGGCTTCTGACCGGAGAGCCGTACACAACCCTGAGCTGCACTTTTGGCCGGAACTTGTCGTGTTCCTGATGCCCGTGCAAGGGGCTCGGGGCCGCCCGGGGCGCCTGGTTCGGCGGGGTTCGTACCGGTGGAAACCGGAGGGTGCGCCCGGAGCGTCCCTCACCGTAGCGGGAGGTTGACAGGCCGAAGCGCTCAATGCCCGTCAGGGCCCCTTGGGGCCCCTCCCTGAATATGGGGAGTCGTCAACCGCCGATTCAGGGCGGCACATGCGTACTCAGGTACCGGCAAACCCCCATTCATGTCAGTGCTACCGGTAGACTGGTGGGTAATCCCGCTACTTCGGCGGGAGTCGTCGATACAAGCCGAACGACGCAGCCGCTCCCGCCTGTCCGGAAGACGGCCTGTGCTGTGCCAGAAAGGGCGCTTCGTGGCCGATTCCGGCAACCCCAACGAGAACATCCCGTCCACAGCCGGTGAGCACGGCGAGGTCACCGCCTCGTACGACGCCAGCGCGATCACCGTGCTGGAAGGGCTGGACGCGGTCCGCAAGCGACCCGGTATGTACATCGGCTCGACCGGTGAGCGCGGTCTGCACCACCTCGTGCAGGAGGTCGTCGACAACTCGGTCGACGAGGCCATGGCCGGCCACGCGGACACCATCGACGTCACGATCCTCGCCGACGGCGGGGTGCGCGTGATCGACAACGGCCGTGGCATCCCGGTCGACATCGTGCCGTCCGAGGGCAAGCCGGCCGTCGAGGTCGTGCTCACCGTCCTGCACGCGGGCGGAAAGTTCGGAGGCGGCGGTTACGCGGTCTCCGGCGGTCTGCACGGAGTCGGTGTCTCCGTCGTCAACGCCCTCTCCACGCGGGTCGCGGTGGAGGTCCGGCGCGACGGGTTCCGCTGGACGCAGGATTACAAGCTCGGCGTCCCCACCGCCCCGCTGGCCAAGCACGAGGCCACCGACGAGTCCGGTACGACGGTCACCTTCTGGGCCGACGGGGACATCTTCGAGACCACCGAGTACAGCTTCGAGACCCTCTCGCGCCGCTTCCAGGAGATGGCGTTCCTCAACAAGGGCCTCACCCTGAAGCTGACCGACGAGCGCGAGTCGGCGAAGGCCACGGCGGGCGCCGACAGCGCCGAGGCCGTCGAGGTTCCCGAGGAGGAGACGACGCGGTCGGTCACGTACCACTACGAGAACGGCATCGTCGACTTCGTCAAGTACCTCAACTCCCGCAAGGGCGACGTCATCCACCAGTCGGTGATCGACATCGAGGCCGAGGACAAGGACCGGCTCCTCTCGGCCGAGATCGCCATGCAGTGGAACACGCAGTACACCGAGGGGGTCTACTCCTTCGCCAACGCGATCCACACGCATGAGGGCGGTACGCACGAGGAGGGCTTCCGCGCCGCGCTGACCTCCCTGGTCAACCGGTACGCGCGTGACAAGAAGCTGCTGCGCGAGAAGGACGACAACCTCACCGGCGAGGACGTGCGCGAGGGCCTCACCGCGATCATCTCGGTGAAGCTGGGCGAGCCGCAGTTCGAGGGCCAGACGAAGACCAAGCTGGGCAACACGGAGGCCAAGACCTTCGTGCAGAAGGTCGTCCACGAGCAGCTGACGGACTGGTTCGACCGGAACCCGAACGAGGCCGCCGACATCATCCGCAAGGGCATCGCCGCCTCGACCGCCCGCGTGGCGGCCCGCAAGGCGCGCGACCTGACACGGCGCAAGGGGCTCCTGGAGAGCGCCTCGCTGCCGGGCAAGCTGAGCGACTGCCAGTCGAACGACCCCACCAAGTGCGAGATCTTCATCGTCGAGGGTGACTCCGCCGGTGGTTCGGCGAAGTCCGGCCGCAACCCGATGTACCAGGCGATCCTGCCCATCCGCGGCAAGATCCTGAACGTCGAAAAGGCCCGGATCGACAAGATCCTCCAGAACACCGAGGTCCAGGCGCTGATCTCGGCCTTCGGCACCGGGGTCCACGAGGACTTCGACATCGAGAAGCTCCGCTATCACAAGATCATTCTGATGGCGGACGCCGACGTCGACGGCCAGCACATCAACACCCTGCTGCTGACGTTCCTCTTCCGCTTCATGCGGCCGCTGGTGGAGCAGGGCAACGTCTATCTGTCCCGCCCGCCGCTCTACAAGATCAAGTGGGGCCGCGACGACTTCGAGTACGCGTACTCGGACCGGGAGCGCGACGCGCTCGTGGCGCTCGGCAAGCAGAACGGCAAGCGGATCAAGGAAGACTCCATCCAGCGCTTCAAGGGCCTCGGCGAGATGAACGCCGAAGAGCTGCGCGTCACGACCATGGACGTCGACCACCGGGTCCTCGGCCAGGTCACGCTGGACGACGCGGCGCAGGCCGACGACCTGTTCTCGGTGCTCATGGGCGAGGACGTCGAGGCGCGGCGCTCGTTCATCCAGCGCAATGCCAAGGACGTCCGCTTCCTCGACATCTGAGTCGGCCGTACCAGCGACGCCGCAGCTCGAAAGGACTTTGACCAGCAATGGCCGACGAGAACACCCCTGTGACACCTGAACCCGTGACGCCCGAGGAAGCCATCGTTCCCGGCGTGGGCATGCGTGTCGAGCCCGTCGGGCTCGAAACGGAAATGCAGCGCTCCTACCTCGACTACGCGATGTCCGTCATCGTCTCGCGTGCGCTGCCCGACGTACGGGACGGCCTCAAGCCCGTCCACCGCCGGGTGCTGTACGCGATGTACGACGGCGGCTACCGCCCCGAGAAGGGGTTCTACAAGTGCGCCCGCGTCGTCGGTGACGTCATGGGTACGTACCACCCGCACGGCGACTCCTCCATCTACGACGCCCTGGTGCGTCTGGCACAGCCGTGGTCGCTGCGGATGCCGCTGGTGGACTCCAACGGCAACTTCGGTTCCCCGGGCAACGACCCGGCCGCCGCCATGCGGTACACCGAGTGCAAGATGATGCCGCTGTCCATGGAGATGGTCCGGGACATCGACGAGGAGACCGTCGACTTCCAGGACAACTACGACGGCCGCAACCAGGAGCCGACGGTCCTGCCGGCGCGCTTCCCGAACCTGCTGGTCAACGGCTCAGCCGGGATCGCGGTCGGCATGGCGACCAACATCCCGCCGCACAACCTGCGCGAGGTCGCCGCCGGGGCCCAGTGGTACCTGGAGCACCCCGAGGCGTCCCACGAGGAGCTGCTGGACGCGCTGATCGAGCGCATCAAGGGCCCCGACTTCCCGACCGGCGCGCTGGTCGTGGGCCGCAAGGGCATCGAGGAGGCGTACCGCACCGGGCGCGGCTCCATCACGATGCGCGCGGTCGTCGCGGTCGAGGAGATCCAGGGCCGTCAGTGCCTGGTCGTCACGGAGCTGCCGTTCCAGACCAACCCCGACAACCTCGCGCAGAAGATCGCCGACCTGGTCAAGGACGGCAAGGTCGGCGGGATCGCGGACGTCCGGGACGAGACCTCCTCGCGTACGGGCCAGCGCCTGGTCGTCGTCCTCAAGCGGGACGCGGTCGCCAAGGTCGTCCTGAACAACCTGTACAAGCACACCGACCTCCAGACGAACTTCGGCGCCAACATGCTGGCGCTCGTCGACGGGGTGCCGCGCACGCTGTCCATCGACGCGTTCATCCGCCACTGGGTGACGCACCAGATCGAGGTCATCGTCCGGCGTACGCGGTTCCGGCTGCGCAAGGCCGAGGAGCGGGCGCACATCCTGCGCGGCCTCCTGAAGGCCCTGGACGCCATCGACGAGGTCATCGCCCTCATCCGGCGCTCCAACACCGTGGAGATCGCGCGTGAGGGGCTGATGGGCCTCCTGGAGATCGACGAGATCCAGGCGAACGCGATCCTGGAGATGCAGCTGCGCCGGCTGGCCGCGCTGGAGCACCAGAAGATCACCGCCGAGCACGACGAGCTCCAGGCGAAGATCAACGAGTACAACGCGATCCTGGCCTCGCCGGAGCGGCAGCGTCAGATCGTCAGCGAGGAGCTGGCCGCGATCGTCGAGAAGTTCGGCGACGACCGGCGCTCCAAGCTGGTGCCCTTCGACGGTGACATGTCCATCGAGGACCTGATCGCCGAGGAGGACATCGTCGTCACGATCTCCCGCAGCGGCTATGTGAAGCGCACGAAGACGGACGACTACCGCTCGCAGAAGCGCGGCGGCAAGGGCGTGCGCGGGACGAAGCTGAAGGAAGACGACATCGTCGACCACTTCTTCGTATCGACGACGCACCACTGGCTGCTGTTCTTCACGAACAAGGGCCGTGTCTACCGGGCCAAGGCGTACGAGCTCCCGGACGCCGGCCGGGACGCGCGCGGTCAGCACGTCGCCAACCTGCTGGCCTTCCAGCCGGACGAGAAGATCGCCCAGATCCTGGCGATCCGCGACTACGAGGCCGTGCCGTACCTGATCCTGGCGACGAAGGGCGGTCTCGTGAAGAAGACCGCGCTGAAGGACTACGACTCGCCCCGCTCGGGCGGTGTCATCGCGATCAACCTGCGCGAGATGCCGGACGGGAGCGACGACGAGCTGATCGGTGCCGAGCTGGTGTCGGCGGAGGACGATCTGCTGCTCATCAGCAAGAAGGCGCAGTCGATCAGGTTCACCGCGACGGACGACGCGCTGCGTCCGATGGGGCGTGCCACCTCGGGCGTCAAGGGCATGAGTTTCCGTGAGGGAGACGAACTGCTCTCGATGAATGTCGTCCGGCCCGGTACGTTCGTGTTCACTGCCACCGACGGCGGGTACGCCAAGCGCACCCCCGTCGACGAGTACCGCGTCCAGGGTCGCGGCGGCCTCGGCATCAAGGCTGCCAAGATCGTCGAGGACCGGGGCTCGCTCGTCGGTGCGCTGGTGGTCGAGGAGACGGACGAGATCCTCGCCATCACGCTGGGCGGCGGTGTGATTCGTACGCGAGTCAATGAAGTCAGGGAGACGGGCCGTGACACCATGGGCGTCCAACTGATCAATCTGGGCAAGCGGGATGCCGTCGTCGGCATCGCGCGCAATGCCGAGGCCGGTCGTGAGGCGGAAGAGGTCGATGGGGCCGATGATGCTGATGGCGAGACGGCCGAAGCCCACGCGGAGAGCGTGGTAGAGGGCACTGTCGAGGGCACGGAGCCCTCGACCGGGGAGCACGAGGAGTAAAGCGTGAGTGGAGCCACGGGCGCCGGTTCGGCCGCTTCCGGAGCAGGAGCGAACGGTGCCCGTGGCCCTGCCACGGACTCCCAAGGGGGCACTGTGACGGACACACGAGGGCCTCAGCCCCAGTACGAGGGTTACGCGACCGGGCCGCTGCCCGGCGAGCGTGAGCCCGCACCGGGGCCGTCGGGCCCGTACCACCCGCCCCAGGCGTACCAGACGCCCGGTGGTGGCACCCAGGGCGGCCAGCAGCGCCCCGGGCAGGGCGGGGACACGCTGGGCGGCGTGCAGGCGACGCGCAAGCCGCGTACGGGGGCGCGGACCACTCCGCGTACCCGCAAGGCCCGGCTGCGGGTGGCCAAGGCCGACCCGTGGTCGGTGATGAAGGTCAGCTTCCTGCTGTCGATCGCGCTGGGCATCTGCACGGTGGTGGCGGCGGCGATCCTGTGGATGGTGATGGACGCGATGGGCGTCTTCTCCACCGTGGGCGGCACGATCAGCGAGGCCACCGGCTCGAACGAGAGCAACGGCTTCGACCTGCAGTCGTTCCTGTCGCTGCCGCGCGTGCTCATCTTCACCTCGGTCATCGCCGTGATCGATGTGGTGCTGGCCACCGCGCTGGCGACGCTGGGCGCCTTCATCTACAACCTGTCGGCGGGCTTCGTGGGCGGCGTCGAGCTCACCCTGGCCGAGGACGAGTAGCGCGCCGGGTATCGATTTTGGGACTGGCCCCGACGTGCGCTAATCTTCAGAAGTCAGCGCGAGAGCGCGGCGGGGCTATAGCTCAGTTGGTTAGAGCGCATCCCTGATAAGGATGAGGCCACAGGTTCAAATCCTGTTAGCCCCACCAGTACCAAGAGCACCGTGTCACATGACACGGTGCTCTTGGTCGTTCATGGCCTGGTCGCCCGGCCGCCGTCGGCCGGGCCCGGCGGTCCGGCCCTGTTCGGTGGGCGTGCAACCTTCCTTCCGCCTCGTGAGTCTTCACGCTGTACTTCACTCTTGGCACAGCGTGAAAGGTTCCCGTGCACCCGAAGAGTCGCGTCGCCACCCGGGTCGGTGGTGTCATGTCTGCCGTCGTCCTCGGCAGTCTGCTGGTCGCGGTTCCGGAGGCGAATGCCGCCGGTCCCAGCTGTTCGGCCAACGTCTACAAGCGGACGTTCTACAAAAACACCTCCTTCAAGGGCAAGCCGGTGAAGACCGACTGCGACAGCGCCATCAGCCAGAGCTGGTCCGGCCGCCCGGTCGCCGGTGTGCCGAAGGACAAGTTCGGTGTCCGCTGGTCGGTGAACCGTGACTTCGGGTCCGGCGGGCCTTTCACGTTCTCCGTCGCGGCCACCGACGGCGTCCGCGTCTACCTGGACGGCGTCCGCAAGATCAACCTGTGGAAGAACACCGGCAACAGCGCCCGGACCAAGACCGTCCACGTCACCATCCCCTCCGGCAAGCACACCCTCCGCGTCGACTACGTGAACTGGTCCGGTGCCGCGAAGGTGAAGTACACGTACAAGCCGCGGACTTCGGCGAAGTACGACAAGCGGAAGCCGCTCGCCCCGACCGGTGTGAAGACCGCCTACAACGTCAAGAACCGCAAGACGACCGTCTCCTGGTCCGCCAACAAGGAGATGGACCTGCGGAACTACTCCCTCTACCGGAGGCCCGTCGGCTCCGGTGGCTGGACGAAGGTCACCACGACCACGGCCCGCAGCTTCACCGACCCCCTGGTGAACCCGGACGACCGCACGCCGTACTACTACGAGGTCCGGGCCGCGGACAAGGCGGGCAACATATCGACGGGCAGCGCGGACGCGATCGTCCGTCCCCTGCCCGTCGTCACCTCCCTGACCGGCTCCTACGACAGGAAGACCAGCACGGTCACCCTGAAGTGGCCGCTCAACAAGGAGCCGCACTTCGACCACTACACGGTCCTCAGCAACGACAAGGTCAACGGCGCCTACGTCTGGGTCCCGCTCGGCACCACCAAGGGAAGTACCTGGACCACCGACCCCATCACCCCCGACGGGGAGACCCGGCACTACCGCGTGCTCGTCACCAACGACGGCGGCACCACCACCTACAACTGGCACGGTCTCGACGGCAGGGCCGACAACGAGCTCTGGCTCGAAGTGCCCGACGGCATCGCCCCCGTGTACGCCCCCGAGGTGACCCTGGGGTCCTGCGCGACCGGTATCCAGGCGACCGCCACCGACTACACCCCCGGCTCGCTCCGCGACTTCAACGGCTTCGCGATCGAGCGCCGTGAGGCGGGCACCGGCGCCTGGTCGGTCATCCTGCGCCAGGGATACGACCCGCGCCCCATGGACGCCACGGCCACGGTCTGCGACCCGCTGCCCGCCGACGGGCGCACCTACGAGTACCGGGCCCGTACGTATGACACGGCCGGGAACTACTCCCCGTACAGCGATGTGGCCGTCATGACCCTGCCGGTGCGCTGACGGGCAGGGCACAGGGCATACGGACAAGGCCCCCGGCCGGTGTGAACCGGCCGGGGGCCTTCCGTGTGCGGTGGTGGTGCCGGGATCAGGGGGGTGGCACCGGGGAGTCGCCTTCCGGGGCCGTGTGGTGGGAGGCGGAGGTGCGGGTCGCGGACACCGGGTCGGCCGAGAGGTGGCGGGTGGCCGGGGAGGAGCCGTGGGCCTCGGCCCGGATGCGCTGCTTCATCGTGGGCGGCAGGGCCCGGTCACGCGGAAGGGTCCATCGGACCGAGGGGGCGAGTGGGGTTGCCGTGGTCGCCGCCGCGTGCTCCTGGGTTGTGGCGCTCGGCTGCGCGGCGGCGTTCGTGGCGTTCGCGGTGCTCGCCGTGGCGGTGGCGAGGCCCAGGGACGCCAGGAGGGCGAAGAAGGCGGTGACGAAGGCGGTCCAGATGCTCTTGGGCTTGAAGGTGCTCATGGCCCCTCGCTTTCGGGTGGTCCGGTGGCTGACTTCTCCGATCATGTGGATCCGGGGCCCGTTTTCGGGGAGCGACGCCCGCGCTGCGCCGATCTTCGGATTAACACCACTCGTATGGTGCAACCGCAGCTGACGGACCGTCCGGGGCGGGTTACGGGGGTCGGTACGGACCTCGTCGAGGCGTCCGGGTGGGCCGCTTTCGGGTTCCAGGCAGGTCACCGATCGGTATCGGCCGGTGTGTATAGTCGGCGACAGAAGGCCCCTATTCCAAGGAAAGACGAGGTCGCGCGGTGAAGAAGCTTCTCCTGATCGCACTGGCTGCCATCGGCGGGCTCCTCGTGTACCGCCAGATCCAGGCGGATCGCGCCGAGCAGGATCTGTGGACGGAGGCGACCGACTCCGTGCCCGCAGGTTCGGGTGTGTGAGACGGCACAGTCTGTTACGGGCCCCGGTCGCTGAGCGGCCGGGGCTTCGTGCTGTCCGGGGGCCGTCGGTGGAGGGCCTTGCTGTTGCGGGACCGTGACGCACTCGACCTTGAGTTCGCCCGAGCAAATCAATAAGTTGCTTGAGCAAAGGTGCTGAGGTTCACGGCCGAGGGGGCAACGGGTGATGGCACGCAACCACCGCCGCACCGCGACAGCGGGGGCATGGATCGGCGGGGTGCTCGTCGCCCCGGACGCGGCCGCCCTGGCCCGCCAGCTCCAGCGGGCCGCCCAGCTCTCCGCCGACGGCCACCGGTTCGAAGGGAAGCCGGTGACGGGCGCGGCGAGCGCGGACCGGGCCCCCGCCCTGCTCCCCGGGCAGTACCTGGACAGCATCGGCCCCGGCGAGGCGCGGTACTACGCCGTCGACCTGGACTCCGCCTCCACCGTCAGCTTCGCCGCCACGGCGGTCCCGCAGCCCGGCGCGGCCATCGGCACCTCCTACGGCTCCACGCACCTGTTCACCCCCGCCCGCGTCCCGATCGGCGGAGGGGGCGGCGAGTTCACCGCGAAGACCGAGGGAAGTACGGGAGGCGGGGCGGGCGGAGGGGCGGGTGGAGGGGCCGGTGGCGGGGGCAAGAACGCGGACAAGGCGGGCAATACGGCTGCGGCCGGAGACAGCAGCGGTGCGGGCGGGGCAGGATGGACCGGCATTGCGGTCGCTGCCGGAGCGGGCGCCCTGGTGATCACGGCCGGGGGACTCCTCTTCGTACGCAGCCGTCGCAGGGCGGCCATGCGGACGACGAGGGGAAGCGCGTGAAGAGGCAGCGCAGCAGGGGGCGGGTGGCGCTGGCGGCGTTCGCCGCGATGTGCGCGGTGGCGGCGCTGCCGGGACAGGCGCACGCGGCCGGCCCGCCGGCGTACGCCTTCGATCCCGGTGTGAAGAACGTGCAGGGCGCGGAGACCAACGCCGCCGCCTCCGTCCTGGAGGCGGGGAAGGTGTACCGCAGCTCGATCAGGCCGGACCAGAAGCTCTACTACCGGGTGGAGCTGGACAACGTCACCGACGCCTATGTCTCGGCGGTCGCGGTGCCCAAGAGCGAGGGCTCGGTGGCGTACGGGGACGGGATCACCGTCAGCATCCGGGACCTCAACGACTCCCAGTGCAGCTCGAACCGGACCAACTTCGGCTCGGGGGAGGTTCCGCGGCCGATCACGGCGTACGCCCACCGGACCATCGGCAAGGGGTCGCTCACCAGCTGCCAGGAGGCCGGGAGGTACGACGTCCTGGTCGAGCGGGAGAGCAAGGCCACCTCCAGCCCCGAGGCCTGGGACCTGGAGCTGCGCTTCGTGCAGGAGCCGCGGCTGAAGGGCGGCGGGCCGACGGAGACCACCGCGCCGAAGGACTGGCCCTCCAGCACGCCCGCCCCGCCGGAGGCCGAGCCGCAGAAGCGTACGGGCGGCACCAGCTACTACGACGCCACCAGCCTGAAGACCGGCGAGTGGGTCGACGACATCGCCCCCGGCCAGACCCGCTTCTACCGGGTGCCGGTGGACTGGGGGCAGCAGCTCTTCGTCTCCACCGTGCTCAGCAACAGCACGGGCGGCAAGACCGGCTTCATCGGCAACGCGCTCACGCTGTCGCTGGACAACCCGGCCCAGGGGCATGTCGTCGACACGTCCCTCTCGTACTCCGGCAAGTCCGCGAGCACCTCGCTGCGGCCGCTGCCCCCGGTGGCGTACCGCAACCGGTACGACTTCAGCTCCCAGGTCAGCTCCCTGCGCTTCGCCGGCTGGTACTACCTGTCGGTGACGCTCAGCCCGAAGGTCGCCGAGAGCTACGGCGAGGACCCGATCGCGCTGACGACGACGGTGCAGGTGAAGAACGCGGCGGGCCCGTCTCCGTACGAGGGCGACCCCGGGATCTTCGCGGTGACCGACAAGGACAAGGAGCTGGCCGAGAGCGGCGCCAGCGCTCCGAAGGCCGCGAAGAGCGCGACGATGCAGGTGGTCGCGGCGGGGGCGCTCGGGACGGGCGCCGTGCTGGTGCTCGGCCTCGGCGCCTGGACGCTGCTGGCCCGCCGCCGCGCGGCTGCCACTGCTGCTGCCGCTCCCGCTCCCGCTCCCACTGCTGGGCACCAGCCGCAGCCGCCGTACGGGGGGCCGCCGCCGCAGGGCTGGTAGCGGGCCCTGCCGCCCCGTCCGGGGCGGGCGTAGACCCTCAGACCTGGGTCAGCGCCCAGATGCCGACCGCGAAACAGATCAGCGCCACCACGAGCACCGGGACCGCCACCTTCAGGGGCGGTCCCGGACGCGTTGTGCGTACGGGGGTGGGGGCGGGGGCGTGCGCCGGAGCGTGGCCGTGGGCCGCGACGGGCTGGGCCGGGGGGTGGAACTGGGCTTGCTGGTGGGGCTGGTGGGGCTGCGGGGCGGTATAGGGGCGGGTGGCGGCGGCGTCGTGCGGGACGCCGGAGGTCGTCGCCTGGGAGGGGTCCGGGGCTCCGACGGCGTACGGGGACGGGGCGGCGGGCTGAGCGGGCAGCGGGGCCGGGGGTGGCGTGGGCTGCTGGGGGTGGGGATGGGGCTGGGGCTGGGGGTGTTGCTGGGCCTGCGGGTGGGGCTGAGGCTGGACCGGCGGGTGGGGTTGGGGCTGCTGCTGGGGCGGGGGCGCCAAGTGGAAGCTGCCGGTCTCCGACATGGAGACGGGCGGGGGCGGAGCCACGGGCGGCTCCTGGGAGGGCGGCCGGGACTGCTTCGCAGAGGTCCCGCTGCTCTCGGGGCCCTCGGAGCTCCCGGGACCCGTGGAGCTCTCGGGGCCGTCCGGGCCGAACCCCGCCGGGAGCGGCCCGATCTGGTCGAACACCTCCACCGGCTCGTCGTCCGGGCCGGGCTCGGGCAGCATCTCGACCGCGGCGGTCAGGGCCTTGCGCGCCCCCGTGGCCGTACGGAACCGGGCCTGCGGGTCCGGTTGCAGCAGACCGGCGAGAACCTGCCAGAGCGGCTCGGGTACGCCGTCGGGGGCGCTCGGGGTCCCGTGGGCGGCGAAGTGCTCCACCAGCGCCTGGGAGTCGGGCTTCTTGCCCTCCAGGAGGTAGAGGGCGACCAGGCCGACCGCGAAGAGGTCGGCGGGGAAGTCGGGTTCGGCGCCCATCATCTGCTCGGGGGCGAAGTAACCGGGCGTACCGACCACGTAGTTGGTCTCGGTCAGCCGGGGCTCGCCCTTGCGCATCGAGATGCCGAAGTCGGAGAGGCGCAGATGCGGGCGGCCCGTACCGGTCGCCTCCATGAGGATGTTGGCCGGCTTGATGTCGCGGTGCACCACCCCCTCGGCGTGCACCGTGGAGAGGCCGGCGAGCAGCTGGTCCAGGAGCAGGCAGACGAACCGGGGCGGCAACGGCCCGTAGTCGCCTATGACATGGGCGAGCGAACCGCCGCTCACCAGGTCCATGGTGAACAGGACCTTGTCGTCGTCGGCGGCCCAGCTGGCCGGGGCCAGGACGTGCGGGTGCTCGATGCGCAGCGCCTGCTCGCGGACGAAGCGCAGCAGCGTGTGCGCGTCGCTCTGCTGCAGGACCTTGGCCGCCACGTACCGGCGGCGCCGGTGGTCCCAGGCCCGCCAGACGGCGCCGACCCCACCACGTCCGATCGGATCGATCAGCTCGTACCGACCAGCGAAGACCTCACCCATTGCGCTGCGCCCGCTCCCAGTTCCTGTTGTCGCCGCGGTTCCTGCGGGGACCAGGGACCTCGGTCGTGTGCGAGGCCCTGGTTCCGTCGTGCTCCTGAACCGCTAGCTCTGGTGTCCCTCGTAGTGCGCGACCGCGTCCGCGGTGCGGCCGGCTCCGTACACCCGGAGGAACTCTGCCAGCTCCGGGTGGGTGGGGGCGAGGGCGTCGGCGGCATCGATGATGTCACCGGCCGCCGCGACCGACCTCAGCAGGGACTGGATCTCGCGCACCACGCGGCGGACGGTGGGAGCGCCGCCGGTCGAGGTGGTCTGGCCGGTTCCGGTCAGGACGGACCCGCCCTGCGACTTCTTGATCTCTTCCATCCGGTCGGTGGCCTCGCCCGCGCTGACGCTGCCGTCCGCGACCTGGCTCGACAGCTCCTGGAGCGCCTGCACGCGCTGGACGACCGCGGGGTTCCCGATCTTGGCGCGCTGGCCGCTCATCAGCTGGGAGAGCATCGGAGCGGACAGCCCGAGAACCGCGGCGAGCCGTGCCTGGTTCAGGCCGAGATCATCGATCAGCCGACGGAAGAGCGCCCCCAGCGGCTCCCCGTACCAACTGCGTTGAAGCTCCCTGGCTCTTGCCGTCGCCTCTTGCTGCGCTGCGTCCATTGCGTCTCCCCTTCGCTGCGGCTTCGCTGCTGCGAACCTCGTCGAGCATCCTACGGAGAGTGGTAGCCGACCGGGAGTCCCTATCCTTTTGCAAGATTGGGGGGAGCACCCGGTACTCTGGTCTGCGACGGTTGCCGTGGCACGGACGTGTTCGGCGTTGTCTTCGTTTGCTGCGTTTCGCTGTGTTCCGCTGTTCCCGGGGCCTTAGCTCAGTTGGTAGAGCGCTGCCTTTGCAAGGCAGATGTCAGGAGTTCGAATCTCCTAGGCTCCACAAGTAACAACCACCCCTCTGACCTGCGTAAACATGGTCAGAGGGGTGTTTTCTTGCCATGTGGACCTGTCAGGTGCTCCCGGAGGAGCCGCGCATCAGCGCCCACACCTCGTCGGCGGCCTGGTCCGCGGAGGGCCGGGCAGGGGTGGACACCCACTGGGTGAAGACCCCGACGAAGGCGCCTGCCAGGTAGTGGGCGCGGAGTCGGGTGAGTGCCTGCGCGGCCGGTGTCTCTGTCCCGGCGGCTGTCTCTGCGGCCTTCTCGTCGTGGAGCTGGGTCTCGACCTCCTGGGCCAGCAGGTCGCGGAGTTCGTTGATGAAACGTGCGGCGCCGGTCGGGCCGAGCATCCGCCGGTACAGCGTGGCGTTCGCCTCTACGTGGCGGAACAACTCGACGAGCTCGTCGGGCGTGCGGTCGGCGGGGCGGGTGAGGGGGCAGCGGGCCGCCGCGTGGGCCAGCCGCCCGATCTCCTCCTCCATGGCGTCCAGCAGGAGCGCGTCACGGTCCTTGTAGTGCTGGTAGACCGTGGCGCGGTTCACCGTGGCGCGCTCCGCGATGTCCGCGATCGTCAGCGACTCCACATCGCGTTCCGCGGCGAGTTCGAGCGCTGCGGAACGCAGGAGGGCCCGGGTGCGGAGGACCCGGGGGTCCACGCGTCGGCCGGGTTCGACGGTGGGGAGCTTCTTCGCCATGGAGGCAGCATACGCACTCCGCGACAGTTGATGAATAGACGACGGTCGTCGCGGAATGGTCTGTGCGTGAGCCGGTCGGGAGCGAGGGTGCGGGGGTGCAGGGGCGTGAGGGTGCGGGGGTACGGGGTGGGCGCGCGCAAGTTTACGACAGATGTTGCATAGTCGACTGGTGTCGCCTAGCGTGGCGGTCATGCGAATCGAGATCTGGGCAGACGTGGTCTGCGCCTGGGCCTACATCGGTAAGCGGCGTCTGGAGCGTGCTCTGGAGGGTCGCGACGATGTCGAGGTGGTGTGGCGCCCCTTCCGTATCGACCCGACCGCTCCCGCGCAGGCCATCCCGCTGGAGGAGGCGCTGCGGGACCCGCTGATGGACGAGGCGGTACGCGCATGTGCCCCGGATCTGACCCCGGCCGAGAACCGGGTCCGCATCTCCACGGTCGCCGCCGCGGAGGGCCTCGGCCCGCGCTGGGGTGCCGGCTGGCGCGCGAGCAGCCATGACGCCCACCGGCTCGTCGCCCTGGCGTACGACCACGGCGGCGCCGCCCTGCAGAACGAGGTGATGGAGCGCGTCCTGCACGCCACCTTCATTGAGGCCCTCGACATCAGCGATCGCGCCGTCCTTGCCGGGATCGCGGCTGCGGTCGGCTTCCCGCAGGGCGCCGGGCTCCTCTCCACCGGCGCCGGTGAGGTGCGGGTCCGTGAACTGCTCCTCGAAGGGAAGGCGCGCGGTGTGAAGACCTCGCCGTCCCTCGTGGTGGGCGACCGGGCGCTCGCCGGTGCCCAGGCGCCGGAGGCGATCCGGGAGTTCCTGGCGGGCTGCGGCGATGGTGCCGGGGTCCCGGCCGAGGTCGCCCGGATGCGGTGGGCGGAGTCGCTGATGGACCTGCGCGACCCCCTGGGGGCGCTGACGCTGCTCCGGCCGCTTCTGGACGAGTTCGCCGACGACCGCGCCGTACGGACCATCGCCGCGCGCGCCTACTTCGCCTCGGCGCAGCTGAAGCGGGCCGAGACCGAACTGGCGGCGCTGGTCGAGGAGTACCCGGACGACGCGTTCGCCCGGCTGCTCTACGGCCGCACCCTGCAGCGGCAGGGCCGGGCCGGGCAGGCCGCGCCGCACCTGCGGCTCGCGGCGGCCGCGAACGCCTGATCGGTGCGGGGCCCGCGCGGACATCCCGGTGATGCCGGTTCCCGGGCCCGGCTCCGAGCCCGGGAACCGGATCGCGGCGCCCGTGCTCGGGCCTCGCGCTGCCTACGCCGCCACCGTGCGGGCGGCTTCCTCGGCCGCGGTCTCGGGGGTCTGCCGCGTTCCGGTCCTGTTGTTCTCGTCGGCCCCGTCCGCCTCGTCGCGCTCAGCAGGCAGGCGGCCGCGCACACCGCTGCCACCGCCCCGGCGACGTACCAGTTGGCTCCCGGCAGACCGGCGTTGAGCGAGAGGTCGAACAGGGCGCCCGCGAGCAGGGAGCCGACCATGTTCCCGGCGCTGCGGAAGAAGTGCATGGCGCCCATCGCCTTGGCGAGGCGCTCCGCCGGGACCTTGCGGGCCACCCAGATGTCGAAGGAGGGCACGAACAGGATCTCGCCGAGCACCACCGTGAGGCAGCCGACGACCACCTATGTGAAGCTCCGGCCCGCCCCGAAGGCGACGAACGCGATCGTCATCCCGGCCAGGCCGACCGGATCATGCACTGCTGAAACCTGAAGGGGGGGCTCATGTGCGGTGCGACGGATGGCCAGGGGCCCGGGGTCCACACCGAGATATGCGAAAAGGGCCGCAAGGTCTACCGAAGTGCGCTCACACGCGGGGCGGTCGGCAGGGCCGAGGCGTCCGAATGCCTTACGGCGCGGGGACTGCTGACGCCCTCGATGCGGGGCCCGGACACGCTCGTACCCGTACCGCCCTCGGTCGCGGCCACGGCGCAGACGTACCCCGTGGAGCAGGCCATCCTCGTGCAGCAGCAGCGTCTGGCCTCACTGCGCGCCGCGGTCTCCCAGGTCGAGGGCATCTACCAGGAAGCGCGCCAGGTCGGTGTACCCGCCGTCCAGCGACTGGTCGGGCCCGGCCGTGATCAGCGCGGCGCTGGACGAGGCCGCACGGGGCCTGACCACGGAGCTGCTGACCGCGCAGCCCGGGGCAGCCGACCGGGCGAGCACGCCTGGGAGCGGGCCGATGCCGTCAGCTACCAGCCGGACCAGCGGCGGCCCAGGCTCCTCACCGAGAAGACCCGGCTCCGCGTGCTCCGGCTGATGGTCGACGGGTACACCGACGGGGCCATCGCCGGCCGCCTGGGCATGAGTACCCGTACGGTGGCGAGCCACTTGAAGAAGGCGTCGGACGCGCTCGGCAGCAACAGCCGCGCCCAACTCGCCTACCTCATCGCCCGAACCGGCCTCCTGGACGACCCGCTGCCCGATGGCTCGGTGGCCGACATGGCGGCCGGTGGCTCGGTGCCCGGTGGCTCTGTGGCCGGCGACGACCGCGACGCCGCCTCGGAGTAGGCGGGAGCCTCAGAGCAGGCGGTCGCTTCAGAATGGGCGGGAGCCTCAGAGCAGGCGGGTGCCGAGGATCTCCGTGACCGCCTCGGCCACGTGCTCCACCTCCTCCTCGGTGTTGTAGTAGTGCGGCGACAGGCGCAGGCACCAGTCGACGTCCTTGTCCCCGAAGTCGAACTGCGCGAACTCGCGGAAGCTGAGCGCCGAGTTGATCTTCCGGGCGTCCAGGGCCTCCTTGAACGGCTGCGGCTGCCAGTCACCGTCGACGGCGAAGGTGACGAGGGCGGCGAGCTGCGGGCCCCGGTCGAGCAGGCGTACTCCCGGGATGGTCTCCAGCCGGTCGCGCAGCTTCGCGGCGAGTGCCGGGGTGCGGTGGGCGATGGCTTCGAGGCCGACCTCGCGGGCGTAGCGGGTCGCGGCGGCGGAGCCGAGGACGGTGGCGTACGGGAACTCCCACTCCTCGAACCGGGCCGCCGTGTCGACGGCGCGGTACTCGCCGGGCGCGGTCCAGCGGGCGCCGTGCATGTCGATGAACAGGGGCTCGTACCCGGCGCGCAGGACGCGGTCGGAGACGTACAGGAAGCCGCTGCCGCGCGGGCCGCGCAGGAACTTGCGGCAGGTGGCGGTGAGCAGGTCGCAGCCGATCTCCTCGACGTCCAGCGGGTACTGGCCCACGGACTGGCAGGCATCGACCAGATAGAGCAGGTCGAGCTCCCGGCAGTGCCGGCCGATCTCGGCGATCGGTGAGACCAGGCCGGAGTTGGTGGGGATGTGGGTGGCGGAGACCAGGCGGGGGCGGTGGGCCCGCATCAGACGGGCCATCGCCTCCACGTCCACCCCGCCCTCCGGAGCGTCGGGCGCGTGGACGATCTCCACGCCGAACCGCTTGCGCAGGGAGAGGAAGGCGATCTGGTTGGAGACGAAGTCGTCGCGGGTGGTGAGGATGGTGTCGCCGGGCTCGAACGGGATCGAGGACAGGGCGTTGGCGTACGCGTGGGTGGCGCTGCCGGCGAAGGCGATGTTCTCCGGTGCCGTGTTGATCAGGGCGGCGAGCTCCGTGTAGAACGCGCGGACTCCGTCGGCCCGCGCGGCCGAGGCCTCGTAACCCCCGATCCGCGCCTCCAGGTTGAGGTGGCCGACCATCGCGGTCAGTACGGGGGTGGCGAGCAGCCCGCACCCCGCGTTGTTGAAGTGGACGACCTGTCGGCACCCGGGTGTCTCGGCCCGCAGGGCGGCGATGTCCAGGTGAAGTGCTTCCCGATCGGTGGCGGTAGCGCTATTGTCATCTCTCATGTCTGACAGTAGCACTTCCGGTGAACTGGCCACCAGACTCCGTACGCTGGTGGAACGGCTTTCTCCCGGCGACCGGTTGCCCAGCAGCCGGGAGCTGATCCAGCAGTACCGCGTCGGACCGGCCACCGTCGCGCGGGCCATCGCCCTGCTGGCGGCGGAGGGCGCCGTGGTGACCCGGCCGGGCAGCGGTACGTACGTGGCGGCGCACGCCCGTACGGAGAGGGGGGCGCCCGACACCGCCTGGCAGACGGTCGCGCTCACCGACCGGGCCGTCGACACCCATCTGATCGCCGAGCCGCCCGGACCGGCACCGGCCGGCACGATCGCGATGGACGGCGGGTACATCCACCGGTCCCTGCAGCCCACCCGGGCCCTGAGCGCCGCCCTGGCGCGGGCGGCGCGCCGTCCGGACGCCTGGGACCGGGCCTCCGCGAGCGGACTGCCCGAGCTGCGCGCCGTCTTCGCCCGGATCGCCGGGGGCGGCGTGACCCCCGAGGACGTGCTGGTCACCGCGGGCGGGCAGAGCGCCCTGTCGATCGCCTTCCGGGCGATCGCCGGTCCCGGCAGCCCGGTCCTGGTGGAGTCGCCCGGCTATCCGGGCGCCCTGGCCGCCGCCCGCGCCGCCGGGCTGCGCCTGGTGCCCGTGCCGGTCGACGCCGAGGGGGTACGGCCCGATCTGCTGGCCGACGCCTTCGCGATGACCGGGGCGCGGCTGTTCTACTGCCAGCCGACGTTCCACAACCCGACCGGCGCGGTCCTGGCCCCCGAGCGGCGGCGGCAGGTCCTGGACGTGGCACGGGCCAGTGGCGCCTTCGTGGTCGAGGACGACTTCGCCCGGCATCTGGGGCACGGCGGCCCGGTCCCCCGGCCGCTGGTGGCGGACGACGCCGACGGCACGGTCGTCCATGTGACGTCCCTGACCAAGCCCGTGGCGCCGAGTCTGCGGATCGGCGCGCTGACCGCCCGGGGCCCGGTGATGGAGCGGATGCGGGCGGTCCGCATGGTCGACGACTTCTTCGTCACCCGCCCGCTCCAGGAGGCGGCGCTGGAGCTGCTCAGCTCCCCCTCCTGGGACCGGCACGTCCGGGCGCTCGGGGACCGGCTGCGGGAGCGGTGCGCACGGCTGGCCGCCGCGCTCCGGGCCGAGCTGCCCACGGCGGACGTACGGAACGTGCCCGCCGGAGGGCTGCACCTGTGGCTCCGGCTGCCGCCCAGCGTAGACGGTACGGAGCTCACCGCCGCCGCCCGGCAGCGGGGTGTGGCGGTGAGCGCGGGCAGCCGCTATTTCGCCACGGAGCCGCCCAAGGAGGCCCACCTCCGCCTCGGCTTCGCCGCCACCGCCGACCTCGCCGAACTGGACGAGGGGGCGCGTCGGCTGGGGGCGGCGCTCCGGGATCCGGGGGGTGTCCGGACCGGTTCGTGAGGGACCCGTGACGTGCCGGTCCGGCGTCAGTGCCGGGCGACAGGTCGGTGGGTGATCACCGCTGCACCCGGGGCACGGGGCCTTGCCGGGAGAGGCAGCGGTCGGGGAGGGCCGTGATGACCCCGCTGGGGGCGGGGCTCGGCAGACGCGAGCCCAGCGCCGCGTGAACGAGCCCCCTTCAGGACAAGGGCAGGGGCGGGAAGGGTGCGGCGTCAGCCGGAGGGCGACGGGGGTGGCACGTCATCGAGATTCAGGCACTGCGTGTACGTCTTCACGGGCTTGACCAGCGTGGACAGCTCGACCAGTACGTCGTCCACGGCGACGACCTCGTCGGAGATCACGGCCTCCACGGCCGGGTCGCGGCCGTAGGTGACGACCGTCTTCGCGCCGTCCTCGGAGCTGTCCTCGCGGAAGACCCAGTTCACGCCGTCGACGTTCGCGCACGGGTCGGTGGTCGGGGCGGGCAGCTCGACACCGCAGCGCAGCACGATCGCGTTGCTGCCCCAGACCGCGACCCCGGGGCGGTCGCTGAACGTCAGCTCCTGCCCGCCGAGGCGGTCGGGATAGCGGTCGGCGATCTTCTCGCAGGCCGCGTTTCCGGCGTGCGGCGCGGATGTGACGCCGTCCCCCGGGGAGTCCGTCCCGCACGACACCAGAACACCGGCGGTCAGGGCACCGGCCACCAGGACGACGGCCGTCCGCGCCCGGGAGACTCGCACCACAGGAAAGGACCTCTCGTGAAGAAGGCAGCCCGTACGTTCGTCCTGGCCGCATCGGCCACCGCGCTGCTCGGTGCCGGGACGACCCCGGCCGTGGCCGGGGATGCAGGGACTATCGGAAGCTACACCAACGTCCGTCTCGCCAAGGTGTGGGGGACCAAGTAGGTCCCGGGGGCCGGTCGTCCCGTAGCGCCGGTCACCAGTCACCGGTCTCGTCGTACTGGTCGCCGGTCACCGGTCCCGTGGCATCGGTCATGCGGAAGGGCCCCGCCGAACGGCGAATTCGAGGGGCCCTTCCGCTGCTCCGTGCCGTCCGCGCGGGGCGGACGCACCGGCTCTCTCAGGGGCGGTCGTCGAGGCCCGGGGTGTCCTCGTCGCCCGCCTCGGCCTCGGCCTGCTTGGCCTTGACCTCCGGGTCGAGCAGGGTCTGGCCGCTGCCGTCGACCGAGCTCAGCGGCGAGCGCTCGTCGCCCACCTCGGTGGCGACGGGCGGCTCGACCAGCCAGTCCGGGTTGGCCTGCTTGTCCCACCAGCGCCAGGCGGCGTAGGCCCCGCCGGCGAGGACACCCAGCACCAGGAGCCCCTTGGTGGCCCGCCCGGCCCTGGCCCGCCGCTCGTGCTTACGGGCCAGCTTCTGGATCTCCTTGGCCGTGACCGTGGTCCGCAGGGCGGCCAGCGCGGCGGCGCTGCGGGCGGAGGCGTGCTCGGCCACCGGCTGGGCCGCCGCCCGGGCCTGCTCGACGCGCGGCACGGTGTAGTCGGCGGCGGTCCGGGCCGCCTTCCGTGTCGAGTGCGCCGCACGCTGCGCGGCCTCGTCGACCTTCGGCGGCACATGGGTCAGGGCCTGTTCGAGGCGGGGTGCGAGATGGGACTCGTACTGGACACGGGCCTGCTTGGCGGCCTTCGTCACCTTGGGCGCGAGCTGGACACGGGCCTCGTGCGCGTAATGTGCGGCCTGCTTCCTGGCCGTGTCGGCGTACGGCGCCACCACTTCCGCGGCGTGCTGCGCGCTGTCCCTGGCCGAGTCGGTTGCGGCGCGCACGCTGTCGATGCGGGTCACGGGATCCTCCTCCTTGGTGGCGGGTAGGTACTCCGCCTTTCCGCCCAATTCGAAATCATGCCTGTCGCGGCCATGACCGGCACGCGGGACGGGCATCCGGGTCATGATCGCTATGTCCGTCAAAACGGTTCACATCGGTAAAACGGTGCAAGTGAAGTGTGCCGACGACAATGCCATGGTTCGGCGGTGAACGCGCCGTTCCACCAGGCATCCGGCCGTACGTTTCCCGGTACGTGGGAGGATCTGCGGACGTCAGCGAAGGATTACGGAAGGCAGACCGTGGCCGAGCAGCTTTACGCCACCTTGAAGACCAGCCAGGGCGACATCGAGATCCGTCTCCTGCCGAACCACGCCCCGAAGACGGTCAGGAACTTCGTCGAACTGGCCACCGGACAGCGTGAGTGGACCAACCCCCGGACCGGCGAGAAGTCCACGGACCGGCTGTACGACGGCACCGTCTTCCACCGGGTCATCAGCGGGTTCATGATCCAGGGCGGCGACCCGCTGGGCAACGGCACCGGGGGTCCGGGCTACAAGTTCGCGGACGAGTTCCACCCGGACCTGGCCTTCACCAAGCCGTACCTGCTGGCCATGGCCAACGCGGGTCCTGGGACCAACGGCTCGCAGTTCTTCCTGACGGTGTCGCCCACCGCCTGGCTGACCGGCAAGCACACGATCTTCGGCGAGGTGTCCGGCGAGGCGGGCCGCAAGGTCGTCGACGCCATCGCGGCCACCCCGACCAACCCGCGTACCGACCGCCCTGTGCAGGACGTGGTCATCGAGTCGGTCGTCGTCGAGACCCGCTGACGTCCCGCTCCGCCGGGAACCAACCGCCCTGCCCGTCCGTACTGTTACATAGCGGACCAGCGGGGCGGCCGTGTGTGCGGCGCCCGGGGCGAGACCGAGAGGCAGGCCAGGACCGATGGACCAGCAGCCGCCGGTGGACCGGGGCGGACCGGGGAGCGGTGAGGCCGTGCCTGCCTGCTACCGGCACCCCGACCGGGAGACCGGGATCAGCTGTACGCGCTGCGAGCGGCCGATCTGCCCCGAGTGCATGGTCAGCGCCTCCGTCGGCTTCCAGTGCCCCGACTGTGTGCGTACGGGCTCCGGCACCGGCCACCACCCGGCCGCGAGCACGCCCCGCACGCTGGCCGGCGGCACCGTGGCCGCCGATCCCCGGCTGATCACCAAGATCCTGCTTGGGATCAACCTCGTGGTCTTCCTCGTGGTCGCGGCCGCCCCCGAGTCCCTGCTCGACGATCTGGTGCTGCTCGGCCGGGCCTGGGACCCGACCCCGCCGCCGGGCACGATCGAAGGCGTCGCCGAGGGCCAGTGGTATCGCCTGGTGACCTCGATGTTCCTGCACCAGGAGGTGTGGCACATCGGGTTCAACATGCTGGGCCTGTGGTGGCTCGGCGGACCGCTGGAGGCCGCGCTCGGCCGGGTCCGCTTCCTCGCGCTCTATCTGCTCTCCGGGCTCGCGGGCAGCGCCCTGATGTATCTGCTCGCCGAGCCGAACCAGCCGTCGCTGGGTGCGTCCGGCGCGGTCTTCGGGCTGTTCGGCGCCACCGCCGTCCTGATGCGCCGGATGAACTACGACATGCGCCCGGTGCTGATCCTGCTGGCGATCAACCTGGTCTTCACCTTCACCATGGGCGGTATCGCATGGGAGGCCCACGTCGGCGGCCTCGTCGCGGGCGCCCTGATCGCGGCGGGCCTGGTGCACGCCCCGCGCGAGCACCGTACGGCCGTGCAGGCCGGGACCTGTGCGCTGGTGCTGCTGGCCACCGTGGGGATCATCATCGCCCGCACGCTGTCCCTGACCTGAGCTCCAGCATGTCCCTGTCCCCGGCCTGAGCCCCACCCGTCCGGGCGGTCGGCCCCTGTCCTCCCCAGGCCACTGTCCTCCCCAGGGCAGACCACAGTTGTCCACAGTGGACGCCCGATCTTGTGCATGGCAAGGGGAACGGGTGTGCCCCTTGTCGCTGAGCTGGGTTTTTCCCGGTGGTGCAAGGGGTGCAGCCCCCCTCGAAGAGGGAGGCTGCAGTCACACCGGCGTCAACGGGAGTGGAGGTTATCCACAGATCGTCTGACCTTTTCCCCTGCCTGTGGATAACTCTGTGGGTAACTCAGGGCAAGGCTTGCGCCGAGGCGGCTTCGAAGCTATGCCGGAGCGGCGGCGGAACCGGCCGGAGCTACTTCCACTGCGTGGACACGGCGAAGCCACCGGCGATGAAGCCGAAGCCGACGACGATGTTCCAGTTGCCCAGGGCGTCGATCGGCAGGGTGCCGTCGGTCACGTAGAACACCACGATCCAGGCCAGCCCCAGGAGGAAGAGGGCCAGCATCACCGGGGCCACCCAACTGCGGTTGGTCAGCTTTATGTTCGTTGCCTGCTTCGCCGAGGGCGGCGTGAAGTCGGCCTTCTTGCGGATACGTGACTTCGGCACGAGGGACTCTCCTGTCGATGCGCTGCGTGACCGCGCAGGGGATCTGTGGCGGGCGCCGGGGCGGGGTGCCAGGGGGAATGCTGCCGCCCCCGGGCGTCCGTTAGCGTAGTGCTTCCATGGCGCCCGATGAGATAAGGGTACGTTGAGCAATTCTGCCGACTCCCCCGAAGGCCCGGTCCGGCACACCTCCGCGTGGGCGGGCCGGGTGCTCACCGCTGCCGTTTTCGCCCTGGCCGGACTCATCTTCGTCACCAGCGCCAACACGGCCAAGGGCACCAATCTGCGCAGTGACTCCTCCCTGCTCAAGCTCTCCGACCTGATCCGGGAGCGCAGCGAGAACAACGCCGGGCTGACCGAGGAGGTCGCCTCCGCCCGCGCGGACGTCGACGCGCTCGCCCAGCGCGACGACGGCTCCACCGAGGCCGAGGACGCCAAGCTCAAGGCCCTGGAGAAGGCGGCCGGGACCACGAAGATCACCGGCGACGCCGTCAGCGTCACGCTCGACGACGCGCCCCCCGACGCCACCGCCAAACCCGGCTACCCCGACCCCCAGCCCAACGACCTGGTCATCCACCAGCAGGACCTCCAGGCCGTGGTGAACACCCTCTGGCAGGGCGGGGCGCGCGGGATCCAGGTGATGGACCAGCGGCTCATCTCCACGAGCGCGGTCCGCTGCGTCGGCAACACCCTGATCCTCCAGGGCCGCGTCTACTCCCCGCCGTACAAGGTCACCGCTGTGGGTGACCCCGGCAGGCTCAAGCAGGCGCTCGACGACTCCAAGGCGATCCAGAACTACCAGCAGTACGTGAAGGCGTACGGGCTGGGCTGGAAAGTCGACCAGGACGACGCGGTGACTCTTCCCGGCTACTCGGGCACAGTGGACCTCCACTACGCGGAGCCTGTGGAGTGATCCCGGGCTGAGCCCGAGCAGAGCCCGGGCCGATCCCCCGGGAGGCCGTCCGGTGCCGGTGCGTTCGGTGCGTTCGACGCGATCAGTACGTCTCGTCGTCAGGACCTTCAGCGAGCTCTGCATCACCGTCGGCACCCTGATCGTCCTCTTCGTCGCGTACGTCCTGTTCTGGACGGGCGTCAAGGCCGCCGACGCGGCCGAGGGCGAGATCGAGACGCTCAACAGCCGGTGGGCCCGGCAGCCCGTGGCCCCGTCCGCCCCGCCGCCCTCGTCCTCGGACCCGTCCCCGTACCGCGACGGAAAGCCGTTCGCCGTCATGTACATCCCCCGCTTCGGCACCGGCTGGAAGTGGCCGGTGCTGGAGAACACCGAGCCCAGGACCTTGCAGAAGGGCCTCGGCCATTACAGCGGGACCGCCCGCCCGGGGGAGAGCGGGAACTTCGCGGTGGCCGGGCACCGCCGGACGTACGGAGACCCCTTCAAGGACTTCCCCCGGCTGCGCCCCGGGGACGCGGTGATCGTCAACGACGGGACGACGTGGTTCACGTACCGCATCGCGAAGGAGCCCCACCGGACCGTGCCCACCGACACGGGCGTCGTCGACCCCGTCCCCCGCCGCTCCGGCTTCGAGGGGCCCGGCCGCTATCTGACGCTCACCACCTGTGAGCCCGAGTGGGGCAGCAGCCACCGGCTGATCGCCTGGGCGCATCTGGACGCGACCCGGCCGGTGAGCGGGGGCAGGCCGCCGGAGCTTCCCGGCTGACCGGGCCCGGCCGGGGTTTTCCACAGGCTGACCCACTCTCCGGCCGCGGCACTCTAGTCTGGTGCGGGTACCGAATGGAGGGGTCAGCATGTACGGCTGGATCTGGCGGCATCTGCCGGGCAACGCATGGGTGCGGAGCGTTATCGCGCTCGTGCTGGTTCTCGCGGTCGTCTACGCGCTGTTCCAGTACGTCTTCCCCTGGGCGGAGCCGCTGCTCCCGTTCGGTGACGTGACCGTCGACGGCGCGAGCGCCGGTGGAGCAGGAGCCGGCCAGTGAGCGCACGCATCCTCGTCGTGGACAACTACGACAGCTTCGTCTTCAACCTCGTCCAGTACCTCTACCAGCTCGGCGCCGAGTGCGAGGTGCTGCGCAACGACGAGGTGACCACGGCCCATGCCCAGGACGGCTTCGACGGCGTCCTGCTCTCGCCCGGCCCCGGCACCCCCGAGCAGGCCGGGGTCTGCGTCGAGATGGTGCGCCACTGCGCGGACACCGGCGTCCCGGTCTTCGGCGTCTGCCTGGGGATGCAGTCCATGGCCGTCGCGTACGGCGGTGTCGTCGACCGGGCCCCCGAGCTGCTGCACGGCAAGACCTCCCCCGTGGACCACGAGGGCAAGGGCGTCTTCGCCGGGCTGCCCTCCCCCTTCACCGCGACCCGCTACCACTCGCTCGCCGCCGAACCGGCCGCGCTGCCTCCGGAGCTGGAGGTCACGGCCCGCACGGCGGACGGCATCATCATGGGGCTGCGCCACCGGGACCGGGCCGTGGAGGGCGTGCAGTTCCACCCCGAGTCGGTGCTCACCGAGCACGGCCACCTGATGCTCGCCAACTGGCTGGAGCAGTGCGGCGACCAGGGGGCCGTGGCACGGTCGGCGGGTCTCGCGCCGGTGGTGGGCAAGGCCGCCGCGTGAGCGCACCCCGCCCCGAGGACGACACCGGACTTCAGGGCCCGTACGCGGAGGGGACGTACGGGGCCGACGGGGCGTTCGTGGCGGCGGTCGAGGGCCTCGCGGATCCGCTCAACGACCCGCTGCCGGGGGAGCACGGCTCACCCTGGTTCCGGAGCGACAGCCTCCAGACGGACCCCGGTGGGGCGGGGCGGGCACAGCGGGGCGCGTCCGGGGCGGGCGAGGCTCTGCCCCATGCGTCCCAGGTGTCCCATGCGGTCCAGCAGTCCCAGGCGTTCCAGCAGCCCCATGCGGCCAAGCAGCCCTCAGGGGCTGAGCGGCCCCAGGAGGCTCCCGGCGAGTGGTACGACCCCGAGGGGTACCAACGGGACTGGTACGGCCCCCAGCGGCCCCCTGGACCCGCGACGACGCCTGTTCCCGGCTCTGGCCCCGGCCCCGGGCCCGTAACTCCCGTGGCTCCCCCCGTAACGTCCGTAACTCCCGTAGCCCCCATGACGGCGGCAGCGCCCGTCCCGGACGAGACCCTGGGGCTGTGGACCGAGGACACCCGGCGAATAGTGGCCGACCCGCTGGACCCGTTCGAACCGGCGGACCCACTGGAAGGGATCACCCCCTCCGAACCCGCGGAGCCGGTCACCGGAGGCCGTGCCGAGCGACGCAGGGCGGCCAAGGGGCGCGGCCGTCGCCGCCCCAGCCCGCCGACCGGTGCGACCGGTGCGACCGGACCGGCCGCCACGCCCGCCGCCCCGCTCTCCCGGGTGGAGGCGCGGCGCGCGGCGAAGGCGGCCAAGGACAGTCCGGCCGTCGTCGCCAGCCGGGCCGTCGGCGAGATCTTCATCTCGCTGGGCGTCCTGATGCTGCTGTTCGTCACCTACCAGCTCTGGTGGACCAACATCCGGGCCGAGCAGATCGCCGGCAAGGAGGCGAACAAGATCCAGGAGGAGTGGGCCACCGGTGCGGGCAAACCCGGGGTGTTCGCGCCCGGCCAGGGCTTCGCGATCATGCACATCCCCAAGCTGGACGTCGTCGTCCCGATCGCCGAGGGCATCAACAAGGAGAAGGTCCTCGACCGGGGCATGCTCGGCCACTACGGCGAGGGCAAACTGAAGACGGCGATGCCCGAGGACAAGCAGGGCAACTTCGCGGTGGCCGGCCACCGGAACACCCACGGGGAGCCGTTCCGCTACATCAACAAGCTCAGCCCCGGCGACCCGATCGTGGTCGAGACGCGGGAGGCGTACTACACGTACGAGATGGCCAGCATCCTGCCGCAGACCTCGCCGTCCAACATCTCGGTGATCGAGCCGATCCCGGCCGGTTCCGGGTTCACGAAGCCGGACCGGTACATCACGCTGACGACCTGCACACCGGAGTTCACGAGTACCTACCGGCTGATCGTCTGGGGCAAGATGGTCGACGAACGGCCGCGCAGCGAGGGAAAGCCCAAGGCGCTCGTGGGCTGAACATCATCACGACAGGGGCGGTGCGGTGGCAGCGAGGACCGAGCACGACGAGCGGACCGACGCGTCCACACCCCCCGCGCCCCGGCCGAGCAGGCACCCCATCGCCACGGCCGTCAGCGTCTTCGGGGAGCTGCTGATCACGGCGGGCCTGGTGCTCGCGCTCTTCGTCGCGTACTCCCTGTGGTGGACCAACGTGCTCGCCGACCGCGAGGCGGACCGGCAGGGCGACACCGTACGCAACAAGTGGGCGGACTCCGGGCCCGGTGCCCTGGACACCAAGGACGGCATCGGCTTCCTGCACGTCCCCGCCATGGAGAACGGCGAGGTGCTGGTCAAGAAGGGCACCGACCCCAAGACCCTCAACAACGGCATCGCGGGCTACTACACGGACCCGGTCCCCTCCGCGCTCCCCTGGGACGACGAGGGCAACTTCACGCTGGCCGCGCACCGCGACGGGCACGGCGCCAAGTTCCACAACATCCACAAGCTGACCAACGGTGACGCGGTCGTCTTCGAGACCAAGGACACCTGGTACGTCTACAAGGTCTACAAGACGCTTCCGGAGACCTCGAAGTTCAACGTGGACGTGATCCAGCCGGTCCCGGAGGAGTCGGGCGTGAAGAAGCCCGGCCGCTACATCACGCTGACGACCTGCACGCCGGTCTACACGTCGAAGTACCGGTACATCGTCTGGGGCGAGCTGGAGCGTACGGAGAAGGTCGACAAGGACCGTACGAAGCCGGTGGAGCTGAGCTAGCCGCCGCTGCTGCCTGTACGGGAGCGGGCACAGGCACGGGAACGGGCACGGCGAAGGCCCCGGTCACCATCCACGGTGACCGGGGCCTTCGCCGTACCGGCTGGGGGTGCTACCTGCCGAACCCGCCTCCGAAGAAGCCGCCGCCGTCCTCGCCGCCCTGGTCGCCTCCGCCGCCGCCCGTGGCGAAGATGTTGACCGCCGAGTTCTTGTCGACGCTCTCACCGGCCCTCGGCTGGGAGCCGACCACGATGGCGTTGTCGTCCTGCGACCCCTGGATGTTGCCGACCGTCAGCCCCGCCTCCTGGAGCTTCGCCTTGGCCACCGCGAGGGTCTGGCCCTGGAGGTTGGGCACCTCGGTCTTCTCCGGCTCCGGCGGTTCGGCCGGTCCCTTGGAGACCTTGAGGACGATCTGCGCGTCCTTGGCGTGCTTCCCGGGCTGCGGGCTCTGTTCGACGACCGTGCCCGCGGCCTGCTCCGACTCGACTTCGGTCCGCGAGATCTCGGTGAACCCGATGGACCGCAGCTGCTGCTCTGCGGCCTCGTAGGTGCGGTTGCGCATGTCGGGCAGGGCCAGCGTCTCCTTCTTGGCGACCGTGATGGTCACCTCGGAGCCGTCCTCCGCCTCGGAACCTCCGCTGGGGTCCTGCTTGATCACCGAACCCTCGGTCTTGTCGGACTCGACCGCGGTGACGTTGACCGTGAAGCCCTTCTCCTCCAGGACCTCGCGGGCCCCGTCCTCGGACTTCTCCAGGACGTTGGGCACCTCGATCTTCGGCGCGCCGGAGGAGACCATGACCGTGACGGTCCCGTTCTCCTCCATCGTCGCGTCCTTCGGATCCGGGGTCTGGGAGCAGATCTTGCCCTTCTCCTGCTGCTCGCACGGCTCCTCGCCGCCGACCTTGACGACGACCCCCGCGGTCTTGGCGAGTCCCTCCGCCTCCTTGAGCGTGGAGCCGACCAGGTTCGGCACCGGGACCCCGCCGGTGTCGTTGGTGGAGCTGAAGACGACCTTGCCGATCAGGATCGCGCCGATGAGCACGGCGATCGCCCCGACGATGAGCATGATCGTCGAGAGGTTGCTCTTCTTCTGCTGGCGTCGTCGGCCCGCGCGGTCGTCGTAGCCGTAGCCGCCGTCGTCCGGGTTGACCGGGGGCAGCATCGAGGTCTGTGCGTTGTTCGGGTCGGCCGCGTGCAGGGCGGTGGTGGGCTGATCGGTGTTGTAGCCGTCGTAGCCCCCGTACCCGCCGGCGCCCATCGCCGCCGCGGCCGCGACCGGCCGGCCGTCGAGGCAGGCCTCGATGTCGGCCCGCATCTCGTCGGCGGACTGGTAGCGGTAGTCCGGGTCCTTGGTGAGCGCCTTCAGCACGATCGCGTCCATCTCGGGCGTGATCTCGGGGTCGAAGTTGCTCGGCGGCTGCGGCTCCTCGCGCACGTGCTGGTAGGCCACGGCGACGGGCGAGTCCCCGACGAACGGGGGCCGGACCGCGAGGAGCTCGTAGAGGAGACAGCCGGTGGAGTACAGGTCGGAGCGCGCGTCGACCTGCTCGCCCTTGGCCTGCTCCGGGGAGAGGTACTGGGCGGTGCCGATGACCGCGGCGGTCTGCGTCATGGTCATGCCGGAGTCGCCCATGGCGCGGGCGATGCCGAAGTCCATGACCTTGACCTGGCCGGTGCGCGTCAGCATGACGTTGGCCGGCTTGATGTCGCGGTGGACGATCTGGGCGCGGTGCGAGTACTCCAGCGCCTGGAGGATGCCGACCGTCATCTCCAGCGTGCGTTCCGGCAGCAGCCGACGGCCGGAGTGCAGGAGCTCCCGCAGGGTCGACCCGTCGACGTACTCCATCACGATGTACGGGATGGAGACCCCGTCGACGTAGTCCTCGCCGGTGTCGTAGACGGCGACGATCGCGGGGTGGTTGAGCGAGGCGGCCGACTGGGCCTCACGGCGGAACCGGGCCTGGAAGGACGGGTCGCGGGCCAGGTCGGCCCGGAGCGTCTTCACAGCTACGGTGCGGCCGAGCCGGGTGTCGTGCGCGAGGTAGACCTCGGCCATGCCACCACGGCCGAGCACCGAGCCCAGCTCGTACCGGCCGCCGAGGCGACGCGGCTCTTCCATAACTGTTCCAGCCCTCTCCGTCAGTCCTGACCGCACCCGTGTGTACGGTCCGGCGGTGCGCTGTTCGCGCATACGCTACCGGGCACGCGGTTCGTGATCAGCCCGCACCCGTCAGCCGATATCCGACCGGTATCCGATGTCCGGTATGGACGGGCGGCCGCCGTGACGGGGCTCACTGCTTGCTGTCTACGACCGCCTTCATCACGGCACGCGCGATCGGGGCGGCCAGCCCGCCACCGGAGATGTCGTCCCGGTTGGCGTTGCCGTCCTCGACCACGACGGCGACGGCGACCGGGGAGCCGTTGTCGGTCTTCGCGTACGAGATGAACCAGGCGTACGGCTTCTCGCTGTTGTTCAGACCGTGCTGGGCGGTACCGGTCTTGCCGCCCACTGTGACGCCGGGGATCTGCGCCCTGGTTCCTGTACCGTCCTTGACGACGGTCTCCATCATCTGCTGGAGCTTCTGGGCGTTCTCCCCGGAGAGCGACCGGCCGAGCTCTTCGGGCTTGTGGGTGTAGATGTCGTCCAGGTCGGGGGCCTGGCGCTTGGCGACCATGTACGGCTGCATCAGCTTGCCGTCGTTGGCGATGGCGGCGGTCACCATGGCCATCTGGAGGGGCGTGGTCCGGTTCGACGCCTGGCCGATGCCGGCCATCGCGTTCTGCGGGCGGTTGTCCTCGGGGTAGATGCTCGCGTCGGCGCGGACGGGGGTGAAGACTTCCTTGTTGAAGCCGAACTTGTCCGTCTGCTCGATCATCTTCTTGTTGCCGAGGTCGTCGCTGACCTTCCCGAAGACGGTGTTGCACGAGACGCGCAGGGCTTCGCGGAGCGAGGCGTTCTCACAGGGGAGGTTGCCCTGGTTCTGCAGCGGGAGGGTGGTCTGCGGCAGCGTCCAGGGCAGCGGAGATTCGGTCTTGGCGTCGATGTCGTCGTAGAGCCCGTTCTCCAGGGCGGCGGCGGCGGTGACGACCTTGAAGGTGGAGCCGGGCGGGTAGGTCTCGCGCAATGCCCGGTTGAGCATCGGCTTGTCCTTGTCGTCCAGCAGCTTCTGCCGGGCCTTGGAGTCCTTGTCGGAGTTGCCCGCGAACACCGAGGGATCGTACGAGGGGGTGCTCGCCAGCGTCAGGATGGCACCGGTCTGCGGGTCGAGGGCGACGACGGCGCCCTTCTTCTCCCCGAGCCCCTCGAACGCGGCCTTCTGGGCGGCGCCGTTGAGCGTGGTGACGATGTTGCCGCCCTGCTTCTTCTCCCCGGTGAACATCGACAGGGTGCGGTTGAAGAAGAGCTGGTCGTCGTTGCCGGTGAGGATGCCGTCCTCGATGTTCTCCAGCTGCGAGGAGTCGAAGGCCTGCGAGGAGTAGCCGGTCACGGGGGCCCAGAGGGGGCCGTCCTTCCAGACCCGCTTGTACTTGAAGTCGCTGCCGTTGGTCTCGACGGACCCGGTGACCGCCTTGCCGTCCACGATGATGTTGCCGCGCTCGTGGGCGTACCGCTCGATGCGGATGCGGCGGTTCTCGTCGCGGGTGTTGAGATCGTCGGCGCGGACGTACTGCAGATAGTTGGTCCGCACCATCAGCGCCAGCATGAGGATGCCGCAGAAGACGGCGATCCGGCGCAGAGGCTTGTTCACGGTCGGACCACCTGGGTCATCTCGGCGTCGGTGGACGGTGAGGGCTCGGGCGCGGGCCGACGGGCGGTATCGCTGATGCGGATCAGGATGGCGATCAGCGCCCAGTTGGCGAGCACGGACGAACCACCGTACGCGAGGAACGGCATGGTCATACCGCTGAGCGGGATGAGGCCCATCACGCCGCCGGCGACCACGAAGATCTGGATCGCGAACGCGCCGGAGAGGCCGATGGCCAGGAGCTTGCCGAAGGGGTCGCGTGCGGCCAGTGACGTACGGACGCCGCGCTCGATGATCAGGCCGTAGATCAGCAGGACAGCCATCATCCCGGCCAGCCCCAGCTCTTCGCCGACCGTGGAGAGGATGAAGTCGGCGTTGGCGGCGAACATGATCAGGTCGGAGTGGCCCTGCCCGAGGCCGGTGCCGAGCGTGCCGCCCGAGGCGAAGGCCATGAGGGACTGGCCGAGCTGCTCGCTCTGAGCCCAGGTCGCCGCGGAGAACGGGTCGAGCCAGGCGTTGACACGCTGCTGTACGTGCGACTCGAAGGAGGCCACACCGACCGCACCGACCGCCGACATCAGCAGACCGAAGACGATCCAGCTGGTCCGCTCGGTGGCGACGTAGAGCATCACGACGAAGAGGCCGAAGAAGAGCAGCGAGGTACCGAGGTCGGTCTCGAAGACCAGGATCAGGATCGACAGGGCCCAGATCGTGATGATCGGTCCGAGGTCACGTCCGCGCGGCAGGTACATCCCCATGAAGCGGCGGCTGGCCAGCGCCAGCGCGTCGCGCTTCACCATGAGATAGCCGGAGAAGAAGATCGCGATGAGGATCTTGGCGAACTCGCCCGGCTGGACGGAGAAGGGGCCCAGGCTGATCCAGATCTTCGCGCCGTTCACGGCGGGGAAGAACATCGGCAGAATCAGCAGGACCAGCGCGACCACCATGGAGATGTAGGTGTAACGCTGGAGGATGCGGTGGTCCTTGAGGACCATCAGCACCGCGACGAAGAAGGCGACACCGATCGCCGAGTACAGCAGCTGCTTGGGGGCGTCGGGGCTGTACGACCCGTACAGGAACTCCGCACGCTGGATCAGCCGGGGCGACTGGTCCAGCCGCCAGATGAGCACCAGGCCCAGCCCGTTGAGCAGGGTGGCGAGCGGCAGCAGCAGCGGGTCCGCGTACGGAGCGAACTTGCGCACCACGAGGTGGGCCACGCCGCCGAGCAGGATGAGCCCGGCTCCGTAGCCGAACATGCCCGACGGCAGTGAACCGTCCAGCGCGAGCCCGACGTTGGCGTAGGCGAAGACCGAGATGGCGATGGCGAAAACCAGCATCATCAGCTCGGTGTTGCGGCGGCTCGGTGCGTCGATCGCGCCGATGGTGGTCGTGTTGGTGACAACGCTCATGATGCTGAAGGCCCCCTACGGCTTTACTGCTTACCGCACTGCGGGACCAGCTTCTTCTCTTCCTCCGAGAGGCTGGGGCCGGGAGTGGGAGTCGCTTTGGTCGGCTTGGTCCCCGTGGCGGCGGACGTGGCGGAAGTCCTGGTGGCGGGGGCCCCGGCGGTGCCGCCGGCCTCGCCCTCGCCCGTACGGGCCCTGGTCTCGGCCTCGGCCGCGCGGCGCTGCGCGTCCTTCTTGCAGGCCGAGGCCTGGGCCGCGAGTTCGTCGACCTTCTTGCGGGCGTCGGCGATGCTGCCCTCGGCGATCGTCGCCTCGACCTGCTTGCGCTGGTAGGGCGGCAGGTACTTGAGCTCGATCTCGGGGTGGTCCTTCTCGACCTCGGAGAGCGAAATCCAGGCGAGGTCCTGGCTGATGCCGCGGAACAGCGCCACGTTCTCGTTCTGCGCGCCGACGTAGTACTGGGTCTGCGTCCAGCGGTAGCCGCCGTAGAGACCGCCGCCGATCACGGCCAGCGCCAGCACGGCGAAGACGGACCGCTTGAGCCATCTACGGCCGCCGCGCGGCTTGGCGGGGCCGTCGTCGGTGTAGGAGTCGTACGAGCCGTCCGGCATCCCGCCGTAACCGGAGTCGCCGCTGCCGGGCGGACCGAAGCCGCCCGAGGGGGGCGGGACGGGGCGGCCGAGACCGGCCGCGCGTCCGGCGGGGGTCTGCATGGCCCCGCCGTCGCTCAGCTGGGCCGCCTGGTTCTCCGCGACCGCGCCGACGACGACCGGGGTGTCGCTGAGCCGGCCGGCCAGGGTGTCGTTGTTGTCGACGTCCAGGACGTCGGCCACGATGCAGGTGATGTTGTCGGGGCCGCCGCCGCGCAGCGCGAGCTGGATCAGCTCCTGGATGGTCTCCTGCGGGCCCTGGTAGCTGGCCAGGGTCTCTTCCATCGTCTGGTGCGAGACCACGCCGGAGAGGCCGTCGGAGCAGATCAGATAGCGGTCGCCGGCGCGGACCTCGCGGATGGAGAGGTCCGGCTCGACATGGTCGCCGCTGCCCAGCGCCCGCATCAGCAGGGAGCGCTGCGGGTGGGTGGTGGCCTCTTCCTCGGTGATGCGGCCCTCGTCGACCAGGCGCTGCACCCAGGTGTGGTCCTGGGTGATCTGCGTCAGGACGCCGTCGCGCAGCAGGTACGCGCGGGAGTCGCCGACGTGCACCAGGCCGAGCCGGCGGCCGGTCCAGAGCAGGGCGGTGAGCGTGGTGCCCATGCCCTCCAGCTGGGGGTCCTCCTCGACCATGACGCGCAGCTGGTCGTTGGCCTGCTGCACCGCCGTACCGAGCGAGGTCAGGATGTCCGAGCCGGGCACGTCGTCGTCGAGCTGGACGAGCGTGGAGATCACCTCGGAGCTGGCGACCTCACCGGCCGCCTGGCCGCCCATGCCGTCGGCGATGGCGAGGAGGCGCGGACCGGCATAGCCGGAGTCCTCGTTTCCCTCCCTGATCATGCCCTTGTGCGATCCGGCGGCGAATCGCAGCGACAGACTCATGCGCACCTGCCCGGTCGACGCCGCCTCGGGGTACAGCCTGTCTCGAGCCACACTGCCCACCCTCCGGTCGGGAACCGGGCAGCGTCCGTCGTCCGGGCCGCCGCGGCTCGCTCGCTCCGCTCGCTCATTGTCGTACTACTTCCGCAGCTCGATGACGGTCTTGCCGATACGGATCGGCGCGCCCAGCGGAACGGGCGTCGGGGTGGTGAGCCGGGTCCGTTCCAGATACGTGCCGTTCGTGGAGCCGAGATCCTCGACGATCCACTGCCCGTCCCGGTCCGGGTAGATCCTGGCATGCCTGCTGGACGCGTAGTCGTCGTCCAGCACGATGGTCGAGTCGTGGGCCCGGCCCAGGGTGATGGTCTGGCCCTGGAGCGCGACCGTGGTGCCCGTGAGGGTGCCTTCGGACACGACCAGCTTCGTGGGTGCCCCGCGGCGCTGGCGCCCGGGCTGCTGGCGCTGCTGGGGCGGCGCCGCTTGTTGCTGTTGGCGGCCCTGTTGCGGGCGCGCGTCGGCGGCAGTGCGGCGTGAGCCGCGCTGCGTGACGCGCGTTCCGAACAGGTCGCTGCGGATGACCTGGACGGCCACGATGACGAACAGCCACAGAACGGCCAGGAAACCCAGCCGCATGACCGTCAGGGTCAGCTCTGACATTGCCCCCGCTTCACCCTTCGGCTTGCCGGTAAACGATGGTGGTGCTGCCCACGACGATCCGCGAGCCGTCGCGGAGCGTAGCGCGGGTGGTGTGCTGCCCGTCCACCACGATGCCGTTGGTGGACCCGAGATCCTGGATCGTCGAGGGCGTTCCGGTCCGGATCTCACAGTGCCGGCGCGATACGCCGGGGTCGTCGATCCGCACGTCGGCGTCGGTGGATCGTCCCATCACCAACGTCGGGCGGGAAATCTGATGGCGGGTGCCGTTGATCTCGATCCAGCGCCGCACCTGGGCATCCGGCAGGGCGCCGGGCCCGGCGGGCGCGCGCCGGTCGCTCGTGGGGGCCGCGGGCCGTCCACCGCCGGGCGGCGGGGCGGGGGGCATCGGCGGAGCGGCGGTCGGGGGGTAGCCGTAGCCGCCCGGGGGCGCGGGACGCCCGGGGGCGGGCCGCGGGGACTGGCCGGGCTGCCCCGGCTGGTCCTGCTGTGACGAACTCGACGCCAGGGTGCGGCTGCGCACCCGGTACAGACCGGTGTCGAGGTCGTCGGCCTTCTCCAGATGGACCTTGATCGGCCCCATGAAGGTGTAGCGCTGCTGCTTGGCGTAGTCGCGCACCAGGCCGGACAGCTCGTCGCCCAGCTGACCCGAGTACGGGCTGAGCCGCTCGTAGTCGGGGGTGCTGAGCTCGACGATGAAGTCGTTGGGAACGACGGTCCGCTCGCGGTTCCAGATCGTCGCGTTGTTGTCGCACTCCCGCTGGAGGGCGCCCGCGATCTCGACCGGCTGCACCTCGGACTTGAAGACCTTGGCGAAGGTGCCGTTGACCAGCCCTTCGAGACGCTGCTCGAAACGCTTCATGACCCCCATGGGGCACCTCCTCCGGTGTCATCGTCCCTGTACTGCTTACTGATCGTATCCACGCGTCGGGAAATCGGCTGGTTCCCCTTCTCTGGCCTGTGGATGAGTGTCACCTCTCACACGGATCGTAGAGGTGGCCTCCTCACAGTGTCCCGCACACGCGGTGCTCTCTGAAGGAGTGGGGGAGACGGCTCCGCGTTCCCGTTTCCCGTTCAGGGTTCGGCAAAACAACGGATGTGAATCCACCCTGTCCACCGTGCTAATCTTCCGGATGTCGCCAGGCGCTCGCACCACACGGTGAGGGAGCCGGGAAACACCACTCTTGCGCGAGTGGCGGAACGGCAGACGCGCTGGCTTCAGGTGCCAGTGTCCTTAGGGACGTGGGGGTTCAAATCCCCCCTCGCGCACAACGGACAGTTGATCGTGACTGTCGGGTTGGTTCGACAGAACCCCCGCTTCGGAGAGATCCGGAGCGGGGGTTCTTCGTTTGCTGTGCCTTCCGGCTGTTCCGCACCGTGCCCGTCCCGTTCCGTGCCCGTCCCGTTCTGCGGCTGTCCCTGTGTCGCCGGAGGACGTGCGGGGTAAACAGGCAGCGCGGGCGGAGTGGCCCGGCTGAGGCCGAAGCGGGCGGCGGGGGACCTCTCCGGGGCGGTTGCCGGAGCGGTTTCCGGACAGACCGATGGTCGGTGGGCCGGCATCCATGCATACGCTGGCCGCAGAGGCTGGATCGACGGCTGCTCGGCAGTGAAGGGCTGAGCGCACAGAACGTCCCGGAGGCAGGAAATGGCGAAGCAGGCTCGCGCGGTGCAGACGTGGCGGTCGATCGTGGATGCCGCGGCGAGCGTCTTCGACGACTACGGCTACGAGCGTGCCGCCATCTCGGAGATCCTCCGCCGCGCCAAGGTGACCAAGGGGGCGCTGTACTTCCACTTCGCGTCCAAGGAGGCCATCGCCCAGGCGATCATGGATGAGCAGACGTCCACGGTCGAGTTCGCGCAGGAGGGATCGCCGCTCCAGTCGCTGGTGGACGGCGGCCAGCAGTTTGCCTATGCCCTGCGCCACAACGCGATGGCGCGCGCCGGGACCCGCCTCTCCATCGAGGGCGTCTTCCTCGGCGGGCCGCACCCGTGGGGCGACTGGATCGACGCCACGGCCCGGATGCTGGAGCTGGGCAAGGAGCGGGGCGAGGTGCTCCCCCAGATCGACCCGATGGTGTCCGCCAAGGTCATCGTCGCCTCGTTCACCGGTATCCAGCTGATATCCGAGGCCGACACCGGGCGTGCCGACCTGCGGGAGCAGGTGGCCGAGATGTGGCGCCACCTCCTTCCGTCGATCGCCCACCCCGGTGTCATCGCCCACATCAAGCCGGAGGGCCGGGTGGATCTCGCGGCCCAGGCGCGCGAGAAGGCGGAGCAGGCGGAGCGGGAGGCCCGGGAGATCGCCGCGGCGGCGGAGGCGGCCCGTGGCTCGTCCGCGGCCGGGCCCCGGAACGGCGGGGGCGGCCCGCGCGGCGGTGGAGCCGGACGCGGTACGCGGAGCCGGCCCGACGGCGAGGGTGCCGATGAACCTGCCGGGGTCGAGGCCGGGGCTGGGACTGGGGAGCGGGTGGCGGCCGGAGGGCGGGCCTGATCGGGGGCTGTGTGTGCGTTTCACGTGGTTTGGTTTCACGTGAAACGTCCGGTTGCTGACATCGCCGAGCTGGTCACTGACATCACAGGGCCGTGGAACTCGATCGAGTTCCACGGCCCTGTTCCGTGTTGTTCCGTGTTGTTCCGCGTTGCCTTCTTCTGTGTGCTGCCAGGGTCTGTGTGCTGTCAGGCGGCGAGGCGGGAGGCGAGGGCCAGCTCCGGGCGAGGGGCAGCTCCGGAACGATGAAGTCCACCTCGGCGGAGAACATGCTCGTGAGCAGCTTCTCCAGGTAATTCTGGACAAACTCGAAGCTCTCCCGGGGGTGCCCGGGGCGTACGAGCCGCCGCGGCCGGCGACGACGGTCACCGGGGTCCCGGGCACGGGGGAGTCGGGTACCGCGTTGTGCCCGACGACGATCACCTGGTCCAGCCAGGCCTGGACGAACGCGGCGGTGACGTCGCGGGACGCGGAGACCGGTGCACTTCGCGGAGTTGCGCCGCGCGATCCCCGGGATCAGCGAGCGGATGCTCTCGGACCGGATGACCGAGCTGGGGGCGGCCGGTCTGGTGATCCACGAGGTCGACGAGGGGCCGCCGTTGCGTGTCGCGTACCGCCTCACCGAGGCCGGAGCGGCGATGGAGCCGGCGCTCAAGGAGCTCGGCCGGTGGGCGGACACGTACCTCGCGGTGCCGGAACAGGGGACCGGCTGCTGAGCGCCTCCGGCGGTCGCCGGGGGCCGCTGCCGGAGTTGTCCACAGGGGCGGGCGGCCGCGGGCGAACGGCGGTACGGTCGTGCTCGGTTGCAGACAGACAGCACCGCTGACCGGGACGGACGACCGGATCGGCCGGAGAGCTGACGAGGGTGGGGGAGGGACGCTCCATGGGCGTTGTCGAAGGCATGGGTACGGACACGGGTGCGGGTGCGGACACGGGGGTCGGCGGGAGCACGGGCCTCGGCGAGGCGCCGGGGCTGCGGGACGCGGAGGCGGATGCCCGTATCCCGGTCGTCCCCGGGTTCGCCCGGCGGGGCGGGGCGGGTTCGCCGAAGGCGGCGGGCAAGGCGCTGCGCGAGCGGGTGCCGCGTGCCTCGCACGGTTCGCTGGTCCTGCCGCCGGGCCGCCCGGACGCGGTGCGGTCCGTCGAGGAGTCCAACCGGGGCCGCGTGCCGGGTCTGGCGCCGATCCGGGTGGGGCGGATGGCCGCCTCGCCCTTCGCCTTCCTGCGCGGTTCGGCCGGGCTGATGGCCCACGACCTGACGGGCACCCCGGTCACCGGGGTGGGCGCTCAGCTCTGCGGCGACGCCCACGCGGCCAACTTCGGCCTCTACGGCGATGCCCGGGGCAGCCTGGTGATCGACCTCAACGACTTCGACGAGACCGTCTTCGGCCCCTGGGAGTGGGACCTCAAGCGGCTCGCCACCTCGCTCGTGCTGGCGGGCCGGGTCGCCGGGGCCGACGAGGACACCTGCCGCAAGGGCGCATACGACACCGTAGGCGCCTACCGGCGCACCATGCGGCTGCTGGCGCGGCTGCCCGCACTCGATGCCTGGAACGCCATCGCGGACGAGGAGCTCGTCTCGCACACGGACGCGCGCGATCTGGTCGGCACCCTGGAGAAGGTCTCGGAGAAGGCCCGCAGGAACACCAGCGCCCGGTTCGCCGCCCGGTCCACGGAGGACTGCCTCGACGGCGGCCGGCGCTTCGTCGACGCCCTGCCCGTGCTGCGCCGGGTGCCGGACGCGGAGGCCGCGGCGGTGGCGGCCGGGCTCGGCGGCTATCTCGCGACGGTCGCCGAGGACCGGCTGCCGTTGCTGGCCCGGTACGCGATCCACGACGTGGCGTTCCGGGTGGTCGGCACCGGCAGCGTCGGGACCCGGTCGTACGTGGTGCTGCTGCTCGACCACCGCGGGGAGCCGCTGGTCCTCCAGGTGAAGGAGGCGCGGCCGTCGGCGCTGGCGCCCCATCTGCCGGCCGTCGGCTTCGACGCGCCCCCGGCCGGCCACGAGGGCCGCCGGGTGGTGCTCGGCCAGAAGCGGATGCAGGTCGTCAGCGACATCCTGCTCGGCTGGACGGACGTGGACGGACGGCCGTACCAGGTAAGGCAGTTCAGGAACCGCAAGGGCAGCGTGGACCCCGCCGCGCTCACCGTCGAACAGGTCGACGACTACGGCCGGATGACCGGTGCCCTGCTGGCCCGCGCCCACTCCCACAGCGCCGATCCCCGCCTGCTCGCGGGGTACTGCGGCAAGAGCGACGAGCTCGACCACGCCGTGGCCGACTTCGCGGTGGCCTACGCCGACCGCACGGAGGCCGACCACGCGGAGCTGGAGCGGGCGATCAAGGCGGGACGGGTGCCCGCCGAGCGCGGTATATGAGCGGGATGTGAGGGGCGAGGGGTTCGGGGCGGGCGGTTACTTCTCCCGATCGGGCCGGGGAGGACGGCTGCTTCCCCCGGTTCCCCCGGCCCGGGCCAGGGAGGGGCGGCTGCTCCCTCCGGGCCGGGCCGGGGCCGTGCGGTACGGGGCGGGTGGCCGTGGCCATACGCTGGACGGGTGACCCACGAAGCCGCCGGGGTGCCTCCCACCCGGAACGATGATGACCGGCCCGCCGAGCAGCAGGACGCCGCGCCACCGGCGCAGGGCGCCCCGGCCGGGGAGGCCGGGCCGGACGGTGACCCGCAGGACGCCCCGCCGCGTCCCGAGGCGCGGCTGGCCAGGGCCGTGCAGGTCGCCGAGCAGGCGCTGATCGAGTTCGAGATCGCGGTGGAGACCTTCCGGGTGGAGGTCGAGAACTTCTCCCGGCTGCACCACCAGAAGCTCGGCCCGATGTACGCGCGCCTCGACGAGCTGGACGCGCAGATCGCCGAGGCCCGGGCGGCCAGGACCGGTGACCCCGAGGACGTGCGCAAGGCCAAGGAGGCGCGGGACATCGTCATGCCGATGCCCGGCGTCGATGAGCTCTTCCACGACTGGATGGACTCCGACGGGCTCTCCCCCGAGGCCTCCGCCATGCTCACCGAGCAGCCGGTGCGGCCGCCGAAGCGGGTCAGGCCCAGCGAGGAGGCCCGCAAGCTCTACCGCGAGCTGGCCCGCAAGGCCCACCCGGACCTCGCCCAGGACGAGCCGGAGCGGGAGCGCCGGGACGAGTTCATCACCCGGGTGAACGCCGCCTACGGGCGCGGTGACGTCGAGCTGCTCAAGGAGCTGGCAGCGGAGTGGGCGGCGGGCCCGGTCCAGCCGCCGGTCGCGCTGAGCGAGAGCGAGGAGCTCTACGCCCGTCTGGAGTGGCTCAGCAGGCGCAAGGAGCTGCTCACGGTGCTCGCCAAGGAGCTGGAGGAGAGCGCGATCGGCTCGATGCTCCGGATGGCCCCGGACGACCCGGACCAGCTGCTGGAGGACATCGGGGACCAGTTGCTGGGCGAGGTGTCCCGGCGGGAGGCCGAGCTCGCGGGGATGGTGCAGTAGCGTTCCCGGTGACGTGGCCGCGTACGTACGAGAGAAGGCATGACCCATGAATTTCGCCCCGCTGCCCTCGGTGGACGTCGCGGAGGTGCCGTCGGACGGCCTGGTCCTGGACGTGCGCGAGAACGACGAGTGGGCGGCCGGTCATGTCGAGGGCGCGCTGCACATTCCGATGAGCGACTTCGTGGGCCGGTTCGGTGAGCTGACCGAGGCCGCCGAGGACGGCCGGCGCGTCCATGTGATGTGCCGGGTCGGCGGCCGGTCCGCCCAGGTCACCCAGTACCTGGTGCAGCAGGGGATCGACGCCGTGAACATCGACGGCGGAATGCTCGCCTGGGACGGGGCCGGGCGCCCGATGGTGACGGAGAACGGGGCCTCGGCCTTCGTCCTCTGACCTCCGCCCCGGCCTTTCGGTGGCGTCACGCCAGGGGGTGGGTGGCCAGCAGGTCGCCCAGCGCCTCCTCGTGGGCCGCCGCCGGGCCGAGGGAGAGTTCGATCTGCTTCGCCCAGGCATGGAAGCGGTGCAGCGGGTAGTCGGTGTCCGCGCCGAAGCCGCCGTGCAGGTGCTGGGCGGTCTGCACGATGCGGCGGACCCCGTCGGAGGCCCAGATCTTCGCCACGGCGATATCGCCCGTGGCGGGCAGTGGACCCCCGGCGTCGGTGGAGATCCGCCAGGCGGCCTGCCAGAGCGTCACCTCCATGGCCCGCAGGTCGATGTACCGGTCGGCGGCCTGCACCGCCACCGCCTGGAACGTGGCGACGGGGAACCCGAACTGTTCGCGCTTGCCGGTGTATTCGGCGGTCATCGCGAGCACCCGCTCCCCCAGCCCGAGGGCCAGTGCGCAGGTGCCCGTGGTGAGCAGGGCCCGGAGCCGGTCCCAGGCCCCGGCCGCGTCGATCAGCTCGCGGGCCTCGATGCGTACGCCGTCGAGCCGGACCTCCGCCAGGCGCTCGCCGCTGGTGGAGACCTGGTCCGCCAGGGTGACGCCCGCACGGGCGGGGTCCACGAGGGCCAGCACGGACCGGCCGTCCCCGGTGCGGGCGGGCACGGCGATCAGATCAGCCACCTGGGCCCAGGGCACGGCGGACTGAACCCCGTCGACCACCCAGCCCGAAGGCCCGGCGCCCTCCTTGAGCCCGCCTTCCGGCCGTACGGGGCCGGTCTCCGCGCCCTCCGGCCGTACGGGGCTGGTCCCTTCGGACTCCGGCCGTACGGGGCCGCTCTTCGTGCCCTCCGGCCGTACGGTGACGGCGAGTTCGGCCGGGTCGTGGCCGGTGCGCCCGTTGGCTCCGGCGGTCAGGATCAGCTCGCCCCGGACGGCCCGGGGCAGCAGCTCCGCCGCGAGGCCGCGCTCCCCGTACCGCTCGACTGTCATAGCGACCGCGCAGCTCTCCAGCAGCGGGACCCTGGCCAGGACCTTGGCCGACTCGCGCAGGACCAGGCAGAGCGCGACCGGGTCGAGCCCCGCGCCCCCGTACTCCTCGGAGAGCGTGAGGCCGAGCAGGTCCGAGGCCGCCAGCTCGCCCCAGAGCCCGCGGTCGATGTCCTCGGCCACGGCGCCCGGGGTCAGGGCGGGGCTGGGCACACGGTCGGGCGTGACGCCGGAGAAGACGGCCCGGGCCGCCTCGACGGCTGCCCGCTGTTCCTCGGTGAAGGTGAAGTCCACTGTCCCGGCCTCCCGTTGGCAGTCCCTGAACCCGTCGCTGAACCAGTCCCTGAACCAGTCCTTGACGGGCCGTCAAGATAGAACAGGTTCTAGGAGAAGGGAACAGGTCCTACGGGAGGCGCAGGTTCTCCGGGAAGTGGACCGCGTCAGCGGTCGAAGTCCAGCTCCACCTCCGGGGTGAGCGGGTGCGACTGGCAGGCCAGCACGAAGCCCGCGTCCGTCTCCTCCGGCTCCAGCGCGAAGTTCCGCTCCATCCGGACCTCGCCCGAGACGAGGAAGGCACGGCAGGTCCCGCACACCCCGCCCTTGCAGGCGTACGGAGCGTCCGAGCGGCTCCGCAGCACCGTCTCCAGCAGCGACTCCGTGTCCTGGACGGGCCAACTGCCCGAGCGGCCGTGGAGGGTGGCCGTCAGCGTGGCGTCGGAGGGTGCGGCGACCTTGACCACCGTGACGTCGGAGGGGCCGTCGTCGACGTGGAAGATCTCCTGGTGGACCCGGGACCGGTCGACGCCGAGCGTGCGCAGCGCCTTCTCCGTCCCCCGTACGAGACCGAGCGGCCCGCAGAGGAACCAGCCGTCCACCTCCGCCACCGGAAGCAGCGCGGGCAGCAGGGCGGTGAGCCGCTCGGTGTCCAGGCGGCCGGAGGGGAGCCCGGCCGACTGCTCCTCCCGCGAGAGCGCGGTGATCAGCTGGAAGCGGTCCGGATAGCGGTCCTTGAGGTCGGCCACCTCGTCCAGGAACATCGTGGAGGCCGCCGTGCGGTCGCTGCGGATCAGGCAGAACCGCGCCTTCTCCTCCCGGGCCAGGAGCGTCGCCGCCATCGACAGCACCGGGGTGATCCCGCTGCCGCCGACCACCGCCGCGAACAGCCCCGGACGCGGCTCCAGCACGAAGCGGCCCATCGGAGGCATGGCCTCCACCTGGTCCCCGACGGCCAGTTCCTTCAGGGCGTAGGTGGAGAACGCCCCGCCCTCGACCCCGCGGATGCCGACCCGCACCACCGGCTCGGCGGGCTGTTCGGTGGCCGGGGCGCAGATCGAGTACGAACGGCGGATCTCCTTGCCGTCCACGGTGAAGCGCACGTTCAGATGCTGGCCCGGCTGGTGGCGGAAGGTCTCGCGCAGCTCGGCGGGCACGGCGAAGGTGACGGCCACCGCATCGTCCGTGATCCGTTCGATCGCGCTGACCCGGAGCGGATGGAACATCTACAACTCCTTGAAGTGGTCGAACGGTTCGCGGCAGGCGACGCAGCGGCGCAGGGCCTTGCACGCCGTGGAGGAGAACCGGCTGAGCAGCTCCGTCTCCGTGGAGCCGCAGTGCGGGCAGCGCACCGAGAGCGTCAGGGGCACCGGGCCGCCGTCGGCGCTGTGGGCGCGCGGGGGCGCTATGCCGAACTCGGCCAGCTTGCGGCGGCCCTCGGCGCTGATGTCGTCGGTCGACCAGGCCGGTGCGAGCACCGTGACCACGGAGACCTCGGGCACGCCGTTCTCATGCAGCACCCGCTCGATGTCGGCGGACATGGCCTCGATCGCGGGGCAGCCCGTGTACGTCGGGGTGAGCCGCACGGTCACCCGGCCCGGGCCCTCCACGTCCACGCCCCGCAGGACGCCCAGCTCGGCCAGGGTCAGCACCGGGAGCTCGGGGTCGGGGACGGAACCGGCGAGGGAGCGCAGCTCCGCCTCCAGCGGGGTGTCGGTCACCATGACGCCCCCGGGTGGCTGCGGTGCAGGTGCTGCATCTCGGCGAGCATCCGCCCGAACGGCTCGGTGTGCAGGCCCTGCCGGCCCGCGCCCGCCGCCCACCCTCCCGTGCGCGGCCCGGCCGGGAGCGTCAGCGTGGCCCGCTCCACGGTGCCGGTGACGGCGGAGAGCCAGGCGGTCTCCAGCTCCTCCCGGTCGACGCCGGAAGAGGCGTCGAGCCCTTCCACCGGCTGGAACATCTCTCCGGTGAAGCGCCAGAGCGCGTCCAGGCCCGCCTGCATCCGCTCGTGGCTCTCGGCGGTGCCGTCGCCGAGCCGCAGGACCCACTGTTCGGCGTGGTCCCGGTGGTAGGCGACCTCCTTGACGGCCTTCGCCGCGAGGTCCGCGAACGCGCCGCCCCCGGCCGCCAGCCGCTCGTACAGCAGGTGCTGGTAGACGGAGAAGTAGAGCTGCCGGGCGATGGTGTGGGCGAAGTCCCCGTTCGGCTGCTCGACCAGCTGGAGGTTGCGGAAGGCCCGCTCCTCGCGGAGGTAGGCCAGCTCGTCCTCGTCACCGACGAGCGAGAGCAGCACCCGGGCCTGGCCCAGCAGGTCCAGGGCGATGTTGGCGAGCGCCACCTCCTCCTCCAGGACGGGGGCATGGCCCGCCCACTCCCCCAGCCGGTGCGAGAGCACCAGCGCGTCGTCGCCGAGGGCGAGGGCGGCGCTCACAGGTGCTTCACCCCGTCCGGGATCTCGTAGAAGGTCGGGTGGCGATAGGGCTTGTCGCCGGCCGGCTCGAAGAAGGAGTCCTTCTCGTCGGGGGAGGAGGCGGTGATCGCGGTGGACGGGACCACCCAGATCGAGACGCCCTCCGAGCGGCGGGTGTAGAGGTCGCGCGCGTTGCGCAGGGCCATCTCGGCGTCGGGGGCGTGGAGGCTGCCCGCGTGGGTGTGGGACAGCCCGCGCCGTGAGCGCACGAACACCTCCCACAGCGGCCAGTCGGTCGAGCTGCTCATGCCGTCTCCTCCACGTGCGGTGCGGTCTGTGCTGTCCGGCTGGACGGGGTCGTGTGCTTGGCGGCGTACGCGGCGGCCGCGTCCCGGACCCAGGCGCCCTCTTCGTGGGCCCTGCGCCGCTGGCTGATCCGCTGTTCGTTGCACGGGCCGTTGCCCTTGAGGACCTGCTGGAACTCCGTCCAGTCGATCGCGCCGAAGTCGTGCTGCCCGCGCTCCTCGTTCCACCGGATGTCGGGGTCCGGCAGGGTGAGGCCCAGTGCCTCGGCCTGGGGCACGCAGATGTCCACGAAGCGCTGCCGCAGCTCGTCGTTGGAGTGCCGCTTGATCTTCCAGGCCATCGACTGCTCGGAGTGGGAGGACGCGTCGTCGGGCGGGCCGAACATCATCAGGGACGGCCACCACCAGCGGTCCACCGCGTCCTGGGCCATCGCGTGCTGGGCCTCGGTGCCGCGGCTCAGGGCGAGCAGCAGCTCGTACCCCTGGCGCTGGTGGAAGGACTCCTCCTTGCAGATGCGGACCATCGCGCGGGCGTAGGGGCCGTAGGAGCAGCGGCAGAGCGGCACCTGGTTGGTGATCGCCGCGCCGTCCACCAGCCAGCCGATCGCGCCGACATCGGCCCAGGTCAGGGTGGGGTAGTTGAAGATCGACGAATAGCGCTGGCGGCCGGCGTGGAGCTTGTCGAGCAGCTCCTCGCGGCTGGTGCCCAGCGTCTCGGCCGCGCTGTAGAGATACAGGCCGTGTCCGGCCTCGTCCTGCACCTTGGCCATCAGGATCGCCTTGCGGCGCAGCGAGGGCGCGCGGGTGATCCAGTTGGCCTCGGGCTGCATGCCGATGATCTCCGAGTGGGCGTGCTGGGCCATCTGGCGGACCAGCGTGGCGCGATACGCCTCGGGCATCCAGTCGCGCGGCTCGATGCGGTCGTCGGCCGCCACGGCCGCGTCGAAGGCCGCGAGGAGTGCCGCGTCCGCCGGGTCCCCGGCCACGCCTGCCGCCGTACCTGCCCCATTCGCCGTGCCTGAGGTGCTCTGCGTCTTCTGGTCCGCAGTCACTGCCGCCATCCCGGGCTCCCTACCGACCGATCGTTCGGTTCACTGACTTCAATGGTCGGTCGACGGCCCGTAGGGTGTCAACCCTGTGGATAACCGAGGTGCGATCGACGGTGAACGGGGCGGGATGGATTCGGACCACGGCGGGAGCTCCGCCGGCGAGGCTTCCGGCACCGGGTACTCCGGCGACGGGCACTCCGGCGGCGCGCACCCCGGCGACGGGCACTCCGGTGAGCCGCACCCCGGCGGCGCGCATTCCGGTGAGCCGCACCCCGGCAGCGGGCAGCAGTCCGCGGGCCCGGGCATAGCCGGGCTCTCCTTCGGCTACCAGGTCGTCGCTGCCCTGGCCCTCTCCCTCATCGGGCTGCTGGCCTGCGCACAGGTGGCGATGGTCTTCCTGCACGTGGCCCCGTCGAACACGCTGACCAAGCAGCACGGGAAGACGATCGACGACTGGATCTACCCGGAGTTCGAGCAGAACTGGAAGCTCTTCGCCCCCAATCCGCTCCAGCAGAACATCCACGTACACGTCCGGGCCGAGGTGGCGGGGCCCGACGGACGCCGCACCACCACCGGCTGGATGAGCCTCTCCCACGAGGACGGCGAGGCGATCCGCGGCAGTTTCGTCCCCAGCCATGTGAACCAGAACGAGCTCCGCCGGGGCTGGGACTTCTACGTGAACTCGCACGACAGCGACAACCGTCCCAACGGTCTGCGCGGCGAGCTCTCCGAGCGCTACGTCCGGCGCATCGCGATGCTGCGGCTGAGCGAGCGCGATCTGGGCGGCACGGTCGAGCGCATCCAGATGAGGTCGGCCACCACCCTCATCCCGCCGCCCTCGTGGTCCACCGAGAAGGCCAAGCCCCGGACCGACCACCGCGTACTCCCCTGGTGGGACGTGACCCCCGACGATCTGCCCGCCCCGCGTGACGCGGCGCGCGGCGAGGAGGGGACCAAGTGACCACCACCCCGCCCACCGCACCTCCGGCCGACCGGTCCGCCCCCGGCCCGGGCCGCGGCGGCCCCGACCGGATCGCCGAGGCCGGGGTCTCCCTGGCCCGCGCCCTCCAGCGCATCACCGCGTCGGCCCTCGGCCCGTACCAGAGCGCCGTCATCCGGATCGGCTTCTCCGCCACCTACCTGTTCTTCCTGCTCCGCGAGCTGCCGCACCGCCATGAGCTGTACGGCCCCGACAGCCCGTGGCACTGGGACCTGGCCCGGCAGCTCACGGCGGGCAACGACGCCTTCTCCGTCCTCCTCTGGTCGGACAGCGCGCTCTGGTTCGAGGCGGTGTACGCGCTCACCCTGCTGTCCGCCGCCGCCCTGCTCCTGGGGTGGCGCACCCGGACCATGTCGGTCCTCTTCATGGTCGGCGTGCTCTCCGTACAGAACCGCAGCGTCTTCATGGGCGACGGCGGCGACAACGTCATCCATCTGATGGCGATCTACCTCGTGCTGACGCGCTGCGCCCAGGTCTGGTCGCTGGACGCCCGGCGCGCGGCGCGGCAGGCCGAGCGGGCGGCGGCCGGGCTGCCGCCCGTACGGGATGTCGTGGGACCGGTGCTCTGGGCGCTGCTCGGCCCCGTCCTGATCGTCGCCACGGTCATGGACGGGCTCGGCGGGACCTGGTGGTTCCCGGTCCTGCTGTGGCTCCTGTGGCTCTCCGCCGCCGCCTGGTGGGCCGCGAACCGCTACGCGCCGTACGGGCAGCCGCGCGCCCTGCTCGATGTGCTGGCCAACCTCGTCCACAACGCCACGCTCGTCGTGATCATGGTCGAGGTCTGCCTGATCTACGCGACCGCCGGCTGGTACAAGATCCAGGGCTCGCGCTGGCAGGACGGCACCGCCCTCTACTACCCGCTCAAGCTCGACTACTTCACCCCGTGGCCCGCCCTGTCGGACGTGCTCGCCTCCAGCGGGCTGATGGTGATGGTGCTGACGTACGCGACGGTCATCGTCCAGGTCGCGTTCCCGTTCACCCTGTTCAACCGGCGGATCAAGAACGTCCTGCTGGTCATCATGATCGGCGAGCACGCGGGTATCGCCCTGCTGCTGGGGCTGCCGTTCTTCTCGATGGCGATGATCGCGGCGGACGCGGTGTTCCTGCCGACGGTCTTCCTGGTCTGGCTGGGCGGCCGGGCCGCGCTGGGGCGGCGGAGACTGCTCGCGTGGCTGCCGCTGCCGTCCCGGTTCCGGCGCGAGGAGAAGGCGCCGGACGTCCCCGGCGCGCGCCCGGCGCCTGAGGAACGCGGCGGTACGGGGGAGGCCCCGCCGCACGGTGGTGGCGGGGGCCATACGCTCGTCGGGTGAGCAGCGAGACCGGCAGTACCCCAGAGTCCCCCGCCGAGCCCCTTCAGTACGACGACGGCTACGGCCAGGAGATCGGCGTCGGGCCGCACCCGCTGCCCTGGCCCGAGGGCAAGCGTTACGACCCCGAGCTGCTGGCCCACGGCGACCGGCGCAACGTCGGCGACGCCTACCGCTACTGGACGCGGGAGGCGATCGTCGCCGATCTCGACCTGCGGCGGCACGACTTCCACGTGGCTGTGGAGAACTGGGGCCACGACTTCAACATCGGCTCGGTCGTGCGGACCGCCAACGCCTTCCTGGCCAAGGAGATCCACATCGTGGGCCGACGGCGCTGGAACCGGCGTGGCGCCATGGTCACCGACCGCTACCAGCATGTGCGCCACCACCCCGACACGGCGGACCTGACCGCCTGGGCGGCGGCCGAGGGGCTGCCGATCATCGGGATCGACAACCTCCCCGGCGCCGTACCGCTGGAGCGGACCGAGCTGCCACGCCGCTGTGTGCTGCTGTTCGGGCAGGAGGGGCCGGGCCTCACCGAGGAAGCGCGTGAACACGCCTCGATGGTGTGCTCCATCGCCCAGTTCGGCTCGACCCGGTCCATCAACGCGGGGGCCGCGGCGGCGATCGCGATGCACGCGTGGGTGCAGCGCTACGCCGATGTCCCCGACCCCCGGGACGCCTTCTAGCTACGCCTGGCGGCGGACCTCGACCACGCGGAAGCGGTTGGCGACGAAGGCGGCGTCGCACAGGGCCGCGTTGGCCGCCGGGTTGCCGCCCGAGCCGTGGAAATCGGAGAACGCGGCTGTCTGGTTGACGTAGACCCCGCCGGTCAGATTCAGCGAGAGCTGGGCCGACTCGTCCAGGCAGACGTCCTCGATCGCCCGCTCCACCTCGGGGGAGGTGGTGTAGGCGCCGACCGTCATGGCGCCCTTCTCACGGATCGTGCGGCGCAGCAGCTCCAGGGCGGCGGACGTCGACTCGACCGCGACGGCGAAGGAGACCGGCCCGAAGCACTCCGAGAGGTAGGGCGCGTCCTCGTCGGTCTTCGTGCCGTCGAGCTTGACGACGACCGGCGTACGGACGACGGCGTCGGGGAAGTCGGGGTTGGCGACCGTACGGGAGGGGAGAGCCACCTCGCCCAGCTCACCGGCCGCCTCCACCCGGGCCTTGACGTCCGGGTTGACCAGGGCGCCGAGCAGGGCGGAGGCGCGGGCGTCGTCGCCGAGGAGGCCGGTGACGGCCGCGCCGATGTCGGTGACCACCTCGTCGTACGACTTGGCGCCGTCGTCCGTGGTGATGCCGTCCCGGGGGATCAGCAGGTTCTGCGGGGTGGTGCACATCTGGCCGCTGTAGAGCGAGAGCGAGAACGCTACGTTGGCGAGTAGGCCCCGGTAGTCGTCGGTGGAGTCGACGACGATCGTGTTGACCCCGGCCTTCTCCGTGTAGACCTGTGCCTGCCGGGCGTTGGCCTCCAGCCAGTCGCCGAAGGCGGTGGAGCCGGTGTAGTCGATGATCCGGATCTCGGGGCGGACCGCGAGGGTCTTGGCGATGCCCTCGCCGGGCCGCTCGGCGGCGAGCGCGACCAGATTGGGGTCGAAGCCCGCCTCGGTGAGCACCTCACGGGCGATCCGGACGGTGAGCGCGAGCGGCAGCACGGCCCGGGGGTGCGGCTTCACCAGCACCGGGTTCCCGGTGGCGAGCGAGGCGAACAGGCCCGGGTAGCCGTTCCACGTGGGGAAGGTGTTGCAGCCGATGAGCAGCGCGATCCCGCGCCCGGACGTGGTGAACGACTTGGTCAGCTTCAGCGGATCGCGCTTGCCCTGCGGCTTGGACCAGTCGGCGGTCTGCGGCGTGCGGGTCTGCTCCTGATAGGCGTACGCGACGGCTTCCACGCCACGGTCCTGCGCGTGCGGGCCGCCCGCCTGGAACGCCATCATGAAGGCCTGGCCGCTCGTGTGCATCACGGCGTGGGCCAGCTCGTGGGTGCGGGCGCTGATCCGCGACAGGATCTCCAGACAGACCAGGGCCCGGGTCTCGGGACCCGCCGCCCGCCAGGCGGCCGTGCCGGCCTTCATCGCCGGGAGCAGGACGTCGATGTCGGCGTGCGGATACTCGACGCCGAGCTCCGGCCCGTACGGCGAGACCTCGCCGCCCGTCCAGCCGTCGGTGCCCGGCTGTCCGAGGTCGAGCCGGGTGTTGAGCACCGCGTCGAACGCGGCCTTGCCCTCGGCCGCCCCGAGACTGCCCTCGGCGCCTCCTTCGCCGTACGCCTTCGGGTGCTCGGGGTGCGGCGACCAGTACGCGCGGGTACTGATCGCGTCGAGGGCCCGGTCGAGCGTGGGCCGGTGGGTCTCGGACAGCTGCTGGGGGGTGAGCGCGGCGGCCATGGCGGACCAACTCCTCATCGAGCCGGGCGGGGACGTACGGACGGAGTTAGAGTAACCGAACGATCGGTCGGGACAAGGGGGCCCGGCGAACCTGTGGATAACTTCGGTGGTCCCCGCCTGCACGGGGACGGTCCCTCATGGGGGAGGATCGCGGACATGACCACGGCCAAGCGGGACACGTACACCCCGGAGACTCTGCTCACCGTCGCTGTTCGTGTCTTCAACGAGCGCGGCTACGACGGCACCTCCATGGAGCATCTCTCCAGGGCGGCGGGCATTTCGAAGTCCTCCATCTACCACCATGTGGCGGGCAAGGAGGAGCTGCTGCGCCGGGCCGTGAGCCGGGCGCTCGACGGGCTCTTCGCCATCCTCGACGAGCCGGGGGCGGTGCGCGGGCGCGCGATCGAGCGGGTCGAGTACGTCACGCGCCGGACCGTCGAGGTGCTGATGGCGGAGGTCCCGTACGTCACGCTGCTGCTGCGGGTGCGCGGCAACACGAAGACCGAGCGGTGGGCGCTGGAGCGGCGGCGCGAGTTCGACCAGAGGGTGGCGGATCTGCTGAAGGCCGCCGTGGCCGAGGGCGATCTCCGGGCCGATGTGGACATACGGCTGGCCACCCGGCTGCTCTTCGGCATGGTCAACTCGCTGGTCGAGTGGTACCGGCCGCAGCCGGGCGGCTTCCCGGGCGAGGAGCAGCTCGCCGACACGGTCGTCCAGCTCGCCTTCGAGGGGATGCGGGCGACCGGTCACTGAATCTGTTCGGCGTGGTCAGGCCAGCTCCGCCGGGCGGTCCGGGCGCGGGCCGAGGTCCGTCTCCTCGAACACCAGCAGCGTGCGCGTCGACAGCACCTCGGGGATCGACTGGATCCGGGTGAGGACCAGCTCGCGCAGCGCCCGGTTGTCCGGTGTGTGCACCAGCAGCAGGACATCGAAGTCGCCGCTGACCAGCGCGATGTGCGTGGCGCCGGGGAGCGCCTGGAGCTGTTCGCGCACGGTGCGCCACGAGTTCTGCACGATCTTGAGCGTGATGTACGCCGACGCGCCCTGCCCGGCCCGCTCGTGGTCGACCCGCGCGCCGAAGCCACGAATCACGCCGTCCTCCACGAGCCGGTTGATCCGGGCGTAGGCGTTGGCCCGCGAGACATGGACCCGCTCGGCCACCGACCGTATCGAGGCGCGGCCGTCCGTCTGGAGGATGCGCAGGATGTCGCGGTCGATGGAGTCCAGGGGGCGCGCGGGCGGGGGCGCGGGGGAGGCCGGGCCCGGTGGCGGTGGCGACGCCGCGGGCGTGGCGGCGGGCGCCGAGGGGGCGGCGGAGGGAGTGGCGGCGGGTGCGGGCCGGTCGGGGTCCTCGCTCCTGTCGGCCATTTGTTCAGCTGCCATCTGCCCGCGCCTCCCTGTTGTGGACGACCTGCCTCTATCCCAGGCTGTGGAGAACCGTTTGTCCACAGGCTGAAGGCGCCTGTAGCCAAAATGCGCTCGCGACCGAACAATCGGTAGGTGAGGCACACCACACAGGTGCCTCGCCCGCTCCGCGACACCCTCGCGACATCTCTTGCCATCACCACCCATATCGACACCCTCGATCTCACGATCGCCACCCTGATCTCCATCGATGCCCGGAGGTGCTTTCCATGACGGTCCAAGAGCTGCCCGGCGCGGCCGCCTACCGGCCCACGCCGCCCCCGGCCTGGAAGCCGATCACCGACCCCGCCCCGCTGCTCCCGGACCCGGAGCCCTACCGGGTGCTCGGTACGGACGCGGTCGCCGATGTGGACCCCGAGCTGCTGCTCCGGCTCCACGCCGAGCTGGTGCGCGGCCGCCGGTACAACACGCAGGCCACCGCGCTCACCAAGCAGGGCCGGCTGGCGGTCTACCCGTCGAGCACCGGCCAGGAGGCGTGCGAGATCGCCGCCGCCCTGGTGCTGGAGGAGCGGGACTGGCTCTTCCCCAGCTACCGGGACACGCTGGCGGCCGTGGCGCGCGGCCTCGACCCGGTCGAGGCGCTGACCCTGCTGCGCGGCGACCGGCACACCGGCTACGACCCGCGTGAGCACCGCATCGCCCCGCTCTGCACCCCGCTCGCCACCCAGCTGCCGCACGCGGTGGGCCTGGCGCACGCGGCCCGGCTCAAGGGCGACGACGTGGTGGCGCTCGCCATGGTCGGCGACGGCGGCACCAGCGAGGGCGACTTCCACGAGGCGCTGAACTTCGCGGCCGTCTGGAAGGCCCCGGTGGTCTTCCTCGTGCAGAACAACGGCTTCGCCATCTCCGTACCGCTGGCCAAGCAGACGGCCGCCCCCTCCCTCGCGCACAAGGCCGTGGGGTACGGGATGCCCGGCCGCCTGGTCGACGGGAACGACGCGGCCGCCGTGCACCAGGTGCTGAGCGAGGCCGTGGCGCGGGCCCGGCGGGGCGGAGGGCCGACGCTGATCGAGGCCGTCACCTACCGCATGGAAGCCCACACCAACGCCGACGACGCCACCCGCTACCGGGTCGACAGCGAGGTCGAGGCCTGGCGGGCGCACGACCCGGTCCAGCTTCTGGAGCGCGAGCTGACCGGACGCGGGCTGCTCGACGACGAGGGCATCGAGCGGGCGAAGGAGGCCGCCGAACGCATGGCCGCCGCCCTGCGCGACCGCATGAACGCCGATCCGGAGCTGGCGCCGATGGACCTCTTCACCCATGTCTACGCCGAGCAGACCAGCCAGCTCCGGGAGCAGGCCGCCGCCCTGCGCGCCGAGCTGGACGCGGAGCAGGACCACGAGCACAGCGCGGAGGCAGGCCGATGACCACGGCGGTGACGAAAGCCGGCGGACGTACGGCGAAGGCGAAACCGGCCACCATGGCGCAGGCCCTCGGGCGCGCGCTGCGCGACTCGATGGCCGAGGACCCGACCGTGCACGTGCTCGGTGAGGACGTCGGCACCCTGGGCGGGGTCTTCCGGATCACCGACGGGCTGGCCAAGGAGTTCGGCGACGACCGGTGCACCGACACCCCGCTGGCCGAGGCAGGCATTCTCGGGGCGGCCGTCGGCATGGCGATGTACGGGCTGCGGCCCGTGGTGGAGATGCAGTTCGACGCGTTCGCCTACCCGGCGTTCGAGCAGCTGATGAGCCATGTCGCCAAGATGCGCAACCGCACCGGGGGAGCCATGCCGCTCCCCATCACCGTGCGCGTTCCGTACGGCGGTGGGATCGGCGGGGTCGAGCACCACAGCGACTCCTCCGAGGCCTACTACATGGCCACGCCCGGCCTGCACGTCGTCACACCCGCCACGGTCGACGACGCGTACGGCCTGCTGCGGGCCGCCATCGCCTCGGACGACCCGGTGGTCTTCCTGGAGCCCAAGCGGCTCTACTGGTCCAAGGCCGACTGGTCGCCCGAGGCCCCGGCCACGGTCGAGCCGATCGGCAAGTCCGTGGTCCGCCGGACCGGGCGCAGCGCCACGCTGATCACGTACGGCCCCTCCCTGCCGGTCTGTATGGAGGCCGCCGAGGCGGCCGTCGCGGAGGGCTGGGACCTCGAAGTCGTGGACCTGCGCTCGCTGGTGCCGTTCGACGACGAGACGGTCGCGGCCTCGGTGCGGCGCACCGGCCGTGCGGTCGTCGTCCACGAGTCCCCCGGTTTCGGGGGCCCCGGCGGCGAGATCGCGGCCCGGATCACCGAGCGGTGCTTCCACCACCTGGAGGCTCCGGTGCTGCGGGTGGCCGGGTTCGACATCCCGTATCCGCCGCCCATGCTGGAGCGGCACCATCTGCCGGGGGTCGACCGGGTGCTCGACGCGGTGGCGCGGTTGCAGTGGGAGGCGAACAGCTGATGGCCCAGGTGCTCGAATTCAAGCTGCCGGACCTCGGTGAGGGCCTGACCGAGGCGGAGATCGTGCGCTGGCTGGTGGAGGTCGGCGATGTGGTCGCCATCGACCAGCCCGTGGTGGAGGTCGAGACGGCCAAGGCGATGGTGGAGGTCCCCTGCCCCTACGGGGGTGTGGTGACCGCACGCTTCGGCGAGGAGGGGACGGAACTCCCGGTCGGGGCGCCGCTGCTGACGGTCGCGGTGGGGGCGACGGAGGCCCCCGCTTCTTCCCCGGCGAATGGCGGGCCCGCCGCCGATGAGCCTTCCGCCGGTTCCGGGAACGTGCTCGTGGGGTACGGGACCGGCGCGCCGGCCGCCCGGCGTCGGCGCATCCGGCCGGAGCGGGTCGGTGCCAACGCGGCTTCCGCACCTGCCGTTCCTGTGGCTGCCTCCGCCTCTGCCCCTGCGCCCGCATCCGCGCCCGCCGTAGCCCCTGCGTCCGTGCCCGTGTCCGGTCGTGCGCCGGTCGCGGTCGGTGGGGTGAATGGCCGGCAGGGGCCCGTGGCCGTGGTCTCCCCGCTCGTACGCCGGCTGGCCCGGGAGCACGAGATCGATCTGCGGGAGCTGACGGGCTCGGGGCCCGACGGGCTGATCCTGCGGGCCGACGTCGATTCCGCGATCCGGCGGGCGGGGGAGGCCATGGAGGCCGAGGCCCGTACGGTCGCCGAGCCCGTCGCGGTTCAGGCGTCCACGGCTCTCGCGGGCGCGGTGGCTCCGGCCGCCGAGCGGATTCCGCTGCGCGGGGTGCGCGGGGCGGTCGCCGACAAGCTGTCGCGCAGCCGGACCGAGATCCCGGACGCCACCTGCTGGGTCGACGCGGACGCCACCGAGCTGATGGCCGCCCGCGCCGCGATGAACGCGGCATCGGGCCCCTCCGGCGGGCCCAAGGTGTCGGTCCTGGCCCTGCTGGCGAGGATCTGCACGGCGGCGCTGGCCCGGTATCCGGAGCTCAACTCCACCGTGGACACGGCCGCGCGGGAGATCGTGCGGCTGCCCGGCGTGCACCTCGGGTTCGCGGCGCAGACGGAACGGGGCCTCGTCGTCCCGGTCGTCCGGGACGCGCACACCCGCAACGCCGAGTCGATCGGGGCGGAGATCGCCCGGCTGACCGAGCTGGCGCGGACCGGGAAGCTCAGCCCGGCCCAGCTCACCGGAGGCACGTTCACGCTGAACAACTACGGGGTGTTCGGGGTCGACGGTTCGACGCCGATCATCAACCACCCCGAAGCGGCCATGCTCGGCGTCGGCCGGATCATGCCCAAGCCCTGGGTGCACAACGGTGAGCTGGCCGTACGTCAGGTGGTCCAGCTCTCGCTCACCTTCGACCACCGGGTGTGCGACGGCGGAACGGCCGGGGGGTTCCTCCGGTACGTGGCCGACTGCGTGGAGCAGCCTGCGGTACTGCTGCGCACCCTGTAGGCAGTCGGCGGCGATGCGGTACGCCCCGTAGAGCCCGTCACCGCGCGGACGCCCCCTCCGGGCCCGGCCCTCCGGCCCACCCCGGAGGGGGCGTCCGCCAAGTGCGCCGCCCATACTCGACGTATGACCGCCTATGACGTGATCGTTCTTGCCGGCGGGGCCGCCAAGCGGCTCGGCGGCGCCGACAAGCCGACGGTGCGCGTCGGCGGCCGTACGCTGCTCGACCGGGTCCTCGCGGCCTGCCCCGATGCGGGCGCCACCGTCGTGGTGGGCGGTCGCAGGCCCACCGCCCGGCCGGTCACCTGGACGCGCGAAGTACCGCAGGGCGGCGGCCCGTTGGCGGCCCTCGGGGCGGGGGTGCGGCTGACGACGGCGGAGTACGTTCTCGTCCTCTCCGCCGACCTGCCGTTCCTGGGCCCGGCCACGGTCGGCGCGCTGCTCGCCGCCGCCGGGGAGGGCGGCCGGGAGGGCGCGCTCTGCACCGATCCCGACGGCCGCGATCAGCCGCTCGTCGCCGTCTACCGCGCCGAGCCGCTCCGCCGGGAGCTGGCCCTGCTCGCCACCGAGCACGGCTCCCTCGCCGGGCTGCCGCTCCGGCTGCTGACCGGGGAGCTGGATCTCGCCCGGGTCGACGCCGGGCCCCATGCCGCGTTCGACTGCGACACTTGGGACGACATCGCCGCCGCCCGCGCCCGGATCAGGGAGCATGGGGCCGTGCTGGACGAATGGATCACCTCGGTCAAGAACGAACTGGGAATCGAACTCGACGTCGACACCGATGTCCTGCTCGACCTCGCCCGCGACGCCGCGCACGGGGTCGCCCGGCCCGCCGCCCCGCTCACGACCTTCCTGGTCGGGTACGCGGCGGCCAGGGCGAGCGCCGGGGCCGGACCGGAGGAAGCGGCGGCGGCGGTCGCCGAGGCCGCGCGCAAGGCCACCGCGCTCGCCCTGCGCTGGGAGGCCGAGGCGGCGGAGCAGGAGCCTCGGGCGGAGCCGAGCGGCGAAGGGGCCGAGACACCGTGACCGCCGACGCCCGGCCCGACCGGAACGGCACGAGCGGCTTGAGCGGTACGAGCGGCACCAGCGGCTTGAACAGTTTGAACAGTGCGAGCGGCACCAGCGGCACCAGCGGCACCAGCGGCACCAGCGGCACCAGCGGCACGAACGGCGCGAGCGGCTTGAGTGGCTTGAGCGGTACGAGTGACACGTCCGGCCCCGACAGCGCCGCCGCGCGTGCCGCAGCCGAAGAGCTCGCCGTCGAGCAGGCCCTGGCGCTGGTCGGCGGTCGCAACCACGCGAGCAGTCGCAACCACGAGGGCGGCCGGGCGCCGCTCGACGGGCCCCGGGACCACGTGCCCGACGCGGCACAGGGCCAGAACCGCGACCACGCCGGGGGTCAAGCGCCCGGCCTGGCATCGGGCTGGGCCCGTAACCAGCCACGCACCGAGGCCCCCGGCGAACCCCCCGCCGCAGCGGACGACCCGCCGTCCCCTTCCCCGTACTCCCCGTCCGGCACCCCCGCACCCGCCCCCGCACCGTCCTCCGCCGCTCCGGATCTCCCCTGGGACCGGGCGCGGGGCATCGCCGGGCGGGCCGGGCGGGGCGGGGCGCTCGCCGTGATCCGGTTGCCGCTCGACCGCGCGCTGGGCCATGTACTCGCCGAGCCGCTCGGGGCGCTCACCGATCTGCCGTCCTTCGACACCTCGGCCATGGACGGCTGGGCCGTCGCCGGACCCGGCCCCTGGGCCATCGAGGAGGGCGCCGGGCTGCTCGCGGGAGACGGCCCCGCCACCCTCCTCCCCGACGGCACCGCCGTACGCATCGCCACCGGAGCCCGTACCCCCGCCGACACCACCGCGGTCATCCGCAGCGAACACGCCCACGTCGACGAGGCCAAGGGGCTGCTCTCCGCCCGGCGCCCCGTCGTCACCGGCCAGGACATCCGGCCCCGGGGCCAGGAGTGCCGGACCGGCGACCACCTCGTACCGGCGGGAGCGGTCGTCACCCCGGCGGTGCTCGGGCTCGCCGCGGCCGCCGGGTACGACGCCCTGCCCGCCGTGCCCCGCCCCCGCATCGACGTCCTCGTACTCGGTGACGAACTCCTCGCCGCGGGTCTCCCGCACGACGGCCTGATCCGCGACGCCCTCGGCCCCATGCTCGGCCCCTGGCTGCGGGCCCTGGGCGCCGAGGTCTCCGCCCCCCGCCGCCTCGGGGACGACGCCGGGGCCCTGCGTAAGGCCCTCACCGCCTCCGACGCCGACGTGATCATCACCACCGGAGGCACCGCGTCCGGCCCGGTCGACCATGTCCACCCGGTCCTGGCCGCCCTTGGCGCCGAGCTGCTGGTGGACGGAGTCGCCGTACGCCCCGGCCACCCCATGCTCCTGGCACGGCTCTCCCCCGATGGGCCGTATCTGGTGGGGCTGCCCGGCAATCCGCTCGCGGCCGTATCGGGGCTCCTGACCCTCGCCGAACCGCTCCTCGCGGGGCTCGCGGGCCGCCCGGCCCAGGACGCGTACCGGGCCCTCGTCTACGCCGATGTACCGGGCCATCCGCACGACACCCGCCTCGTCCCCGTGGTCCACCGCGCGGGCCGGGCGGGCGGCCGGGACCATGTGGCGCCCCTGCGCTACAACGGTCCCGCCATGCTGCGCGGGATCGCGGCGGCGGACGGGCTGGCCGTCGTACCGGCGGGCGGGGTACGGTCCGGCACCGAGGTGGAGATCCTCGATCTCCCATGGGCCCCGGCGGCGCCGTGGACGGAAGGGTGTTTCACGTGAAACTTCCCGACCACGAGAAGGGGTGTTTCACGTGAAACTTCCCGGCCAGGACGCGATGGCCAGGCGGGCCGACGAGCATGTCGTACCGACACGGGTGATGCTCCCCCGCCGGGTCGTCGACGGTCCGGCGCGGCAGGTCGGCAAGCGGCTGCTGATGGCGCTGCTCGTGCTGACCGCGACGGTGCTGATCGTCTGGCTCGACCGCGACGGGTACAACGACACCGCCGATGGCCAGGTCGATCTGCTCGACGCGATCTACTACGCGACGGTCACCCTCTCCACCACCGGGTACGGCGACATCACCCCGTACAGCTCCGGTGCCCGGCTGATCAACGTGGTGCTCGTGACGCCGCTGCGTGTGATGTTCCTGATCATCCTGGTCGGTACCACTCTCGAAGTCCTCACGGAACGGACCCGCGAGGACTTCCGGCTGAAGCGTTGGAGATCCCACTTGCGTGACCACACCGTCGTCGTCGGCTTCGGCACCAAGGGCCGTTCGGCTATCCAGACCCTCTGCGCCACCGGCCTGCGGAAGGAGCAGATCGTCATCGTCGATCCGGCTTCCAAGGTGATCGAGGCCGCCAACGCCGAGGGCTTCACCGGAGTGCTCGGCGATGCCACCCGCAGCGATGTGCTGTTGCGTGCCGAGCTCCAGAAGGCGCGCCAGGTCATCATCGCCACCCAGCGCGACGACACCGCCGTCCTGGTGGCGCTGACCGCGCGTCAGCTGAACCGGGGGGCGAAGATCGTGGCGGCGGTCCGCGAGGAGGAGAACGCGCCCCTGCTGCGGCAGTCGGGCGCCGACGCGGTGATCACCAGTGCCAGCGCCGCCGGACGGCTGCTCGGCCTCTCCGTGCTCAGTCCGAGCGCGGGCACGGTGATGGAGGACCTGATCCAGCAGGGCAGCGGCCTCGATCTCGTCGAACGGCCGGTGATAAAGGCCGAGGTGGGCAAGAGCGTCCGGGAGACCGACGACCTGGTGGTGAGCGTGTTGCGCGGGCACCGGCTGCTCGGTTACGACGACCCGGCGGCCAGTCCGTTGCAGCTGACGGACCGGGTCATCACCATCGTGCGCGCCACCCCGCCCCCCGGTTCCGGCCCGTCGGGCCCGTCCGGCCCCTCCCTGCCCCATCTGCCGCTGCCGCCGCACCGCTCCTGACGCCGAACCCCGGGGCGCCGACCCCGGGGGCAGCGGTGTGCGAAGAGCGTGCGGGCAGTGGCGGGAGTAGCCTCGCGGCCATGCATGCGATCACGATCCCCGAACCCGGTGGCCCCGAGGCGCTCGTCTGGGCCGAGGTGCCCGATCCCGTACCCGGCGACGGCGAAGTCCTCGTCGAGGTCGTCTCCAGTGCCGTCAACCGTGCCGATGTGCTCCAGCGGCAGGGCTTCTACGACCCGCCGCCCGGGGCCTCCCCCTACCCCGGTCTGGAGTGCGCGGGCCGGATCGCGGCGCTCGGTCCGGGGGTGACCGGCTGGGCGGTCGGCGACGCGGTGTGCGCGCTGCTGTCGGGCGGCGGTTACGCGGAGAAGGTCGCCGTACCGGTGGGCCAGCTCCTCCCCGTACCGGACGGAGTGGAGCTGACGACGGCGGCCGCACTGCCCGAGGTGACCGCGACCGTCTGGTCCAACGTGTTCATGATTTCCCACCTGCGCCCCGGTGAGACCCTGCTCGTCCACGGCGGCTCCAGCGGGATCGGCACGATGGCGATCCAGCTGGCGAAGGCGGTCGGCGCCCGGGTCGCGGTCACGGCGGGCAGCCCGCAGAAGCTCGCCGCGTGCGCGGAGCTCGGCGCGGACATCCTCATCGACTACCGCGAGCAGGACTTCGTCGAGGAGCTGGCGAAGGCGACCGACGGGGCCGGGGCCGACGTCATCCTGGACATCGTCGGCGCCAAGTACCTGGAGCGGAACGTGAAGGCGCTCGCCGTCAACGGCCGCCTCGCGATCATCGGCCTCCAGGGCGGGGTGAAGGGCGAGCTGAACCTCGGCGCCCTGCTGACCAAGCGGGCCGCCGTCACCGCGACCTCGCTGCGGGGCCGCCCGCTCGGCGAGAAGGCCGCCATCGTCGCCGCTGTACGCGAGCACGTGTGGCCGCTGATCGCCGACGGGGTGGTCCGGCCCGTCGTGGACCGTACGGTTCCGATGGCGGACGCCGCCGAGGCGCACCGGGTTCTCGAATCCAGCGCCCACATCGGCAAGGTGCTGCTGCTCGCGCCGAACGCCTAGGACGCGGTCGACGAACGCGTAAAACGCGTAGGGGCCCGGCACACACCGCGGTGTGTGCCGGGCCCCACCGGTTCGTCGTGGACAGGAGGACTACAGGTACGGGCCCGAACGGATCGGGCCGTGCGGGTCCCCGCCGCCCTCCTCGTCCTCGTGGGCCATCCCGGGCGGCAGCGCGCGGCGCATCTGCTCCAACTGGGCGCGGGCCGCCATCTGCTGGGCGAACAGTGCCGTCTGGATGCCGTGGAAGAGGCCCTCCAGCCAGCCCACCAGCTGGGCCTGCGCGATCCGCAGTTCGGCCTCGGAGGGCACCGACTCCTCGGTGAACGGCAGGGAGAGCCGCTCCAGCTCCTCCACCAGCTCCGGCGCGAGGCCGTCCTCCAGCTCCTTGACGGAGCTTGCGTGGATCTCCTTGAGCCGAACCCGGCTCGCCTCGTCGAGAGGAGCCGCCCTGACCTCCTCCAGAAGCTGCTTGATCATGCTGCCGATGCGCATGACTTTCGCGGGCTGTTCGACCATTTCCGTCACCGGGACCTCGCGCGACTCGTCGTCACTGGCACCGCCGCCGACAGCCATTCCGTCCTGGCCCACGACAAGGACCTGCGGATGCTCCTGCGACCGGTCATTCCTCGGCATTTCCATGCCGCCATTGTCTCGCACACATGCCGTACACCACATTGGTGCCCCCGGAAACGGATGATCCACCGTCTCCGGGGGCACCGGAAGTGTCCCCGAGTACCCGCAGTGCCGGTCAGCCCGCCCGGCGGGCCAGCTTCAGCCGGGAGCTGGTGAGGGCGGCGGCCAGCAGTCCGGCCAGCACCGGGACGACCAGGGCCAGCAGCGCGATGGTCCCCCAGGGCATCACGATCGGGGTGTACGCCGACTCCATCGGGTTCATCCGCATGTCCGCCAGGGCCTCGCGCAGGTCGGTCAGGCGCAGCGCGACCGCGGGCACGATGCCCGCCGCCGTCCCCAGCAGCACCCCGGTCAACGCGACGACCAGGCACTGGAATCCGGAGAGCGAGCGCCGTACGCCCGGGGGCGCGCCCACCGCGCTGAGCGTGGTGAGGTCGGCCTCCGCGTCGGCCTTGGACAGGCCGGTCGTGATGGCCGCCGCGCCCAGGGTCACCACGCCGGCGAAGAGGGCGAGGACCAGCAGGACCAGCGCGTCGTCCCCCTGCTCCATGGAGTTCGCGGTCATCACGAACGCCTGGTTGCCGGCCTGCGCCATCGCCGCGTCGGCCGCCTGCCGCTCGGCGTCCGTGGGCTCGCGGGTGAGCGTGTAGACGGAGCCGAGCTCCCCGGAGTGCAGGCCGAGCCGGTCGGCCGTCTGCTGCGGCATGATCATCCGGATGCTCGGCGTCGACGCGAAGCGGTCCGGTGCCACGTACACCTTCAGCTGTTCCGTGGTGGTGCGGGCCTTGCCGGGGTGGCGGGCGTGGTTCTCCTTGTCGCGCTCGTTGTAGTGGTGGGCGATCTTGAGGGTGACCTCGCCGTCCTGCGCGTACGCCGAGTTCAGCAGCACCGGGACCCCTGCCGCCAGGGCCTTCGCCGCCGCCGGGTCGTCGAGCTTCACGTACGAGGTGAGCAGGGCGGCGTCCCCGATGACGATCTTGTTGCTGTCGGTGCCGAACGAGATCACCGTGTAGTTCTCGTCCATGCAGGCGGGGGAGTTCATCAGCCGCTTGTGCTCGTCGGCCGAGATGCGCAGGGCCAACTCCTTGGCGCCCTTGCCCCGGAGCGGGCAGGAGTGGGCCTTCCCGGCGGGCTTGACGAGTTCGAGGGATCCGCAGCCGTCCTCCTCGTCCTCGTAGTACACGGAGCAGTCGCTGCCCGCCCAGACCCGCCCGAGGTGGGCGGGTGCCCCGTTGACGGGGAAGGTCTGCTCGACGGCGGTCCGGGCGCGGGGCAGGTCGTTCTTCTCGGCGGTGTCGACGGCGATCAGGGCGGCGGTGCCCGCGGTGAGGTTGGGCTGGTGGTTGTACTCCTGCTCGGCGGCGCTGCTGCTGGTGTACGTGGCGATGGCGACGCTGCCCGCGACGGCCGCCATGACGGCGGCGACGGCGGGGGCGGTACGGCCCCGGTTGCGGGCCGCGTCGCGCAGGGCGATCCGGGGCGTCAGCGGCAGCCGACGGCCGAGCCGGCCGAGGAAGCCGACGATCACCGGGATACAGCCGAGGAGCCCCAGTTCGGCGAGGACGGAACCGCCCGCGACCAGCTCGGTGCTGCCGCTGACGCCTCCGAAGACCGCGATGGCGATGCCGCCCGCGAGCACGGTGGAGCCGACGATCGGCAGCACCCGGGAGCTGCGTCGGGTGCCACGGTGCCCGGTGAGCGATTCGAGGACCGACTGACGGCCCGCCACGATCGCCGGGGCGAGCGCGGCGAGGACACCGGTGACCAGGCCGAGTACGGCGATGGCGAGGATCTCCCAGGGCCGGACGGTCAGTTCGCCGAAGCGGCTGCCCGCGAACTCCTCGATCATCGGGCGGAACAGGACGGTGAGGGCGAACCCGGCGCCGACGCCGACGACGGCCCCGACCCCGCCGAGCACCACACCGCCCGCGAGCACCACGGCCCGGACCTGGCTGCGGGTGCCGCCGCACGAACCGACCAGACCCAGCTGCCGGCGCGAGCGGCGGGCGCCCACGGCGAACGCCGGACCGGCCAGCAGCACGATCTCCAGCATGGCCATGGCCGCCACGGTGAGGGCCGCCGCCGTCAGCTCCGCGTTGCTGGTACTCCAGCCCCGCATCTGCGCGGCCATGGGGACTTCGGAGTCGGGCGGCGGGTTCAGGGCGATCTGGCGGGCCCGTACCACCACGCCCTTCTCATTGGCGGCGAGCACGTCCGGCCAGGTCACCCCCACTCCGGGCGGGCCCTTGACCAGCCACTCCACCTCGCGGGTCTGGGGCGGCAGGATCCCCTCGTCCTCGCCCCTGTCCGTACTTCCGTCCGTACTCCTGCCCGCGCTCCTGTCCGCGGTCTTCTGCCACGGGGCGATGACCGCGCCGGGGACGGCGAACAGGGACTTCCCGGCCAGGTCGGCGGGGAGCTCCACCGCACCGGTCAGGGTGTAGACCTGCTCGGGGCCGCGCACGGTGACGCGGTCGCCGACGGAGAGCCCGGACGTCTTGATGAAGGCATCGGTCGCCGCCATCTCGTTCTTCGCCCGTGGGTAGGCGCCGTCGGTCAGCTCGATCCGGCCGCGCAGCAGCGGGTCCGCGATGTCCAGTTCGGTGATCTGGGTGTCGGCGATGCCGTGGCGGGTCGTCACGGACGCGGGCACGGACTGCTGGGTGAGGTACCGCGAGCCCTTGGGGAAGGTGGCCGGTACGTCGACGGGCTTTCGCTCGTCCTCGGGAAGGGTCTCCGGGGCGTCCTCGGGGGTCCCCCACATGATGCCGTCGGGCATCTGCTCCAGCCGGACCGGGCCCATGCCCTGATCCATGAAGAGGGCGTCGGCTCCTCCCAGATCCGCCGTCAGTTCCTCTGCCAGGGTGGGCTTGGCGCTGCGGTACGTCACATCGGCGGCGGTCACACCGAGGACCGGCAGGGCGATCATCGCGACGACGAGGGCGCTGCGGCCCTTGGCCCGCAGGGCGTCGCGTCTGGCTATGCGGAAGGCGGCGCGCCATCCGGAAAAGAGGTTCACTTGGCGGCCTCGGAAGCTCCGGCTGTTCCGCCGGTTTCCGCGAGCAGCGAGTCTGCCCCGTTGGTCACCGTCTGGTCGACGATCGAGCCGTCCCGGAGGAAGACGACCCGGTCGGCCCAGGCCGCGTACCGGGGCTCATGGGTCACCATCACCCCGGCCGCGCCCTGGTCGCAGCGGGTGCGCAGGAGGGCGAGGACGGTCTCGCCGGTCTCGGAGTCGAGTGCGCCGGTCGGCTCGTCGGCGAGCACCAGGCGCCGGTCGCCGACCAGGGCGCGGGCGATGGCGACGCGCTGCTGCTGGCCGCCGGACATCTCGTCGGGGAAGCGGTCGGCTATCTCGGTCAGCTTCACCTCGGCCAGTGCGGCGAGGGCCTCCTTGCGGGCCTTGCGCACGGAGACGCCGTCGAGTTCGCGGGGCAGCGCGATGTTCTCGGCGGCGGTCAGGGCGGGGATGAGGTTGTAGTCCTGGAAGACGTACCCGACGCTGCGGCGGCGCAGGGCGGCGATGCCCTTGAGGCCGAGGGCGGTGATGTCCTGGCCCTCGATGATCACCTGGCCGCTGGTCGCGGTGTCGAGCCCGCCTGCCAGGGTCAGCAGGGTGGACTTGCCGGAGCCGGACGGCCCCATGACGGCGACCAGCTCGCCCGGGTACACGGAGAGGCTGATGCCGCGCAGGGCGTGCACCTCGGCGATACCGGAGCCGTGGGTACGGGTCAGCGCCCGCAGTTCGAGTACGGGGTCGCCCGCGGGTGTCCCGGGGGACGGCGGCGGCGTCGTGGTGACGGGCAAGGACATGGTGGGTGGTTCCCCCTGGGATGAGACGCGCTGATCACGGAGTACGAGGAAGAGGAAGGCACAGTTCAGCGCCGGGTGGCCGGGTGGCTGAGCGGCCGGGTGGCTGAGTGACCGTGCGGTCGTGCGGTCGTGCGGTCGTGTGGTTGTGCGGTCGGCGGGAAGGCCTCCGCTCAGGGCCGGGCCTTCGCGCGCCCGGTCAGGGACCGGGCCGGGCCACGGGTGGGTGCGGGGCCGGGATCGGCCGTGGGCTCGGTGGCGGCGGCTTCGGCGAGGCGGACGAGCCGCGCTTCGCAGTGGTCGAGCCAGCGGGCCTCGGCCTCCGCCTGGAAGATTAGCTGCTCCACCACGAGGAGCCAGGCGACCTCGTCCCGGTTGGCCGGGACATCGGCCAGGGCCTGGGCCTTGAGCCGGGTGTAGTCCTGCATGGCCTTGAGGGTGTGGTGGCGCTGGGACTGGATGACATCACGGATGTCGACCCCCGGGGCTCCCACCGCCATGGCGAGCTTGATGGCCAGTTCGTCGCGGGGCGGGCTGGTGCGGTCCACCGGGGTCCCGAACCAGCTCCGCAGCTCGGCCCGGCCGTCGTCGGTGATCGCGTAGAGGTCGTGCCCGGCGTCGTCGGCCCCTTCCTGGACGACCAGGCCGTCGCGCTCCAGGCGGCTGAGCGTCGTATAGACCTGGCCGACGTTCAGGGGCCAGGTGGAGCCGGTGCGCGACTCGAACTCGGTGCGGAGCTGGGAGCCGTAGCGAGGGCCCCGCTCCAGGAGGGCCAGCAGCCCGTGGCGGATCGACATACTGAGTATGTATACCGAGTATGTTGGTCCTGGCAAGTGGCTGCGGCGGTACGGAGACGGGGTGGAGCGTTCAGTTCGAGCGGCGCAAGCGGAGGGCGAGGAAGCTGAGGCCGATGCCCACCAGAGCGATGCCCGCGCCCAGCGAGACCTGCTGCACCCGCTGGACGGCGGCCGCGTCCAGGGCGCGCGCGGCCGGAGGCCCGGGCTCGCTGAACCCCTCGGACGGCGGGGCGGATACCGGCAGGTCGACGGCGACTTCCTCCGGCTCGTCGGACGGCTCCGGCTGCACCGGCGTCTCGGCCCACGCCGGCTCCAGCGGGGACAGCGAACGCCCGGGGCGCGCCTTCCCGGCCCCCGCCTCACGCCCGGCGAGCGGTGCGGTCGACCCCGAGACCTCGACCGAACCGGAACCGGAATGGGTCGGGGAGGGCGAGGGCGAGTCCTCCGGGGCCGGTGCGCCGTCCACGTACTCGGGATCGGCGGGGAGGGTGCTGCCGGGCTCCGGGGCGGCCGAGCCGAGGACACCGGACGGCAGGGGCACCGGCATGCCGGACGGAAGCGCCGAGGAAGAGGAAGAAGAGGAAGAGGGGGCCGAGGAAGAGGAAGAAGAGGAGGAAGGTGCCGCGTCCGAGGAAGGCGGCGGGGCGGCGGGGCTCGGCGCCCCGGAAGGCGTCGCGCTGACGGACGGCCCGTCGGCCACCGTCGTCGACGAAGAGCCGTGGGCGGTCCCGCTCAGCGGCCCCGACGGCCCCAGCGCCGCGCCGACCGCCACCAGCAGACAGACCGCGCACCTCGACGACCACACGGCCGGAAGTCCTGGAGCCATGAGATCAGCGTCACACGTGCTCTTTCATCCGGCATCCCGGACGGCCGAGGAGGAGAAATCCGGACATCCGTAGCCGCCGGACGGTCCCGAACGGCGATCAAGCGGTGATCAACGCCCCCGTAACGATCAGAAAAGAACGCCCGCAGGGCTCAGGAAAAGAACGCCCGTGACGCTCAGGAACCCCAGCAGGGAACGCGTGTGACGCTCAGGAAGCCCACCAGAGAGCGCCCGTGACGCTCAGGAAGAGAGCGCCCGCGGAGAGCTCAGGAAGCCCGCCCCGTGGAGATCTTCAGCTCGAAGTGGGCGTTGCGCTCGGAGACGGCCGCCCCGGAGGACGGGAACTGCCCGACGACCTGGCCCTCCGCGTACGTATTGCCCGGCTCCTCGATCTCCTTGATCGTCCAGCCCGCGGCGGCCGCGCACTCCTTCGCCGAGAGGATGTCCTTGTAGACGAAGTTGGGCGCCTGGACCTTCTGCGGGTCGTTGGAGTCCTCCGTGGCGTCCGTGCAGGCCGTGGTCTTCATCGTCCGGTTGCGCTCCGGCGGCCGGTAGCCCTCGTCCGTCGAGGTCTCGCTGGTCCCCGGGTCGCCGCCCTTGCCCGCCTCGTCGTCCTTGTTCTGGAGGGCGATCGCGGTGATCAGCCCGCCGACGGCGAGGAGTGCGACGACGATCGAGCCGACGATGACCGGCATGTTCCGCTTGGCGGAGCCGCCGCCCGCGGAGCCGCCGCCCGTGGAGCCGACGGCCGTCTGGTGCTGCGGGTTGATCGCGTACGGCGGCGGGGTCTGGTGGGCCAGCGGGCCCGGCGTCGGGTAGCTCTGGCCCGCCTGCGGGTAGCCGTAGCCCTGCGCCGGGGTCGGCTGGTTGTACGGCCCCGGCTGGTGCGGCTGCTGGTGCTGGGGCTGGTGGGCCTGCTGGTGTTGCTGGTGCTGGGACGGCTGGTGGGACTGCTGCTGCGGATGCGGCTGGTACGGCGTCTGGAGGCCCTGCGGGGCGGGGGTGGCCTGGTCGACGGGCGGGAACACCGCCGAACCGACACCCGCACCGCTGTTGGCGGGGCCGCCCCCGGCGACGATCACCGGGGCACCGCTCTGACCGCCGGAGGCGCCCAGCACCCGGGCGATCTCGTCCCGCATCGCGGCGGCGCTGGGGAAGCGCTCGTTCGGGTTCTTCTTCAGGGCGCGGGCGACGAGCGCGTCCACCGCCGGGGTCACCGACCGGTTGATGGTGGACGGCGCGACCGGCTCCTCCTGCACATGCGCGTACGCGATGGCGAGCGGCGAGTCCGCGTCGAACGGGATGCGGCCGGTGAGCAGCTGGAAGAGCATGATGCCGACCGAGTACAGGTCGGAGCGGGCGTCGACACCGCGGCCGAGGGCCTGTTCGGGGGAGAGGTACTGCGGGGTGCCGACGACCATGCCGGTCTGGGTCATCGAGGTGACACCGGACTGCATGGCGCGGGCGATGCCGAAGTCCATGACCTTCACGACGCCGCGCTTGGTCATCATTACGTTGCCGGGCTTGATGTCGCGGTGGACCAGCCCCATCTCGTGGCTGGTCTCCAGCGCGGCGAGCACGTCCGCCGTCACCTTGAGGGCCTTGTCGGCGGGCATCGCGCCGTACTGCTGGATGTCGGCGGCCAGCACCGAGCCGAGCGGCTGCCCCTCGACGTACTCCATGACGATGTACGGCATCAGCGCGCCGCCGAGCTCGTCCTCGCCGGTGTCGAAGACCGTGACGATATTGGTGTGCTGGAGCTTGGCGACGGCCTGCGCCTCGCGCCGGAACCGCTCACGGAACGACTGCTCGCGCCCCAGCTCGGTGTGGAGGGTCTTGATCGCGACCTGGCGGTCCAGGGCGGAGTCGTAGGCCAGGTAGACGGAGGCCATCCCGCCCTCGCCGAGCAGGTCGCGCAGCTGGTAGCGGCCGCCTGCCACCGCGCCGCCCGCGTAGCGGCCCTGTGCGCCGTCCTGGCTCATGACTTGCATCCCCCTCGGCGCGCGGCTCCGGCACGCGATGTGCTGCACACGCGATGTTTCTGTAGGACGTGGTCGCGTACGACGCGGTTCCGTTTGACGCGATTACGCGCCAAGTCTGCCCGAGGGGTCCGACACGTCAAGCCGGGTGCCCGTTCCGTGACCCTACGCACAAGAAGCGTCTCGGAAGCGTTACAGGAAACGCATCGAATCCGGGGGTGAGGCGCGCCGGGCGATCGGATGATCGGTCCGGTGCGGAACCTGGGTGTCCGGCGGAGGCTGTAGCGTGACGGGGCAATGCAGCAAGGCACCGTGAGAACCCGCGGACGCGCGGACAGATACGACGGCGAGGACTGATGGCACCCGATTCCGAAGCAAACGGCGGCGGAGTCTCGGATGGCTCCGACGCCTGGGGTGTCGGCGGCGTCGTCGGCGACGGACGCTACCGGATGACCTACCGGCTCGGCCGGGGCGGCATGGCAGAGGTGTACGCGGCGGAGGACGTCCGGCTCGGACGTACGGTCGCGGTGAAACTGCTCCGCTCCGACCTGGCCGAGGACCCGGTCTCCAAGGCCCGCTTCACGCGTGAGGCACAGTCCGTGGCCGGGCTCAACCACCACGCGATCGTCGCCGTGTACGACTCCGGCGAGGACACCGTGGGCGGCCAGACCGTCCCGTACATCGTGATGGAGCTGGTCGAGGGCCGCACCATCCGCGACCTTCTGCTGACCGCCGAGGCGCCCCCGCCCGAGCAGGCGCTGATCATCGTCTCGGGGGTGCTGGAGGCGCTGGCCTACTCGCACCAGCACGGCATCGTGCACCGCGACATCAAGCCCGCCAACGTGATCATCACGGACTCCGGCGCGGTCAAGGTGATGGACTTCGGCATCGCGCGGGCGCTGCACGGCGCCCAGTCCACGATGACCCAGACCGGCATGGTCATGGGCACGCCGCAGTACCTCTCCCCCGAGCAGGCGCTCGGCAAGGCCGTCGACCACCGCTCCGACCTGTACGCCACCGGCTGCCTGCTCTACGAACTGCTCGCGCTGCGGCCCCCGTTCACCGGTGAGACCCCGCTCTCGGTGGTCTACCAGCATGTCCAGGACATTCCGGTGCAGCCGTCCGAGGTCTCGGACGTGGTGCCGCCGGAGCTGGACGGGATGGTGATGCGCTCGCTGGCGAAGGACCCGGACGACCGGTTCCAGAGCGCGGAGGAGATGCGGGGGCTGATCCAGTACAGCCTCCAGATGCTCCAGGTGCAGGGCGGCCACACCGGTACGTGGAACACCGGCCCGGTCACGCTCCACGAGGGCGGCCAGACCCCGCCGCACGGAATGACGGGCTCCACCCGTGCGATGGGTCACCCGGTGCACGGGGACACCTCGCAGGGCCCGATCCTGCCCCCGCTCAACCCGGACGACGGCGGCTACAACGGCTACGACGGCGGTCAGCGCGCCGGCGGCAGGCGCGGCAAGATGTGGCTGTTCGTGGTGCTGGCCCTGGTTGCGATCGGCGCCGGAGTGGCCTTCGCCATCAGCGCGTCGAAGGGCACCGACAACGAGAAGAAGCCGGTCGCGCCGTCCACCTCGGCGAGCCCTTCCTCCGAGGAGCCCTCGCCGGAGCCCTCCGAGGAGGAGGAGCCGGAGGAGGAGCCGCAGCAGCCGAGCAACCCCACGGGCGGCCAGACGCAGCCCAACCGGCCGCCGTACACCCCGCCCCCGACCCAGACCCAGCCCACGTTCACCCCGCCCCCGACCCCGACCGAACCGGACCCGGGAACGGTGGACGGCAACACCAACGAGGGCACCACCGGCGAACCGACCGGCGACCCCGTCGACCCGACCACCGACCCGGGCACCCCGGGCGGCGGCAACGGCGGCGAGCCCGGGGCCTCCGAGGGCGCGAACGCGGGCAACGCGGGCAACAGCGGTACGGGCGACGCGGCCGGCCCCGTAACAGGGGGCACCACTCCCTGAGGGCCCACTTCCTGAGGGTCCACTCCCTGAGGGCACCACTTCCTGAGGGCTCAATCCCTGAGGGCTCCCTCAGAGGGAGGAGCCCCCTGAAGGTCCCCCCTCACTCCGTGAAGGCCGCGCACACCGCGTCGTACTCACGGGTCCACCACACCGCCAGGGCCGACACCGCGGGGAACTGCGGGTCGGCCCTTCGGTCGTCCAGGCGGTAGCGCCAGCGGAGTATCCAGAAGTCGTTGAGCCGCTCCCACCACACCCGGTGCACGGCGGCGGCCAGTTCACCCGCGCCCGCGCCCGCCGCCCGCCGGTAAGCGCGGGCGTACGCCCGTACCTTCGGCAGATCCAGCTCCCCGCCCGGCTGTACGAAGAAGATCGCCGCCGCCCGGACCGCCTCCTCGGCGCGCGGCTGCACGCCCAGCCGGTCCCAGTCCACGATCGCGACCGGATCGGCGCCCCGGTAGAGCAGGTTGAGCGGGTGGAAGTCCCCGTGCACCCACCCGGTGGCGGGCCCGTCCGGCGTCGGCGGCCGCCGGTGGGCATGCCGCTCCAGCAGCGCCCGGCGCTCCACGAGCCGGTGCACGGCGAGCTCGTCGAAGGCGTCGCGCGGGGCGTCCCGGGGCCGCTGCCCCCGCGCCATGGCCAGCAGTTCGTCGATCAGCGCGAAGGTGTCGGCGGCATGCGGACTGCCGTACCCGGCGGGTAACGGCCCGTCGGACGGCCCGGGTTCACCATCCGTCGGCATGACCTGCTCAAGAGCGGTGTGTACGGCTCCGAGGAGCGTCCCGAGACGCCGGGACTGGTGGGGGGTGAGCTGGGACCCGACCCGGTGCAGTCCGTCGACCCAGGGGTGCAGCGCGTAGCAGCGGCCGCCGATCACGGTGACCGTGGTGCCGTCCGCATCGGTCAGCGGCGGGACGACGGGCACGCCCAGCGACTGGAGACGCTGGGTGGCCCGGTGCTGGCGCACGATCGTGGCGCGCTCACCGGTGGCGTCGTCGATGTGCTTCTTGTCCAGGTGGTGCTTGAGGAAGTAGGAGCCGCGGGTGGTGGACACGCGGTATCCGTGGTTCAGCAGGCCCTTGGTGATCGGCTCGCAGGCGAGCGGTTCTCCCACGTCCGGGTAGCGGCGCAGCACCTCGCCGACCGGAGGAACTGGTGGGCGGGTTACATATGAGCGCGGCACTTACCAAATGGTAGATCACGCTGCGTGGCGGACAAGCTGACTTGCGCCGAAGTCCAGAGTGTGCTCGGTGACGAAGTGCGGGTCGACCCGGAGGTAGGCCGGAGCGAAAGGTTCACCGTTGGCGCGGGCGGGGGCGGCGCCGAAGAGTTCTGCCTGCTCGGGGCAGGGATGGACGATCTCGGCGGGCCCGGTGAACTGCACCGACCACAGGTCCCCGCCACCGCCCGGTGCGGCCGCGTTGTAGTTGTCCGCCCCGTAGGCGACGACGCTCCCGTCGCACGCCTCGTGGTAGCCGAAGCCGCTGTGCATCCGCAGCAGGATGCGGCCGTCGCTCACGATGTGCCGGGCCACCGCGAGGAACGGCAGCGCCCGCATGCTGGTGGCGAGGCGGCCGTACGGGACCCGGCGGAGCAGCTCGATCGCCGTGGGCACGGGAGACTCGATCGCCGTGGACACGGGGGATTCTTCGGAGGGCATACGGTCCACTGTCCGGCACGCGTAGGGACCGGGTAAGAGTCCCCGGCCCCGGGTGGCCCGGGACCAAAGTCCTCCTGAAGGCTGCCGGGCGGCTTCAGCGCCGCTCGGCCTGGAGCCGGGCGACGTACGCGGCCGCCTGCGAGCGGCGTTCCATGCCCAGCTTGGACAGCAGGCTGGAGACGTAATTCTTGATCGTCTTCTCGGCGAGGTGCAGCCGCTCCCCGATGACCCGGTTGGTCAGCCCCTCCCCGATCAGGTCCAGGATCTTGCGCTCCTGCTCGGTGAGGTTCGCGAGCCGGTCGTCGCCCTTGGCGGTGCCGCCGTCACGCAGCCGCTCCAGCACCCGGGCGGTCGCCACGGGATCCAGCAGGGATTTTCCGGCGGCGACATCCCGTACGGCATTGAGCAGCTCATTGCCTCGGATCGCTTTCAGTACATATCCCGACGCGCCGGCCATGATCGCGTCGAAAAGGGCCTCGTCATCGGCGTACGAGGTGAGCATCAGGCATTTGATGTTCTCATCCAGCGAACGGACCTCCCGGCACACCTCGACCCCGCTGCCGTCGGGCAGCCGGACGTCGAGGACCGCCACATCGGGACGCGTCGCCGGAATCCTGACCAGGGCGTCAGCAGCCGTTCCCGCTTCCCCGACCACCTCGATGTCCGGTTCGGAAGCGAGCAGCTCATGGACGCCACGCCGGACGACCTCGTGATCGTCGAGCAGAAATACCGTGATTTTTCCATCTTCGCGCACGGTCGCAGTCTCACATACTCACCCCTCCTCCGCTCTTCCCAGCCGCTGATCCGCGGGATAACGTGCCGTTGTTCCGGCGGCCTGCAAGGCTGTTACCAGTGCTGTGACCAGCAGAGCTTCGCGATTTTTTCGATTTACTTGGAAATCCAAGCAAAATCGCAGGTCAGATAGGGTTTCGCAGTTATGCGATGCACTGGGTAACGTGCCTATGACAGGGCGCTCGCCGGGGCACCTGTCACGCCTGTATCCCGGCCGAGAAGCACCCACCCCGTGCACGGGTCCGGACACAGGCGAGCCGCACTGGTCTCCCGGCAGACCCCGGGGGCCGGACCGACGGAGGAGCACGCACGTGACCGTGGAGAGCACTGCCGCCGCGCGTAAACCGCGACGCGCCAGTAAGCGGACCAGCGCCGCGAAGAAGCCGCAGAGTTCCGAGACCCAGCTCGTGCAGCTGCTGACGCCCGAGGGCGAACGGGTCGAGCACCCGGACTACAGCATCGACCTGAGCGCCGACGAGCTGCGCGCCCTGTACCGGGACATGGTCCTGACCCGCCGCTTCGACGCCGAGGCGACCGCCCTCCAGAGGCAAGGGGAGCTGGGCCTGTGGGCCTCGCTGCTGGGCCAGGAGGCCGCGCAGATCGGCAGCGGCCGGGCGCTGCGCGACGACGACTACGTCTTCCCGACCTACCGTGAGCACGGTGTGGCCTGGTGCCGCGGGGTCGACCCCACCAACCTGCTGGGCATGTTCCGCGGGGTGAACCACGGTGGCTGGGACCCGACCACCAACAACTTCCACCTGTACACGATCGTCATCGGCTCGCAGACCCTGCACGCCACCGGCTACGCCATGGGCGTCGCCAAGGACGGCGCGGACTCCGCGGTGGTCGCGTACTTCGGTGACGGCGCCTCCAGCCAGGGCGATGTGGCCGAGGCCTTCACCTTCTCAGCGGTCTACAACGCCCCGGTCGTCTTCTTCTGCCAGAACAACCAGTGGGCCATCTCCGAGCCCACCGAGCGCCAGATGCGCGTGCCGCTCTACCAGCGCGCGCAGGGTTACGGCTTCCCCGGCGTCCGGGTCGACGGCAACGACGTACTCGCGTGTCTGGCCGTGACCCGTTCCGCACTGGAGCGTGCGCGCCGTGGTGAGGGCCCGACCCTGGTCGAGGCGTTCACGTACCGCATGGGCGCCCACACCACCTCCGACGACCCGACGAAGTACCGGGCGGACGAGGAGCGGGCCGCGTGGGAGGCCAAGGACCCGATCCTGCGGCTGCGCACGTACCTGGAGAACTCCGGCCACGCCGACGAGGCGTTCTTCACCGAGCTGGAGACGGAGAGCGAGACCCTCGGCAAGCGCGTACGCGAGGTGGTGCGGGCGATGCCCGACCCGGAGCCGCTGGCCCTGTTCGAGCACGCCTACGCCGACGGCAACTCCCTCGTCGACGAGGAGCGCGCCCAGTTCGCCGCCTACCAGGCATCGTTCGCAGACTCCGCCGAGGAGGGCAAGTAGCCATGGCCGTGGAAAAGATGTCCATCGCGAAAGCGCTCAACGAGTCGCTGCGTCTGGCCCTCGACACCGATCCCAAGGTCCTGATCATGGGTGAGGACGTCGGCAAGCTCGGCGGGGTCTTCCGGATCACCGACGGGCTCCAGAAGGACTTCGGCGAGGACCGGGTGATCGACACCCCGCTCGCGGAGTCCGGCATCGTCGGCACCGCGATCGGCCTGGCCCTGCGCGGCTACCGCCCGATCGTGGAGATCCAGTTCGACGGGTTCGTCTTCCCCGCGTACGACCAGATCGTCACGCAGCTCGCGAAGATGCACGCCCGCGCGCTCGGCAAGATCAAGCTCCCGGTCGTCGTCCGTATCCCGTACGGCGGTGGCATCGGCGCGGTCGAGCACCACTCCGAGTCTCCCGAGGCACTGTTCGCGCACGTCGCCGGGCTGAAGGTGGTCTCTCCGGCCAACGCGAGTGACGCCTACTGGATGATGCAGCAGGCCGTCCAGAGCGATGACCCGGTCATCTTCTTCGAGCCCAAGCGGCGCTACTGGGACAAGAGCGAGGTCGACACCGAGTCCATCCCCGGTCCGCTGCACAAGGCCGTGACGGTCCGCGAGGGCAGCGACCTGACGCTCGTCGCGTACGGGCCGATGGTCAAGGTCTGCCTGGAAGCGGCCGCGGCCGCACAGGAGGAGGGCAAGTCGATCGAGGTCCTGGACCTGCGCTCGATGTCCCCGATCGACTTCGACACCATCCAGGCGTCGGTGGAGAAGACCGGCCGGCTCGTGGTGGTCCACGAGGCGCCCGTCTTCTACGGCTCCGGCGCGGAGATCGCCGCCCGCATCACCGAGCGCAGCTTCTACCACCTGGAGGCACCCGTCCTGCGGGTCGGCGGCTACCACGCGCCCTACCCGCCCGCCCGGCTGGAGGACGAGTACCTGCCCGGCCTGGACCGGGTGCTCGACGCCGTCGACCGCTCGCTTGCGTACTGAGGGATTGGGGTCGTGACGACGATGACACAGACGTCCGCTCGCTTCCGCGAGTTCAAGATGCCCGATGTGGGCGAGGGGCTCACCGAGGCCGAGATCCTCAAGTGGTTCGTCCAGCCCGGTGACACGGTCACCGACGGCCAGGTCGTGTGCGAGGTCGAGACGGCGAAGGCGGCGGTGGAGCTGCCGATCCCGTTCGACGGCGTGGTGCACGAGCTGCGCTTCGGCGAGGGTACGACGGTCGATGTCGGCCAGGTGATCATCACGGTGGACGTGGCGCCGGGGAGCGAGGAGGAAGCTCCGGCTCCGGCTCCCGTGCAGGAGCCGGTGGAGGCCACCGCTCCCGCTCCCGAGGAGCCGAAGGGCCGTACGCCGGTCCTGGTGGGCTACGGGGTCGCGGAGTCCTCCACGAAGCGCCGCCCGCGCAAGGGGGCGGCCGCTCCTGAGGCGGCGGCCGTGGCGGCGGCGGTCCAGGCGGAACTGAACGGCCACGGTTCCGCTGCTCCTGCTCCTGCTCCTGCGCCTGCTCCTGAGCCTGACGTGGTGGCCCGCCCGCTGGCCAAGCCGCCGGTACGCAAGCTCGCCAAGGACCTCGGCATCGACCTGGCCACGGTGGTGCCGACCGGCAAGGACGGCATCATCACCCGCGAGGATGTCCACGCGGCGGCGGCCCCGGCGGCTTCCGAGGCTGAGTCTGTGGCGCCTTCGGCCGCTGAGCCGGTCGCGGTGTCCGCCCCCGAGGCCCCGGCAACGGTCGACTCGGCTCGCGAGACCCGCATCCCGGTCAAGGGAGTCCGCAAGGCGATCGCACAGGCGATGGTCGGATCGGCCTTCACCGCGCCGCACGTCACCGAGTTCGTGACGGTCGACGTGACGCGCACGATGAAGCTGGTGGCGGAGCTCAAGGAGGACAAGGAGATGGCGGGGGTGCGGGTCAACCCGCTCCTGATCATCGCCAAGGCCCTCCTGGTCGCGATCAAGCGGAACCCTGAGGTCAACGCGGCCTGGGACGAGGCCAACCAGGAGATCGTGCAGAAGCACTACGTCAACCTGGGCATCGCGGCGGCCACCCCGCGCGGTCTGATCGTGCCGAACATCAAGGACGCGCACGACAAGACGCTGCCGCAGCTCGCGGCGGCGCTGGGCGAGCTGGTCAGCACGGCGAGGGACGGCAAGACGTCCCCGGCGGCGATGGCGGGCGGCACGGTGACGATCACCAACGTCGGCGTCTTCGGCGTCGACACGGGCACCCCGATCCTGAACCCGGGCGAGTCCGCGATCCTGGCGGTCGGCGCGATCAAGCTCCAGCCGTGGGTCCACAAGGGCAAGGTGAAGCCGCGTCAGGTCACCACACTGGCCCTGTCGTTCGACCACCGCCTGGTCGACGGCGAGCTGGGCTCCAAGGTGCTGGCCGATGTGGCGGCGATCCTGGAACAGCCGAAGCGCCTGATCACCTGGGCGTAGCGTTCTGCCGGTGGGCCCGTACGTCTTCGAGACGTACGGGCCCACCGTCATGTCTGCCGCCGCCGTTCACCGTACGGAGAGCTCGGCGAAGACGGACTTGCCGACGGTACGGGGCTCGACGCCCCAGCGGTCGGCGAGCTGAGCGACGATCAGGAGCCCGCGCCCGTAGCAGTCGCCGGAGCCGGGCTCACGGAGGCGGGGCAGCCGCTCCCCGCGCGGATCGCTGACGGCGACGCGGAGGGCGGAGGCGGTGAGGGTGAGGTCGACCCGGAGGAGCCGCCCACGGACGGCCCCGTGCAGCAGGGCGTTGGTGGCCAGCTCACTGACGAGCAGGGCCGCGTCCCCGGCCATCCCCGGCCGCCCCCACTGAAGGACGAGCCGAGCGGTCCGGTGCCGGCTGAGGGAGACGCTGCGAGCGGTGGGCGCGTAGTCGACCCGGTCCTTACGGAGGACGGGCTCGGGGGCGGGGGTGGAGATCTCCTGCGCTGCGGTCATGGTCGCGTGCCTCCGGGGTGGGGTGGGCGGTGCCGGGTTCAAGTCCGCTGTGTGATCGGCGATGGGCTGAACGTAGCGGCATAAAGCTCTCGCACTCAAGTAGTTCGGGGAATATCTTCCCCAAACGAGGGAATGAAGCGCGCGCCCGATGTGCTTGCTGGCACACTGGGCGCGATCAGCGGGAGGGCAAGATGCGGAATTCCGGAGTCACTGCGCGCGGCAATCGGACGTCCACCGTGCTCGGGCGACGCCTTGGTGGGGAGCTGCAACGCCTGCGGCTCGACGCAGGCATGACGCAACAGCAGGCTGCCGGATACCTGAGCGCCACGGCGACCAAGGTGGTGAAGATGGAGAGCGGGTGGGTTCCGATCCGTGATCCGGACATCCGGGCGCTGTGCCAGTTGTACGGGGTGACGGAGGACCAGGTCGTCGACGGGCTGTTGGACATCGCGAAGACGGATCGCGAGCGCCGCAAGGTGAAGGGCTGGTGGGACGACGGCCTTGTCCCGGGTGCTGTGGACTACATCGCCATGGAAGACGGCGCGCTGCGCAACAGACAATGGCAGGTTGCCCTGATCCCGGGGCTGTTCCAGACGGCCGAGTACATCAGGGCGATGTGCGTGGCGGATCTGCCCTGGGACGATATCGACCAGCTCGAAGCGGTGGTGGAGAGCCGAGCGCGGCGCCAGCGACGGCTGCACGGCGACAACCCGCTGCTGATGCACGCCGTCATCTGGGAGGCTGCCTTGCGCCAGCTCATGGGTGGGCCGGACGTGATGCGGCGCCAGCTCGATTACCTGTGTGAGCTGTCGGATTTTCCCAACATCCATATCCAGGTGCTGCCGTTCCGGGCAGGTGGACACAGCGGTGTCGGCGGACCGTTCAATATCCTGTCGTTCGGCGAGGACAAGGCCATCGACGTGGTCCACATGGATGCGTCGCGCTCCGAGATCTGGATCGAGGACGCGGAACGGAGCGCGGTGTTCATCGGCATGTTCAACAGCCTGGTGACGTCGAGCCTGTCGCCGCACGATTCCGTACAGCTCATGCAGAGCATCGCCAAGGGGATGAGGGAATGAGAACGTTCCGGTTCACCAAGTCCAGCTACAGCACCAAGGACCACGACTGCGTCGAAGTGGCCCGCAACATCCCCCGCACCGTCGCCGTTCGCGACTCCAAGCACCCCAACGGCCCCGTCGTCACCCTCGCGCCCGCTGCCTGGGGCGCCTTCACGGCCGACCTGTGTCGGCCGCAGCAGCCGTAGGCCCGTACGCCGTCACGTAAACGGCGAAGGGGCCCGGCCCGCACACACCGTGCGGGCCGGGCCCCTTGCTCGTACGCGCGGGTCGGTTACTTCTTGAACCCGTAGTCCATGAGCTTCTTCGCGTCGGCGGTGCGGTTCGCCTCGGAGGACGACGTGAGCACCGTGCCGATGACGGTCTTGCCCTTGCGCGTCGCCGCGAAGACCAGGCAGTACTTGGCGGTCGGGCCGGAGCCCGTCTTCACGCCGATCGCGCCGCTGTAGCTGCTGAGCATCTTGTTGGTGTTGGCCCACGACATGGTGCGCTTGCCACCGTTCTTCGTGGTGACCGACTGCTTCGTCGACTTCGTCTTGACGATCGTGCGGAACGTGGAGTTCTTCATCGCCTGGCTGGCGATCTTCGTCAGGTCGCGGGGGGTCGAGTAGTTCTTCCCGCTGCTTATACCGTCGAACGAGTCAAAGTGCGTGTTCTTCAGCTTCAGGCTCTTCGCCGTGGCGTTCATCTTGCCGATGAACGACTTCACGCGGGCCGCACGGGTCTTGCCGGTGCCGAACTTGTCGGCCAGGGCGTACGCCGCGTCGCAGCCGGACGGGAGCATCAGGCCGTAGAGGAGCTGGTTGACCGTCACCTTGTCGCCGACGATGAGCCGGGCGGACGAGGCGTTCTTGGAGACGATGTAGTCGCTGTACGCCTTCTGGATCGTGACCTTGGACTTCAGGTTCACGTTCTTCTGCTGGAGCACCACGAGGGCGGTCATGATCTTCGTGGTGGAGCCGGTGGAGCGGCGGGTGTCCGCGGACTTGCTGAAGAGGGCCTTACCGGTGCCGTTGTTCATCACGAAGCCGCCCTTGGCGACGATCTTCGGAGCCGGCGGCGGAGTGGCGGCGTGCGCCGACGAGGCGAGGGCGCCGCTCGCGAGCACCGCACCCGCGGTGAGCGCCACCGTGCTCGTTACGGTGACGCGATTGATGCGTTTGATCCCGATTTTCAACTGAACGCTCCAAATGCCCCTGAAATGCGGCCACATATGGGTGCCGCTCGGTGAATGAGACTGCTGGGGCGGGTGAATGGATGCGCTCCCGAACGGGTGAATTTACGCGGGCTTGACCTCGGGCGCCCGAGCATGGGTGACGGCTGCTCAGCTCACGTGTAGGAGGAGAGAAGTTCGTCGAGCGTCCAGATCGTGGCCCGTACCCCGGACGTCCGGGCGAGGTACCGGTCCCGCTCGATGAGGATGTTGAGGTCGCCGCAGCCGAGCCGGTTGCAGGCGTGCTCGATCAGGCTGCTGCCCGTGCTGCCGCCGTCCACGAGGGCCTGGAGGTGGGCGGCGTCCCATTCGACCTCGTTGAGGGCCCAGGGGGCCTTTCCCTCGATGACGGTGGTCAGGACGCCGGCCAGCCGTTCCGCGCAGGACCGGCGGGCCCGGCCGTCCTGGACCTGCGCGATGTGATTGCCCGTTTCGATGATCGCGGTGACCGGCGGCAGAAGGTCGGTCTCCCGGCGTGCCCGCTTGGTCTTCAGCTCGTCGATCACCTGCTTGCGGTCCTGGCACTTGCCGGGGACCTCCAGCAGATTGCACAGGATCGACGTGTCGACGAATTCCACCCCCCGAGCCACGGAATCACCCGATCCCGAGGAGCCGGTCGAACTCGGCGTAGTCCTGTTCGCCGCGATCCTCCCGGATCAGCCGGCCATGGGTCACCACGTCACCCAGCGGGCCCGCTCCCATCGCCGTGGCGTAGCCGTCCAGCTCGGTGAGCCTCGTCAGGAGACTGGTGCCTGTGGTGCGGTCGCGCGAGCAGACGATGACCCCTTGGTGGTCGTCACCGCTGAGGGCGGAGAGCAGGGCGGGGCTGTGGGTGGTGATGAGGACCCGGGTCGCGCTCTCGGTGGCCGCTCCTCGAACGAGCCGCAGGACTTCTGCCGCCTGGGAGGGGTGCAACCCGTTCTCCAACTCCTCGATGACGAGGGTCAGGGAGCGGTCCAGGTCACCGTCGGGCGACGGGCCCAGGTCGAGCCCTTCGCCGCCCGTGAGCAGTGAGGTGGTGATCGCGAGGAACCTGAGCATGCCGTCGCTCATCTCGCGGGCGGGTGTGAGACCCAGGGCGCCTTCGTCCAGGGCGAGCATGACGTCCCCCAGCTCCGACCTGGTGACGGCGAGCCGCTCGATGTCGTGATCGGCCAGACCGCGCAGCAGATCGAGGAGGCGGGCGAAGAGGCGGGGGTCGCGGCGCTGGATGTTGCCGACGGCTGCCGAGAGGTTCTCCGCCGTTCTGCGGAGGCGGACGTCGCGGGCCGGTACGTACTGCCGCATCAGGTGGGGTACGGGATCGAGATGGAACGCCCCCGTGAGCGCGGTCAGCAGTGCCTCGGCGGCCCAGATCGTGTCGGTCTCGCCCTCGCTGTCACCGGGGACGCGGAGCGGGAGCTGGGAGGTCAGCAGCCGAGTGCCGCGGAAGAGGGAGCGAGGGTTGCGCCCAGGCTTGCCGTTGTGCCAGGAGGCTTCGATGTCGGGGCGTTGGACGTGGGACTTCCCGCTGGTGAGGAGCGCCTTGGTGCCGTTCGAGGTCGGGCCGGTGAGCCGCTCCTCGATGATCCGCACCCCCGAATCCACCTTGATCGTGACGTCGAACTCGATGGGGCCGCGCTCTGTGCCGACCGTGCAGCCCAGCGAGAACCGGTCCGAGCCGTGCGGTACGCACCCGGTCAGCCCGCCCCGTACCGGCCCCGCCGCGCTGCGTCGGCTCTCCAGCGCCTCGCTGATGTGGTCGCCGTGTGCCAGCCGGGAGAGGACTTCGAGCCCGTCCAGCGCGTTCGACTTGCCGCTGCTGTTGCGTCCGATCAGGACGGTCAGAGGCGCCAAGGGAAGCGCCGCGCCGTGGAAGCTCTTGAACGCGGTGAGACGTACCTCTTCGATGGCGTGACCTGTCACTCGCCCAACGTAGCGCACGCCCCAGGGCGCGTCCTCGGCGCGGGAATCCCGCCACGGTCCAGAATCCGGACGCCCCTCCTCCATGCGTGCATGTTGTATCTATGCTGTGCGCATGCCTGCCGCAGCCCCCGCTCCCGCCCCCGTACAGCCGACGCCCGCCTCCCTCAAGCAGCCCCCCGCCGCCGAGCGCGTCTACGCGCACATCAAGGAAGCGGTCCTGGACCGTCGCTACGAGGGCGGGACGCTGCTCACCGAAGGGGGGCTCGCGGATGCGGTAGGGGTGTCGCGTACGCCTGTGCGGGAGGCGTTGCTGCGGCTGGAGGTCGAGGGGCTGATCAAGCTCTACCCGAAGAAGGGCGCCCTCGTGCTCGCCGTCTCCGCGCAGGAGATCAAGGACGTGGTGGAGACGCGGCTGCTGGTCGAGGAGTTCGCGGCGCGTAAAGCTGTTCCCGCGTCACCTCAGTTGATCGCGCGGCTCGAACAGCTTCTGGAGGAGCAGCGGCAGTTGGCGGAGGCCGGGGATCTGGCGGCGGTGGCCGTCAAGGACCGGTGTTTCCATGCCGAGATCGTCAAGAACGCGGGCAACGACATCCTCTCGCGCCTCTACGACCAGCTGCGCGACCGTCAGCTGCGGATGGGCGTTGCGGTGATGGAGGCGCACCCCGGCAGGATCGAGGCCAACATCACCGAGCACGGTGAGTTGCTGGACGCGATCCGGGGCGGGAACGCCGAGGAGGCCGCGCAGGTCGTGCGGCGCCATGTCGGGCGGGTCCGGGTGCTGGTCCGGGGTGAGGACCGGTGAGTTCGGCCGCCGCCCCCACGCTCTCCCTGCCCGGTGATCCGCCCGGGGGCCGGCGGGCCGCCTGGGTCTGGGGCATCGGCGTCGCCGTCTACTTCGTCGCCATCATCTTCCGTACGAGCCTGGGCGTGGCCGGTCTCGACGCCGCCGACCGGTTCGACGTCAACGCCTCCGCCCTGTCGACGTTCTCCATCCTCCAGCTCCTCGTCTACGCGGGCATGCAGATACCCGTGGGGCTGATGGTCGACCGGCTCGGCACCAAGCGGGTCCTCACCATCGGGGCCGTCCTGTTCACGGTCGGACAGCTCGGGTTCGCGCTCTCCCCCTCGTACGGGATGGCGCTGGCCGCCCGCGTCCTGCTCGGCTGCGGTGACGCGATGACGTTCATCAGTGTGCTGCGGCTCGGCAGCCGCTGGTTCCCCGCCCGGCGCGGGCCGCTGATCGCCCAGGTCGCCGCGTTGTTCGGGATGGCGGGCAACCTCGTCTCGACGCTCTTCATCGCGCGGGCGCTGCACAGCTTCGGGTGGACCACGACCTTCGTCGGCAGCGCCTTGGCGGGCGTCGTGGTGCTGATCCCCCTCCTGCTGTTCCTGAAGGACCACCCCGAGGGGCACGAGCCGCCGCCCGCCGAGCACACGGGCGCCGCGTACGTCCGCAGGCAGATCGCCGCCGCCTGGCGGGAACCGGGCACCCGGCTCGGGATGTGGGTGCACTTCACCACGCAGTTCCCGGCGATGGTGTTCCTGCTGCTCTGGGGGATGCCGTTCCTCGTGGAGGCGCAGGGGCTGAGCCGGGCGACGGCGGGCACGCTGCTCACCCTGGTGGTGGTCTCCAACATGGTGGTGGGGCTCGTCTTCGGGCAGATCATCGCCCGCCACCACGAGGCGCGGGCCCCGATCGCCCTGGGCACGGTCGCGACGACCGCCTTCCTTTGGGCCTGCGCGATCTTCTATCCCGCCGATCAGACGCCGATGTGGCTGCTGACGGTCCTGTGTGTGGTGCTGGGCGCCTGCGGACCCGCCTCCATGGTCGGCTTCGACTTCGCGCGGCCCGCGAATCCGCCGGAGCGTCAGGGGACGGCGTCGGGGATCGTCAACATGGGCGGGTTCATCGCCTCGATGACGACGCTGTTCGCCGTGGGGGTGCTGCTGGACGCGACGGGCGGCAACTACCGGGTCGCCTTCGCCTCGGTCTTCGTCCTGGAGGCGCTCGGTGTCGCCCAGATCCTGCGGCTGCGCCGCCGGGCGGCGGTGCGGGAACGCGACCACCATGTGGTGAGCCGGGTGGAGGCCGTGCACGTGCCCGCGTAGAGCCCTGGAGTACGTGCTCGGCGGCGCGCCCGCCCAGCCGTGCGTGAGGGTTCGGGGCGGGCGTCGCCGAGAGGGTGACGGTGTTACGGAGTGACCGCGAAGTGGTCCAGGATCGCCGTGGCCAGCTCCTGATCGCCCTCGGCCTTGATCCGGTCGGCCACGGCCGCGGGACGGACCCGGCCGCAGGCGAGGCGTACGTACGTCTCCCAGTCCATGGAGAGGGTCACGGCCGGGCCCAGCGAAGGGGAACCGTCTATCGAGCCGCGGCCCTCCGCGTCGACCCGTACCGTCCGCAGGAACTCCACCGGACCGTGCACATCCAGCACCACCGCCGAGTTGGCCGGTGCGCCCGCGTCCTTGGCGACCACCTTCGGCAGCGCGGAGAGCAGCACGTCCCGGGTGATGTGCGCGCCGGGGGAGTCCAGGTTGCCCGGCTGGCCGAGCGTCGTCCGCAGGTCCTGCTCGTGGACCCAGACGTCGAAGGCCCGCATGTTGTACGCCACTTCGAGGGACTGCTCGGCGCCCAGAGGGGCGCGGACCATCGTCTCGGGGGCGCGGGACTCGTTGCGGAGCTGCCGGGCGCGGCGGATGAGGACGTACTCCAGCTCGGACGTCATCTCAGGAGCGGTGTGGTGACGCCGGACGTCGACCTGCATCTCCATGTAGCGGGTGAAGTCGTTCTGTACGTGGTAGAGGTCGCGCGGCAGCGTATGGATGGGCCGCGGGTCGCCGAGCATCTCGCACTCCATACCGATGACGTGCGACACGATGTCCCGCACCGACCATCCGGGGCAGGGCGTACGGCGGTTCCACTCCCCCTCGGCGAGCGGCTTCACCAGCTCGGCTATCGCTTCGATGGAGTGGGTCGCGGCGTCGGCGTAGGGCTGGAGGCTGGGATGGACGGTCACGGGACCCCTCGGCGGTTCTTCGGTGCATGGGCTGGAGAGCAGGGAGTGCCGGCGGGCGGGCCGGCACGGACGACGCTGTCGTGGGCTGCGGGCTGCGGGCTACGTGGAGGTTCAGTCGCTTGGGACCGACCGGAACATGGGGGGCGGCGTCGCGGGGCTGGTCACGCGCATCTGCGGCGTTGTCGTCAATCACCATGGCTCCGCCATGCCTCAATCCTCCGCCTTGCAGCTGCACGCGTCCAGCCCCGCTCCTTCTCCCGCCCCCCATGTTCCGGTCGGTCCAAGTTACGCTGCGAGCAGGCACCCCGGCAGTGCTTTCGTGTGACGATCGTAGGCCCGTGTTGACGGCTCGAATGCCAGGACGGTGGTAGTGTGCGCGCCTCCCTCATCCAGATCGCAGTAGACCCGGACGAATCCGTCGAGGCCCGCCGCGAACGCGCGGCCTCCCTGGTGGTCGCTCAGCGCGGCTCCGACCTGGTGGTCCTGCCCGAGCTCTGGCCGGTCGGGGCGTTCGCCTACACCGTCTTCGAGCAGGAGGCCGAGCCGCTTCAGGGGCCCACCCACACGGCCATGGCGAAGGCGGCGGCCGAGGCGGGGGTCTGGCTGCACGCGGGCTCCTTCGTGGAGCGCGCGCCGGACGGCACCCTCTACAACACCTCGCTGGTCTTCACGCCGGACGGTGAGCGTTCGGCGGTCTACCGCAAGATCCACCGCTTCGGCTTCGACAAGGGCGAGGCGGTGATGATGGGCGCGGGCGAGGAGCTGGTGACCGTCGCCCTGCCGCAGACCACGCTGGGCCTGGCCACCTGCTACGACCTGCGCTTCCCCGAGCAGTTCCGCGGGCTCGTCGACGCGGGTGCCGAGACGCTTGTCGTGGCGGCGGGCTGGCCGGAGCGCCGCCGCGCGCACTGGACGCTCCTTGCCCGGGCCCGAGCCGTCGAGAACCAGGCGTACGTCCTCGCCCTCGGCACGGCGGGCACCCACGCCGACGTCCCGCAGGCCGGGTACAGCATCGTCATCGACCCCTGGGGCGAGGTGCTTGCCGAGGCCGGGGCGGACGAGGAGATCCTGACCGTGGAGTTCGACCCGGCGAAGGTGGGTGCGACGAGGGAGCAGTTCCCGGCCCTGAAGGACCGCCGCCTGGGACTCGCGCCGCCGAGCTGAGGGCTGCCCCGCACGGGGCTGGGGCGCGCCTGTTTACAGTGAGCGCCATGGCTGAACCGGGCAGTACCGAATCGACGTTGCTCCGTGGCACGGCGATTTTCGCCGCCGCTGTCACGGTCGTCCTTTACCTCTTCGGCCTCCTGCTCGTCGGTCTCGCGGTCAGCCAGGTCGGATCGGGAGCGGACTCCACACCCATGAGCCAGTGCCGCTACGCGCTCGACCGGCCGGAGAGCGTCCAGGTGGACGCCCACCAGGTGCAGTTCATGCCGCCGCGCGTCCTGTGCCGCACCACCGACGGCAGGGAGTTCACCAGTGAGGTCGTCCCGTTCTGGCTCAACCCCACCCTCGCGGTGACCTTCGCGGCCACCGTCGTCCTCACGGCAGCCGCCTTCGTACAGGCGGACCGGCGAGCGGCAGCGCGCTGGGCAACGACCCGCTCCTGAGCCCCGCGTTGTTTCACGTGAAACAACGAGCTCCCGCGCACGGGAGCGTACTCAGCCCCCGCTCTCCTTGTCCGCCAGCACGATCACGCACATCGATACGGCGATGAGCAGCGCGATGTCCGCGTCCTCCCGGACCACGTCGATGCCGTACGTGTCCCGGATCGTCAGCCAGCGCCGCGAGATCTGGGCCAGCAGTTCACCGTCGTACTCGATGGCGAACTCGCGGTCCAGGATCTTGCCGCTGACGTCAAGCTCCGTACCGTCCACCAGGGTCACCCGGTAGTGGTTGCGGAGCAGCGAGAGCCGCTTGCGCTTGACCTTGGCCAGCTCCTCGCCGCCGCGCTCGATGAGCATCGTGTCGCGCAGGCTGACCAGCTTCTGCCGCAGCTCGACGAGGACCCGGCCGTCGGCGTCCTTCAGCTCGAAGGTGTCGCGCAGCCGCATGGCCTTGCCGTCGACCAGGAAGACCTTGCGGCCCTCGGTGTCCTCGATCCAGTAGTCGTCACCGATGGCGAAGAGCCGTTCACGCACTTGAAGTCTCATGCGACACAGGTTCCCCCGGGCCCCTGCGGAATGCGTGCAGGCGGCGGCGGTGTTGACTTGTGGCATGGCAACACGTGCACGCGTCCGCGCCCCCGAACTCATCGGCAAGGGCGGCTGGCTCAACACAGGCGACCGGCAGTACACCCTCTCCGAACTGCGAGGACGCATCGTCATCCTCGATTTCTGGACGTTCTGCTGTGTGAACTGCCTGCATGTCCTGGATGAGCTGCGGGAGCTGGAGGAGAAGCACCGCGACACCGTGGTGATCATCGGGGTCCACTCGCCGAAGTTCGTCCACGAGGCCGACCACCAGGCCGTCATCGACGCCGTCGAGCGGTACGAGGTCCACCACCCCGTGCTGGACGACCCCGAGCTGGCCACCTGGAAGCAGTACGCCGTACGGGCCTGGCCCACGCTCGTCGTCATCGACCCGGAGGGCTATGTCGTCGCCCAGCACGCGGGCGAGGGTCACGCCCACGCCATCGAGAAGCTGGTCGAGGAGCTGGAGGCCGAGCACGGGGCCAAGGGCACGCTCCGCCGGGGCGACGGCCCGTACGTGGCGCCCGAGCCCGTCGCCACGCATCTGCGCTTCCCGGGCAAGGCGCTGCTCCTGCCGGACGGGGGCTTCCTGGTCTCCGACACCACCCGCCACCGCCTCGTGGAGCTGGACGCGGACGGCGAGACCGTACGGCGCCGCTTCGGCACGGGCGAGCGGGGGTTCGAGGACGGCGGTGCGGACGAGGCCCGGTTCAGCGAACCGCAGGGGCTCGCCGTGCTCCCCGACGGCCGCATCGCCGTCGCGGACACCGTCAACCACGCGATCCGCGCCCTGGACCTCACGACCGGGGCGGTCACCACCCTCGCCGGGACCGGCCGCCAGTGGTGGCAGGGGAACCCGGTCAGCGGCCCGGCGCGCGAGGTGGACCTCTCCTCGCCGTGGGACCTGGCCTGGTTCGGTGACCGGCTGTGGATCGCCATGGCGGGCGTGCACCAGCTGTGGACGTACGACCCCGAGAGCGGGACCGTACGGGTCGCTGCCGGGACCACCAACGAGGGCCTGGTCGACGGGCCCGCCGCCGAGGCCTGGTTCGCCCAGCCGTCCGGGCTCGCGGTCTCCGCCGACGGCGAGCGGCTCTGGGTCGCCGACTCCGAGACCTCCGCCCTGCGCTGGGTCGACCGGGACGGACACGTGCGCACCGCCGTCGGCACCGGCCTCTTCGACTTCGGCCACCGCGACGGGGCGGCCGCCCAGGCGCTCCTCCAGCACCCGATCGGCGTCACCGCGCTGCCCGACGGGTCGGTCGCGGTCTCGGACACGTACAACCACGCGCTGCGCCGGTACGACCCCGCCTCCGACGAGGTCACCACGCTGGCCACCGACATCCGCGAGCCCAGCGACGCGGTGCTGGTCGACGGCGACCTGGTCGTCGTCGAGTCCGCCCGCCACCGGCTGACCCGCCTCCGCCTGCCCGAGGAGGCCGTACGCGTCCCGGAGCAGGCGCACCGCACCCAGCGCGCCGCCACCGAGATCGCCCCGGGCACCCTCCGCCTGGACGTGGTCTTCCAGGCGCCCGCGGGCCAGAAGCTGGACACCCGGTACGGGCCCTCCACCCGGCTGCTGGTCTCCGCCACCCCGCCCGAGCTGCTGGCCGAGGGGTCAGGCCCGGGCACGGACCTCGGGCGGGACCTGGTCCTCGCGGACGGGGTCACCGAGGGCGTGCTGCACGTCTCCGCGATGGCGGCGTCCTGCGACGACGACCCGGCCAACGAGTACCCGGCCTGCCATGTCCACCAACAGGACTGGGGCGTCCCCGTCCGCGTGACGGCGGAGGGAACGCCCCGGCTGCCGCTGGTGCTGGCAGGGATGGACAGCCCGTCCTGACGGCGGGCGGCGGGCGGTCGACGTACGGAGGCCCCGGGGCTCCGCGGCCTCCGTACTACGCGCTGTCTAGAAGTCGTCGGCGCCGTTGCGGAGCTCGTACGTCCAGTAGCCGGTCGCCCACTTCGCCGGGTTGACGGCGATGCCGCCCTTGCCCGGGGCCTTCACGGTCGCCAGACCGTTGGAACCCTCCAGCATCACGGAGAAGGCCGACACCGGCTCGTTCTCCTCGTTCACCCCGCCGTTCGACAGCCGCACCAGCGCGTAGGCGGGGGCGCCGGGGGCGAGGACGACGGGCGCCGCCGGCTTGCTTTTGGCGACGGGGGGCACGTTCTCCCGGTGGCTCTCGAGGAACTGGATCTGCGGGAAGCCGCCCATCCGGCAGGACTTCGACGAGGTGTTCTTCGCGGTCAGGACGATGTGGGTGTAGGGCGGGCCGTCCTGCCGCTCGGCAGTGATGGCGACGTCCTTGGTGGTGCAGAGGGCGGCGGCCTTGGAGGTGCTGCCGGTGGACCCGGAGGCGCCTGTCCTGGCGGAGCTCTCGGTCGATGCGGCGGCCTGCTTGGTGCCGGCGGACCCCGTGGTCCCGGTCTCCTGCTCGGTGCCGGCGGACCCCGTGGTCCCGGTCTCCTGCGCGCCGTCCGTGGTCTTCTCGGACTCGGGGGCCTGCGCGGCGACCGTCGCGCCGGTGCTCGCGGCCGGACCGGCGGACTTGGTGCCGGTCTCGCTGTCACCGCAGGCGGTGAGGGCGAGGGCCAGGACGGCCGTGGTCGTGGCGGCCAGGACGGTGCTGCGGTTGCGGAACGTACGCACGGAGGCTCCCCCGGAGTGGTGGTGAGAGGCGGACGCCCGGTCAAGACGGCCGCCCGGAGTTGCTGACAGGGATGACTCTGCCCGCCGCCGCTCACGTATCGCTGCTGTGCCGCTGACGTCCGGCTGACGTCCTGCCTCAGCGCGGGCGCGGGCCGGTCGGCGGGCGCCGTAAAGCCGGGAGGACGTGTCGTCTGAGCCCGTGCGTCGGCCGGTCAGCCCGTGTCGGAGAGCCGCCGGAGCGCCTCTTCGTGGCGTCGCCGGTAGTCCGCCCGCGCCGTCACGCGCAGCAGCGCTGCCAGCGCTCGTACGGCCCCCTCGTCGTACCCGGCGCGTTCCGCCTCCGCCGCGGCCCGGTCCAGCAGCCGGATGCCCTCGTCCTCCTCGCCGAGCGCGAGGCGGGCCTCGCCGCTGACGGCCAGCAACAGCGTCCGGCGGGCCGCCTCCTCGTGCTCGGGGCCCAGGTCGAGCGCCGTTCGGGCGGATACGAGGGCGTCCTCGGGGTGCCCTGCGGTGAGCTGCATCCGGGCGAGGTGCTGGAGGGCGAGCATCTCGGTGTGCCGGTCCTCCTCCGTACGGGCCAGTTCGACGGCCCGTACGCACCCGTCCTGTGCCGGGTCCAGTTCACCCAGCTCGGCCTGGACCACCGCCAGGTTGATCAGCGCGGTCGCCTCGCCCAGCGGGTCACCGGCCTGCCGGGCGAGGTGGGGCGAACGCTCCAGCAGGGCGGCGGCCTCGGCGGTCCGGCCCTCTTCCGTCAGCACCCAGCCCAGCAGGGTGAGGACCCGCGATTCGGCGTACGTGTCCTTCCCGGCGCGGGCCGAGTCGAGCGCCAGCTCCAGCAGCGGTGCCCAGTTGTCCCGCACCCGCCACACCACCTGCGGCCACTGGAGCAGGATGATCCGCCAGGCCCGGTCGTCGAGCCCCGCCTCCCGGGCGGCCACCGCGGCCAGCGTCAGATCCTCGCGCTCGGCGGCCAGCCAGCGCATCGCCGCCGCACGGTCGGCGAAGTCCCTTACGGCGGCAGGCCTGCGGTGGTCGTCCGGCAGGACGAAGCAGGGCTCACCGCCGGGCTCGGCCGTGTCGGCGGCGGCCAGGGCGGTGGCGATGTAGTGGTCGAGCACGCCGACCAGTGCCCCGGGCCCGGCGGCCGGGTCGATCCCCCGCGCGTACAGGCGTACCAGGTCGTGCAGCACCCAGCGTCCGGGGGCGGTCTCGGTGACGAGGTGGGCCGCGCCGAGCCGTTCCAGCGCGGCACCGGCCGTGACCGGGTCCGTCCCCGCCAGCGCGGCGGCCGTGTACGGGTCGAAGTGGCCGCCCGGATGGTGGCCGAGCCGGGCGAACTGGTGGACCGCCCCGGACGGCAGGTGCTGGACGGTCAGCCGGAGTGCGGCGGCGACCCCGGTGTCGTCCACGTCCAGACAGGCCAGCCTGCCGCGCTCGTCGGCCAGTTCGCCGGCCAGCGCGGCGAGTGTCCAGTGCGGCCGCCCGGCCAGCCGGGCGGCGGTGACCCGCAGGGCGAGCGGCAGCCCGCCGCAGAGTTCGGCGAGCCGCCGGGCCGCCACCGGTTCGGCGCGGACCCGTTCCTCGCCGAGCACCCCGGCGAGCAGGGCCGTTCCGTCGTCGGGTTCCAGCGTGCCGAGCGGGACGGGCCGGGCGGCGTCCGAGGCGATGAGCCCCTCCAGCCGGTGGCGGCTGGTGACCAGCGTGACGCAGTCGCTGCCGCCCGGGAGGAGCGGCCGGACGGTGGCGGAGTCGCGGGCGTTGTCGAGGATCACCAGCAGCCTGCGCCGGTCGGTCAGCGACCGGAAGAGCGCGGCCGCCGCGGGGGCGGACTCCGGGACGCGGCGCGGTGCGACGCCGAGTGCGAGCAGGAACTCCCGCAGTACGTCGATGAGTGCGGGCTCCCCGGCCTCGCTGAACCCGCGCAGATCGGCGAAGAGCCGCCCGTCCGGGAAGAGCGCGGGGCTGCGGTGGGCCCACTGGAGGGCGAGCGCGGTCTTGCCCACCCCGGCCGGTCCGGTGACCAGACAGACGGGCGCCTCCCCCGCCGCCGCCCGCGTGAGCGCGGCCAGCTCGGCCCCGCGCCCGTGAAAGCCACGGGGAGCGCGGGGGAGGAGGTCGGCGGGGGCGGCGGTGTCCGTAGGGGTGACAGCGCGTAGGGGCGGGGTGCCTGCGGGGGCTGTATCGCGGATGCGGGTGGTGTCCACGGGGGGTGTATCGCGTACGCGGGTGGAGTCCACGGCGGCCGCATCGCGCACGCGCATGGAGTCCAGGGGACTCGCATCGCTCACGTGCGTGGTGTCCGCAGGAGCTGTAGCGCCCACGCGGGCTGTATCGCGTATGCCGGTGGTGCCTGCGGGGGCTGTATCGCGTATGCCGGTGGTGTCCACAGGGGCCGTACCGCGCACGCGGTTGGCGCCCACGGCGGCGATCACGTGTGCGGGTGGGGTGTCCACGGCGGCCGCATCGCGCACGGGCATGCCGTTCCCGCCGGTCCCACCGTGCACAGGCACGGTGCTGGTCTCCGGAACAGGGACGCCCACGTGCTCGGGGACGGGGACGGGGTCGCCCGAATGCCCCGGGACGGGCGAGCCCACGTGCCCCGGGACGGTGGCGGCGGCCGTCCCCGGCCTCGTCTTCACGTCCGGCGGCCGACTGCCACCCCCCGGCTCCCCGCGCAGGATCAGCGCGTACGCGTCGGCGAGTTCGTGGCCCGGGTCGACGCCCAGCTCGTCCGCGAGCAGCCGCCGCGTACGGTGGAAGCGGTCCAGCGCCTCCGACTGACGGCCCGCCCGGTACAGCGCCAGCATCAGCTCCGCCGCCAGGGACTCCCGCAGCGGGTGCGCCGCCGTCTCCGCCGCCAGGAGGGCCGCCGCACGGTGGTGCTCGCCCAACGCCCCGTATGTGCGGGCGAGAAGCTCGACCGTCGCCAGCCGCGACTCCTCCAGCGAGTGCGCGGCCGCCCTCAGCGGCGGCCCGGCGAGAGCTCCGCTGAGCGCCGGGCCCTGCCACAGGGAGAGGGCCTCCTTGAGCATCAGGACGGTGTCGGCGGGGGAGCGCTGCTCCCGCGCCAGCATCAGCAGTTCCTCGAACCGCTGGGAGTCCAGCAGGGTTTCCGGCGTCCGCAGGACGTACGCGTCGCCGAGGGTGGCCAGCTCCACCCCGTACGCCTCCGCTTCCGCGTCCACCAGCAGCGCGCGGAGCCGGGAGACATGCCCCTGGATGACGCTACGGGCGTGCAGCGGGGGCTCGTCGTCCCACAGGAAGTCCGTCAGCCTGCCCACGGAGACCGGGGTGTTGGCGGAGAGCAGGAGCGCGGCCAGCAGGCTGCGCCGTTTGGCGGGCCCGAGCGGCAGCGGCCCGGCGAGCGTTTCGACGGAGACCGTGCCGAGCAGCCGGAACTCCACGAACGGCTCCCCTTCCGGGCGGGACGCGCCCGCGGCGGGGGCGCGGGATCCGTCCCAGAATATCGGGGCCGCCGGGCGTCCTGCGCCGGGTCATGCCTGGTCGGTGCCGGATTTCGGCCGCAGGGCGGGCCGGGGCGTCGTCACTGTCGCCCGTTACCGGCCCCGGGTCACCCGTAGCGCCGCTCGTCGTCCTGGACGACCGTGGTGGTGGGCGGCATGATCATGCGCCGACGGCGCGCGATGCTCATGTAGACGAAGACCCCGATGAGGCCGACGAGCATCATGATCCAGCCGACCAGGTCAAGGTTGACGGTGTCCACCTTCCAGTCGGTCGCGAACGCCAGAATCGCGCCACCGGCGATCAGGAGAATGCATCCTCCGAGTCCCATGAATTCCGCCTCCTCGTCGGCCCGGTGAATCCGGACCGGTGTACGGGTCGCGTACCCGGCCCGGCAACAACCATGTGCGGGGCGGACGTTGAGAGGGCGTGCGGGGGCGCCGGGTCAGTCCGTCAGGAACGCCGTGAGCGCGTTGGCCAGCAGGTACGGGTCGTCGGCGCCGCACAGTTCACGGGCACTGTGCATGGAGAGGATGGCGACCCCGATGTCCACGGTCTGGATGCCGTGCCGGGCGGCGGTGATCGGGCCGATCGTCGTGCCGCAGGGCATCGAGTTGTTGGAGACGAAGGTCTGCCACGGCACGCCCGCCTTCTCGCAGGCGGCGGCGAACACCGCGCGGCCGCTGCCGTCGGTGGCGTACCGCATGTTGACGTTGACCTTGAGGATCGGCCCGCCGTTGGCGACCGGGTGGTGCGTCGGGTCGTGCCGCTCGGCGTAGTTGGGGTGCACGGCGTGGCCGGTGTCGGAGGAGAGGCAGACCGTTCCGGCGAAGGCGCGTGCGCGGTCCTCGTACGTACCGCCCCGGGCGAAGACCGAGCGTTCCAGCACCGTGCCCAGGAGCGGCCCGTCGGCCCCGGTGTCGGACTGGGAGCCGTTCTCCTCGTGGTCGAAGGCGGCCAGTACGGGGATGTACGGAAGCTCCTCGTCCGGCTGTCCGGCGACGGCGGCCAGGGCGGCGGTCGCGGCGTGCACGGAGAGGAGGTTGTCCATGCGCGGCCCGGCGAGCAGCTCGCGGTCCCGGCCCAGGTAGGACGGCGGCTCGATGGCGTGCGGCATGAGGTCCCAGCCGGTGACGTCCTCCGCGTCGACGCCCGTCTCCTCGGCGACGAAGCGGATCAGGTCGCCCTCGGCCACCTCGCCGAGCCCCCAGATCGGCTGCATGTGGCGTTGCCGGTCGAGCTTGAGGCCGTCGGTGTTGGCGGACCGGTCCAGGTGGACGGCCAGCTGGGGCACCCGCAGCAGCGCCCGGTCGATGTTGACCAGCCGGTCGGTACCGTCCCGCAGCGAGATCCGGCCGGCCAGGCCCAGGTCCCGGTCCAGCCAGGTGTTCAGCAGCGTGCCTCCGTAGACCTCCACCGCGATCTGCCGCCAGCCGTGGGACCCGGTGTCGGGCAGCGGCTTCACCCGCAGGTTCGGGGAGTCGGTGTGCGCGCCGACGATCCGGAACGGGGTGTGCGCGGACGCGCCCTCCGGCACGTACCAGGCGATGATGGCCCCGCCCCGGAGCACGTACTTCCCGCCGGTGGTCGCGTCCCAGGCGGCGGTCTCCTCGACCTGTCGGAATCCGGCCTCCTCCAGCCGGGCGGCCGCGTTGGCCACAGCGTGGTACGGGGACGGGCTCGCCGCCAGGAAGGACATCAGATCATCGGTGTGCGCACGGTCGAACCGGTGGCGAGAACTCATGGTCTTCACTGTATCGAGGGACCTGAGTCCGGAATCCGGTGACCGGCGGACCGGCGCGACCGCACGGGCGGCCGCGGCGGGGCACTGGACGGGAGGCGCTACAGCTCGTCGATCGCGGTCAGGTCGATGTCGATGTCGTACGGGGCGGAGAGCTTGAGGCGGTCGTGGTGGACGCCGGTGGAGACGTACGTCTTGTTGACCGGATCGAGCTCATAGGTGATGACCATGGGGCGGTCGTTCTCACCGGTCATCTCGACGAGCCAGAAGTGCTTGATGCCCGCCGCCGCGTACTTGTGCGGCTTCGTGTCCCGGTCGCGGTCCTCGGAGTCGGGGGAGACGACTTCCACGGCGAGCAGGACGTCGGCGGCCTGGTAGCGGGTGGTGCGCTGGTCGCCGTCGGCAGCGGCGGTCACCACGAGAAGGTCGGGCTCCGGGGCATTGCGCTTGCTGAGCACGACGGCCATTTCGCGACGCACGCGCAGCTCGTTCGGGACGTGCTGCCGCAGCCCCTGCTCCAGCAGATACATGGCCAGCGTGTGGAACTTGCGCTGCGGACTCACGAAAACCAGGCTCCCGTCGATCAGCTCTGTGTGCGGCGGGAGGTCGTCAAGCGTGAAGAAATCGTCCACGGTGTAGCCGTCCGGTGGCGGGACCGGCCACCCGGGGTTGGCGCGCCGCAGCTGCGACGCTTCGGACTGTGCCTCGGCGGTCATGGTTCCTCCCATGGAAGGGATTCTGGTCCGTGCACTCAGCGTACCCAGCTGATACGACAGCGCCGCCACCCGAACGAATTCCGGGTGGCGGCACTGGTTGACGAAACGGGCGAGCGATTCCTTGGAAGCGGTTCCTTAGAAGGACGCCTCGTCCAGCTCCATCAGGGAGTTGTCGACCGTCTCGGCGAGCGCGCGCTCGGTCGAGACGCCCGGGAGGATGTTCGCGGCGAAGAACTTCGCGGCGGCGATCTTGCCCTGGTAGAAGGCCACGTCCTTGGCGGAGGCGGTCGGCAGCTTCTCGGCTGCCACGGCCGCGCCCTTGAGGAGGAGGTAGCCGACGACGACGTCGCCGGAGGCCATCAGGAGGCGGGTCGTGTTGAGGCCGACCTTGTAGATGTTCTTGACGTCCTCGCCGGTCGCGGTGAGGTCGGTGATCATCGTGCCGACGATCGCCTCCAGGTCCACGGCCGCCTTGGCGAGCGAGTCCAGCGCGGGGGCCAGCTCCTCGTTGCCCTGGGCGCCCGCGAGGAACTTCTTGATCTCCTCGGAGAGCGTGTTGAGCGAGACGCCCTGGTCGCGGACGATCTTCCGGAAGAAGAAGTCCTGGCCCTGGATGGCCGTGGTGCCCTCGTAGAGGGTGTCGATCTTGGCGTCCCGGATGTACTGCTCGACCGGGTACTCCTGGAGGTAGCCGGAGCCGCCGAAGGTCTGGAGCGACTGCGCAAGCTGCTCGTAGGACTTCTCGGAGCCGTAGCCCTTCACGATCGGGAGCAGCAGGTCGTTGAGGCCGTTCAGCGCCTTGGCGTCCTCGCCCGCGGCCTCCTTCTCCTGGATCGCGTCCTGGACGGAGGCCGTGTACAGCACGAGGGAGCGCATGCCCTCGGCGTACGCCTTCTGCGTCATGAGCGAGCGGCGCACGTCGGGGTGGTGCGTGATGGTGACCTTGGGCGCGGTCTTGTCCATGAACTGCGACAGGTCGGTGCCCTGGACGCGCTCCTTCGCGTACTCCAGCGCGTTCAGGTAGCCCGTGGAGAGCGTGGCGATGGCCTTCGTGCCGACCATCATGCGGGCGAACTCGATGATGCGGAACATCTGCCGGATGCCGTCGTGCTTGTCGCCGATCAGCCAGCCCTTGGCGGGGTGGCGGTCGCCGAAGGTCATCTCGCAGGTGTTGGAGGCCTTGAGGCCCATCTTGTGCTCGACGTTCGTCGCGTACGCGCCGTTGCGCTCGCCCAGCTCGCCGGTGGTCCAGTCGAAGTGGTACTTGGGGACCAAGAAGAGGGAGAGGCCCTTGGTGCCGGGGCCGGCGCCCTCGGGGCGGGCCAGCACGTAGTGGAGGATGTTCTCGGACATGTCGTGCTCGCCCGAGGTGATGAAGCGCTTCACACCCTCGATGTGCCAGGAGCCGTCCTCCTGCTGCACGGCCTTCGTCCGGCCGGCGCCGACGTCCGAGCCGGCGTCCGGCTCGGTCAGCACCATCGTCGAGCCCCACTGCTTCTCGACGGCGATCTCCGCGACCTTCTTCTGCTCCTCCGTGCCCTCCTCGAAGAGGATGCCCGCGAAGGCGGGACCGGAGGAGTACATCCACACGGCCGGGTTCGAGCCGAGCAGCAGCTCCGCGTAGCCCCAGATCAGGGAGCGGGGGGAGGTGGTGCCGCCGATCTCCTCGGGCAGGCCCAGACGCCAGTACTCGGAGTCCATGAAGGACTGGTACGACTTCTTGAAGCTCTCCGGGACCGGCGCGGTGTTGGTCTCCGGGTCGAAGACCGGCGGGTTGCGGTCGGCGTCGGCGAAGGAGTCGGCGAGCTCGTTCTCCGCGAGGCGGGCGATCTCCTCCAGGATGCTCTTCGCGGTGTCGACGTCCATCTCCGCGAACGGGCCGGTGCCGTACAGCTTGTCGCGCCCGAGCACCTCGAAGAGGTTGAACTCGATGTCGCGGAGATTCGACTTGTAGTGCCCCATGGGAAGGCTCCGTAATCAATAGCAGTGGCGCGCAGCGCCCCGGGGAGTGATGCGGGTCGGGCGACAGGCAGGCGTTCGGAACAGGCCAGACGTGGGTGTATCAGCTGACCTCTACGATGATGCTACCCGTCAGTAATAAGGCGCAACCCCTCAAGCCGTAGATGTGTCCGATTACTCTTTGCAGCATGTACGGCTACGACCAGAACCCTGGTGCTCAGCAGCAGATGGGTCAGATGGGCCAGATGGGGCAGATGGGTGGCGGCTACGGCGAGCAGCCGCTGTATCCCGAGCCCTCCCCGCCCTCCCTGGCCGACGCGGTACGGGCCTTCACCACCGGCTCCCTCTCCGCCGAGGACTTCCAGCAGATCTTCGCCACGTCGAAGGTCTACTGCCCGCGCGGCGACAACCCCGGCTTCCTGGCGCTGCACAACACGCAGCAGCCCGTGATCCCGATGTTCACCACCCTGAAGGAGCTGCGGCTCTACGCGGGCAAGGAGTCCAAGTACTTCGTGATCACCGGCGCCGAGGTGATCGACCTGCTCCCCACGGGGTACGGCTTCGTCCTCGACATGGAGGGCGACCACCGGATGGTCTTCGACGCCAAGGCGGTCGAGCAGATGGTCGACTTCGCGATGCGCCGTATGTACGGGTAGGTGTCGAGGTCCGGCGCGTCTCTGACCTGCTGGTTCATCTTTCGGGCGAGGGCCCGCGCCGGGAGTGGCGCGGGCCCTTTCGGCTGCCGGGGCGCATACGGGGAGCGCACCCGGGGAGCGCCGGGAATGCCGCACGCCTTGCGGGATGTTCATCATTCAACTAAATTCGTTCCAGAAGACTCGCCCGGAGGTGGCTCCCATGCCCGCAGTGACCGTCGACAACCCGCTGACCCTGCCCAAGGTGGCCGCTTCGGGTGACGCCGTGGCCCGGCCCGTGCTCGCCGTCACCACGGCGCCGAGCGGATTCGAGGGCGAGGGCTTCCCGGTCCGCCGCGCGTTCGCGGGGATCAACTACCAGCACCTCGACCCGTTCATCATGATGGACCAGATGGGTGAGGTGGAGTACGCCGCAGGCGAGCCGAAGGGCACGCCCTGGCACCCGCACCGCGGCTTCGAGACCGTCACGTACCTGATCGACGGCACCTTCGTCCACCAGGACTCCAACGGTGGCGGCGGCACCATCGAGAACGGCGACACCCAGTGGATGACCGCCGGATCGGGGCTGCTGCACATCGAGGCGCCGCCGGAGTCGCTCGTCCTGTCCGGCGGGCTCTTCCACGGGCTCCAGCTCTGGGTGAACCTGCCCAAGGCCGACAAGATGATGAACCCGCGCTACCAGGACATCCGCGGCGGCGAGGTCCAGCTCCTCGCCTCCCCGGACGGCGGCGCGCTGCTCCGGGTCATCGCCGGTGAGCTCGACGGGCACCAGGGGCCGGGCATCACCCATACCCCGATCACGATGATCCACGCCACCGTCCGGCCCGGCGCCGAGGTGACCCTGCCGTGGCGCGAGGACTTCAACGGTCTCGCGTACGTCATGGCCGGGCGCGGCACGGTCGGCGAGGAGCGCCGCCCGATCCGCCTCGGGCAGACCGCGGTGTTCGGCAGCGGCGGTTCGCTCACCGTCCGCGCGGACGAGAAGCAGGACGGGAACACCCCGGACCTGGAGATCGTCCTGCTCGGCGGGCGCCCGATCCGGGAGCCGATGGCCCACTACGGACCGTTCGTGATGAACAGTCAGGCCGAGCTCAAGCAGGCCTTCGAGGACTTCCAGGCGGGCCGCCTGGGCAGGGTCCCGGCGGTCCACGGCATGGGCGAGGGCGGGCGGTAGGGCTCGCCGGGGGCGGTGCTCGGCCGCCGACGGCGGTGTCGGCGTAGGCGTCGGCCAGGCCTTGCCGGAGGCAGGCCTTCCCGAGCGGGGCCTTGGCGCGCGGGGCTTCCCCGAGACAGGGTCTCCCGCTCGCGCGAGGCTGGAGGGTGCCCCTCAGCGGCTGAGGGGCACCCTCAGCCGTGCCTCACGGCGTTCGCCCCGCGCGCCGACTGGAACAGGCCCAGCGCGAGAAGCACCCCGCCCACGCACATCAGGGCCACGCCGACCTTCGTCAGCGTGAAGACAGAGATCTCCACCCCCTCCGTGAACAGCCACAGGACCAGGCCCACGGCGAAGGTGACGACACCTTCCAGCAGATTCTTCGACGCCTGCTTCATGAGGGGCCACTCTCCTTCGGGACCGTGCGCCCGTGTGCCGCGCACCGTTGACGGGTCCTGATCAGCCTAGGAACGGAGCGTGCGGGTGTCCTCACCCCGCAGAACGAACCGGGGTACATCGTTCGATCGACTCGGTCGACCCGAATACGGTCGCCCCGGACCCGAGGCCCGCCCGGGCGCCCCTCAGAGCGCTCCCGGCTCCGCCGACTCCCCCGACCCCGCCCCCTCGTTCAGCTCGAACCAGATCGACTTGCCCTCACCCCGCGGGTCCACCCCCCACGCGTCCGCCAGCATCTCCATCAGCACCAGCCCCCGCCCGCTGGACGCCATCTCCCCCGGCCGCCGCTTGTGCGGCAGTTCGTCGCTCGCGTCGGCCACCTCCACGCGCAGCCGCCGCTCCCCCCGGTCCCCGGAGACCTCCGCCGCCATCAGCGCGTCGCCGTCCGTGTGGACCAGCACGTTGGTGGCCATCTCCGAGACCATCAGGACCGCCGAGTCGACCTGCTCCAGGTCCTTCCAGTCGTGCAGCAGCTCCCGTACGAGCTGGCGGGCCACCGAGATCCGCTCCGGCTCGGCCTGCGCGATGGTCAGGACGCTGCGGCGGGCCGGCGTCTCCGGCTCCCGTACGCTCTCGCGCCGCAGCACCACCACCGCGATGTCGTCCTCGCGGCGGTCCGCGAGCGGCCCCGTCGTGTAGTGCGAGGTCGGCCCGTGCACGGCCTGGACCAGGGCGTCGGCCATCTGCTCCAGGTCCTCGGTGGGCTCCTCCAGGACCGGGCGCAGCCGGGTCCAGCCGGTGGCCATGTCGTGGCCGCCGGTCTCGATGAGGCCGTCCGTGCAGAGCATGATCGTCTCGCCGGGCTCCAGGACCACCCGGGTGGTGGGGTAGTCGGAGTCCGTCTCGATGCCGAGCGGCAGCCCGCCCGCCGTCTGCCGGATCACCGCCGTGCCGTCCGCGCTCACCACCACCGGGTCGGGATGGCCCGCACGGGCGATGTCCAGGGTCCCGGTCTCCGGGTCCACCTCCGCGTACAGGCAGGTCGCGAAGCGCGGCGCGGACGGCTCGTCGTCGCCCGCCACGCCCTCGTACGCGTCGGTCAGCCCGGAGAGGAAGCGCGAGGCCCGGGAGAGCACGGCGTCCGGGCGGTGCCCCTCGGAGGCGTACGCGCGCAGGGCGATGCGGAGCTGGCCCATCAGCCCGGCCGCCCGTACGTCATGGCCCTGGACGTCCCCGATGATCAGGGCGATCCGGCCGTTGGGCAGCGGGATCATGTCGTACCAGTCGCCGCCGACCTGGAGCCCGCCGCCGGTCGGCACGTACCGCGCCGCCACCGTCATACCGGGGATGTCCGGCCCCAGCGTCGGCATCATCGAGCGCTGGAGCCCGAGCGACAGCTCCCGTTCGGTCTCCGCGACCCCGGCCCGGGCCAGTGCCTGGGCGAGCATCCGGGCGACCGTCGTGAGCACCGCGCGCTCGTCGGGCGAGAACCCCACCCGGTGCTGGAACCCGGCCATCCAGGCGCCCATCGTGCGGCCGGAGGCGATGAGCGGCAGGTACGCCCAGGACTGCCGGCCGAAGCGGCGGGCGAGGGGCCAGGTGGCGGGGTAGCGGCGGCGGTACTCCTCGGGGGAGGGGAGGTAGATCGCGCGGCCGGTGCGGACCACCTCGGCGGCCGGGTAGTCGGTGTCCAGGGGCATGTCGGTGAAGGGGTCCTCGTCCTCCGAGCTCTGCCCGTGGTGGCCGATGATCGTCAGCCGCTCCCCGGCCGAGCCGAAGACCGCGAGCCCGTCCGGGGAGAAGCCGGGCATGGAGAGGGAGGAGGCGACCCGCAGCACCTCCTCCGTGGACCGGGCCTCCGCCAGCGCCCGCCCGGCGTCCAGCAGGAACGCCTCCCGGGACCGGCGCCAGTCCCCGGTGATCGGTGTGTGGGGGCCGGACGAGCCCAGCTGCGGTTCGGCGACCTCCTGGAGCGTGCCGATGAGGACGTAGTTCACGGAGCCCGGGTCCTCCGGGACGACCGGCTTGGAGCGGCTGCGTACGGTACGCAGCACCCGGCCCCGCTCGTCGACGATCCGCAGCCGCGCCTCGGCCAGGGTGCCCTCGGCGACGGCCAGGTTCACGACCCCGTAGATCTCGTTCCAGTCGACCGGATGGAAGCGGGAGCGCACCGCCGCCTCCCGGTAGCTGCCGGGCTCGGCGGGCAGGCCGAGCAGCCGGGCCGCCTCCGCGTCGAGCGTGACCGTGCCGGCTGCGTTGTCCCAGCGCCACAGGCCGGTCGCGATCGCGGCCAGGACTTCCTCGGTGCGCATTGCCCCACTTTAGGAAGATGTGCTCTCCATACGCCACCGAGGAGACGCCGAGCGCGGACCCGGGCCGGGAGCGGGGGACAAAGGGAAATGAAGAGGCCCGGCACCGAGCGGTAGCCTGGGGTGGCTCATTCCACCCCAACCGCGAAGACTGGATGAACGACGATGCATCGGTACAGGTCCCACACCTGCGGCGAGCTCCGCGCCTCTGACGTCGGCACCGACGTCCGGCTGAGCGGCTGGCTGCACAATCGCCGAGACCTGGGTGGCATCCTCTTCATCGATCTGCGCGACCACTACGGTCTGGTGCAGCTCGTCGCCCGCCCCGGCACCCCCGGCAACGAGGCCCTGTCGAAGCTGACCAAGGAGACCGTCGTCCGGATCGACGGCAAGGTCTCCGCGCGCGGCGCCGACAACGTCAACCCGGAGCTGCCGACCGGTGAGATCGAGATCGAGGTCACCGAGGTCGAGGTGCTCGGCGAGGCGGGCCCGCTGCCCTTCACGATCAACACCGAGGACGGCGTCAACGAGGAGCGGCGTCTGGAGTACCGCTTCCTCGACCTGCGCCGCGAGCGCATGCACCGCAACATCATGCTGCGCTCGGCCGTGATCGCCGCCATCCGCTCCAAGATGGTGGCGCTCGGCTTCAACGAGATGGCGACCCCGATCCTCACCGCGACCTCCCCCGAGGGCGCCCGTGACTTCGTCGTCCCGTCTCGGCTGAACCCCGGCAAGTTCTACGCGCTGCCGCAGGCCCCGCAGCAGTTCAAGCAGCTGCTGATGATCTCGGGCTTCGACCGCTACTTCCAGATCGCGCCCTGCTTCCGCGACGAGGACGCCCGCGCCGACCGTTCGCCGGGCGAGTTCTACCAGCTCGACGTGGAGATGTCCTTCGTCGAGCAGGAGGACGTCTTCCAGCCGATCGAGAAGCTGATGACCGAGCTCTTCACCGAGTTCGGCAACGGCCGCGAGGTCACCTCGCCGTTCCCGCGCATCCCGTTCCGCGAGTCGATGCTGAAGTACGGCAACGACAAGCCGGACCTGCGCGCCAAGCTGGAGCTCGTCGACATCTCGGACGTCTTCGCCGACTCCGGGTTCAAGGCGTTCGCCGGGAAGCACGTCCGCGCGCTGCCCGTCCCGGACACCGCGGGCCAGTCCCGCAAGTTCTTCGACGGCCTCGGTGAGTACGCCGTCGAGCACGGCGCCAAGGGCCTGGCCTGGGTGCGCGTGGGCGAGGACGGCACGCTGGCCGGTCCGATCGCCAAGTTCCTCACCGAGACCGACGTCAAGACGCTCACCGAGCGCCTCTCGCTGGTCCCGGGCCACGCGGTCTTCTTCGGCGCGGGCGAGTTCGACGAGGTCTCCAAGATCATGTCGGCCGTCCGGGTCGAGGCCGCCAAGCGCGCCGGCCACTTCGAGGAGGGCGTCTTCCGGTTCTGCTGGATCGTCGACTTCCCGATGTACGAGCGGGACGAGGAGACCGGCAAGATCGACTTCTCGCACAACCCCTTCTCGATGCCCCAGGGCGGCCTGGCCGACCTGGAGGAGAAGGACCCGCTGGACATCCTCGCCTGGCAGTACGACATCGTCTGCAACGGCATCGAGCTGTCCTCGGGCGCCATCCGTAACCACGAGCCCGAGCTGATGCTCAAGGCCTTCGAGATCGCCGGTTACGACCGCGAGACCGTCGAGCACGAGTTCGCGGGCATGCTCCGCGCGTTCCGCCTCGGCGCCCCGCCGCACGGTGGCATCGCCCCGGGCGTCGACCGCATCGTGATGCTGCTCGCCGACGAGCCGAACATCCGCGAGACGATCGCCTTCCCGCTCAACGGCAACGCCCAGGACCTGATGATGGGCGCCCCGACCACGCTGGACGAGACCCGGCTGCGCGAGCTGAACATCCAGCTCCGCAAGCCGGTCGCCGCGAAGGGCGCGGCCGCGTCGGAGAAGCCCGCCGCCGACAAGTAGGCCGTACGCGTACGGTCCCGCTCTGCGGATGTTTCACGTGAAACAGCCCCCGATCACCTGATCGGGGGCTGTTCCGTTGCGTCGGCGACTGCGTTGGCCGGGCGACGCCGTACAGCCGGATGGCCCCGGTTCGGGTTCGGCCGCGCCGGGTGCGGCAAAGACTGGCACCGAGACACCCCTCTCGCCCCCCGCGCCGCCCTGCCGCGCTGCCCGCCCTCACCCGAGGAGTCCGCCACCGTGTCCGTCCCGCGCCGCCCGCCCGCCCTGCTCGCCGTACCTCTCCTCGTCCTGGCCCTGCTGCTCACCGGCTGCGCCTTCTCCACCTCCACCACCCCCGCCACCTCCGCCACCGCTCCGGCCGCCGCCCCGGGGCAGGGTGCCGCGGGCCCGGAGTCCGACGCCGCCTCCGTACTCCGGGAAGCGGCCGAAGCGGAGCCCGCGCCCAGCCCCGCGGAGATCCCGGGGCTGGGGCCCGAGACCCGGGCGCAGATCCCCGACGAGGCCCGGCAGGCGTTCGTCGTCACCGGGGACGGTGAGGACTCCAACCGGTCCAGCGCGATGCTGTACAGCCGCGAGGACCCGGAGGAGGGGTGGAAGTCGTCCGCCGGTCCGTGGGACGCCCACAACGGGATGAAGGGCTGGACCGACCACCATGTGGCGGGCGACCTGAAATCCCCCAAGGGCGTCTACTCGCTCACCGACGCGGGCGGCCGGCTCCCGGACCCGGGGGCTCTGCTCCCGTACGACGAACATCCCCGGTTCGCGGTGGACGGCGTGGGGTTCTTCGGGGAGCCGCTGGAAGGCTCCTTCGACTACGTCGTCGCGATCAACTACAACCGCACGGAGGGCGTCAGCCCGCTGGACCGCACCCGCCCCCTCGGCCTCGGACGCGGCGGCGGCATCTGGATCCACGTCGACCACGGAGGCCCCACCCAGGGCTGCGTCTCCATCCCGGAGGAGCGGATGGAGCGGCTCCTGCGCACCCTGGACCCGGAGCTGAACCCGGTGATCGTGATGGGCGATGCGGCGTCGCTGAGCCTCTGACCGGTGGTTGCGCGGGGGCTTCCACGGCCCGAACGTGCGGTGATCTCCGTCCGCAGGGGCCGGGCACTCTGCCCGCCAGTACCTGGCCCCCCGCCGTACGCCCGGGTATACCGGGAAGAGACGTACATCGGCGCCGGAAGGAACTTCCTTGTACCACCACGCGAGCAGCCGAGCACCTGGGCGGCCGGAAGCCGCGACGGCCCGCAGGTCCGGAGCGCGGACGGGGCCGCCGTCCGAGGCCCTGCTCGCCCTCCAGAGCTCGGTCGGGAACGCGGCCGTGGTGCAGATGGTGCGTCGGGCCGGAGCCTCCCGTACGGAGGACCAGCACCGGCACGGCGCCGACTGCGGCCACACCGAGGGGCAACAGCCGTCCGTGCGACAGCCGTCGGTGCAGCGCTCGGCGGTCCACGATGTCCTGCGCAGCACCGGGCGGCCGCTCGACGAGCGGAACCGCACCGACATGGAAGCGCGCTTCAACGCCGACTTCTCCGACGTACGCATCCACACCGACGCCGCCGCCAGGGCGTCCGCCGCCGAGGTCGGCGCGGTCGCCTACACCTCCGGCAGCCACATCGTCGCCGGGGGCTCCGGCATCGACCGGCACACCCTCGCCCACGAGCTGACCCACGTCCTCCAGCAGCGCTCCGGCCCCGTGGCGGGGACCGACCGGGGCGACGGACTGCGCGTCAGCGACCCCTCGGACCGGTACGAGCGCGAGGCCGAGGCCACCGCGCGGCGCGTGCTGAACGGCCCGGCGGCGGCCGGACCGGCGGTCGCCGACTCGCGCTCGGCGGAGGCGGCACCGGCCTCCGGGCACGCCGGTGACATCCAGCGGGTGGCGTATCCGGGCAAGATCGACGAAGAGGTCCAGCGGCTGTTCGACCAGCTGGAGGGCGGCCTCGACGGCTATATCTCGGACTATGACAAGTGGCAGCAGCAGAACCTCAAGTGGATCATGAACAACGCGGACCTCAACGACACCATCGAGGCCATCGACGCCTACCTGGGTGAGCCCGCCGGGCGGAGCAGGGCTGAGCTGGAGACGGCCCTCCGCGACGGCATCCGCGCCGACCTGACGCAGACGACGTCCGAAACGATGCAGGACGCCCGGACGAAGGCGGGCCAGGCGAAGAACAAGCTCGTCCTCGGCCGTACCGGTGACACGGGCGACTGGGCCGAGCACCAGAAGAGCAAGCCGCAGGAGAACGACAGGCTTTCGCTGGACGCGCGGCTGGGGCGGCGGCTGAACACCGGGAAGTGGTCGGTCCCCGTCAACTACGCGTTCATGGACGGCGGTATCGAGGAGCGCGCGGTCTTCAAGATCCTCACCAAGCTGGGGCCCCGGGTCGAGGACCTCCTGCGCAACGGCAAGCTCACCGCGGCCAACTTCTGGGACGAGGCCGAGCGGGAGGGCCACAAGGCGCTCTGGGACACCGGCAAGACCGCCGACGAGGGCGGTCCGCAGGCGATGCTGGGCCACGAGATCGTCCAGCTCCTCGACGCCGGGTACCAGTTCTTCGGGCGGGAGAGCACCTACGCCAAGGGCGCCAGGCTGGTCGCGGTGCACCCGGACAAGTCGGTGGTCGACCCCGAGGACAAGACCCGCCCGCTCACCATCCCGTAAGCACGGAAGCCCGGGGCCGCCGCTCGCGGTCCCGGGCTCCCGACGTACGTACGGCGACGGCTACGCCGGCTTCTCCTCCAGGCGCGGGAACAGCACCGCGCCCTTCGTCACCGTCGCTCCGGCGGGCAGCACGCCCCAGGTGCCCGCGTCCTGGACCCGCTGGTCGGCCAGGGCGCCCAGGGACTCCTCGGCACCCAGCGACTCCCACAGCCGCTGCGAGGTCTCCGGCATCACGGCGTTGAGCAGGACCGCGACCCCGCGCAGCGACTCGGCGGCCGTGTAGAGGATGGTCGCCAGGCGGGCCTGGCCCTCCGGGGTGGTGTCCTTGGCCACCTTCCACGGCTCCTGCTCCGTGATGTAGCCGTTGACCTGCTTCACGAAGTCGAAGACCGCCAGGATGCCGGACTGGAAGTCCAGCTCCTCGCCGATCTTCAGGTCGGCGGTCGCGACGGCCTTCGCCAGGCCCTCCCGCACGGCCCGCTCGGCGTCACCGGCGGCCGTGGCCTCCGGCAGCGCCCCGCCGAAGTACTTGCCGACCATGGCCGCGACGCGCGAGGCGAGGTTGCCGTAGTCGTTGGCCAGCTCGGAGGTGTAGCGGGCGGTGAAGTCCTCCCAGGAGAACGAGCCGTCGCTGCCGTACGCGATGGCCCGCAGGAAGTACCAGCGGTAGGCGTCCACACCGAAGTGCGAGGTCAGGTCCTGCGGCTTGATGCCGGTCAGGTTCGACTTGGACATCTTCTCGCCGCCGACCATCAGCCAGCCGTTGGCGACGACCTTGCCGGGGAGCGGCAGGCCCTGCGCCATCAGCATCGCGGGCCAGATCACCGAGTGGAAGCGGAGGATGTCCTTGCCGATCAGGTGCACGTCCGCCGGGAACGTACCGTCGAACTTCTCCTGGTTGGCGCCGTAGCCCACGGCCGTCGCGTAGTTGAGCAGCGCGTCGACCCAGACGTAGATGACGTGCTTGTCGTCCCACGGGACCGGGACGCCCCAGTCGAAGGTCGAGCGCGAGATCGACAGGTCCTGCAGGCCCTGCTCGACGAAGTTCACGACCTCGTTGCGGGCCGACTCGGGCTGGATGAAGCCCGGGTTCGCCGCGTAGAACTCCAGCAGCTTCGGACCGTACGCGCTGAGCTTGAAGAAGTAGTTCTCCTCCTTGAGGAGCTCCACCGGCTTCTTGTGGATCGGGCAGAGCTTCTGACCGGCGAACTCGCCCTCGCCGTCGATCAGATCGCCGGGGAGCTTGTACTCCTCGCAGCCCACGCAGTACGGGCCCTCGTACCCGCCCTTGTAGATCTCGCCCTTGTCGTACAGGTCCTGGACGAACTCCTGCACCCGGTCGGTGTGCCGCTTCTCCGTGGTCCGGATGAAGTCGTCGTTGGCGATGTTCAGATGCTCCCAGAGGGGCTTCCACGCCTCCTCGACGAGCTTGTCCGCCCAGGCCTGGGGAGTCACGTCGTTCGCCTCGGCCGTGCGCATGATCTTCTGACCGTGCTCGTCCGTGCCGGTGAGGTACCACACCTTCTCGCCGCGCTGGCGGTGCCAGCGCGTGAGCACGTCGCCTGCGACGGTCGTGTAGGCGTGGCCCAGGTGAGGAGCGTCGTTGACGTAATAGATGGGGGTCGAGACGTAGTACGCCGTCGCCCCCTGCTTCTCGGATCCAGTGGCCGCCATGGTCGAAATCCTAACGGCCAGTAGAAGATCCACTCACATCGATGAACGGGGGCCGACGGGTGGGCGGAGCGGTGCCCTCCGGTGGAGAGCCCGGGGGAGAGCTTTGCGAAACATCCCTTCCCGTAATGCTTCCCGCAGGAAAGTCGCATCCTGGGAGGGAGCGGACAAGCGTGCACGAGGCAAGGGACATCACCATGCGGGTACTGGTCGCCGAGGACGAGGAGATCCTGGCGGAGCTGGTCGCCACCGGGCTGCGCCGGGCCGGCTTCGCGGTCGACACGGTCTACAGCGGGGACGCGGCCCTGGCCTACCTGGGGCTGCACGACTACGACGTCGTCGTGCTCGACCGCGACCTCCCGCGCGTCCACGGCGACGACGTGGCCCGTCGGCTCGTCGCCTCCGGCTCCCGCACCAGGATCCTGATGCTGACGGCCTCCGGCACCATGGAGGAGCGGGTCGCCGGGCTCGACCTCGGCGCCGACGACTACGTCAGCAAACCGTTCGAGTTCCCCGAGCTGGTCTCCCGGGTCCGCGCCCTGCGGCGCCGCAGCGCCCGGCCCGTACCGCCCCAGCTGGAGCGGCACGGCATCCGGCTCGACACCGTACGGCGCTCCGCGCTCCGTGACGGCCGGGAGCTGGACCTGTCGCCCAAGGAGTTCACCGTGCTCCAGCTCCTCCTGGAGGCGGACGGCGGCACGGTCAGCGCCGAGGAGCTGCTGGAGCGGGCCTGGGACGCCAACGCCGATCCCTTCACCGGCGCCGTACGCGTCTGTATGAGCAAACTCCGCGCCAAGCTGGGCGAGCCCGCACTGATCCGTACCGTCCAGGGCGTCGGGTACGCCCTGTGAAGCGGCCGCCCTGGCTGCGGCGGCTGGTGGCCGCGTCCAAGCTGCCGCACTCCACGATCCGTACCCGTATCGCCCTCGTCTACGGCGGTGTCTTCCTGATCCTCGGCACCGCGCTGCTCGCCACCGTCAACGTGGCCTCCCGGGCCGGTACGGACTCCGAGGCGCGGGCCATCGCCTCCTCCGCCGTCGCCGTGCCCTCGGCGGGGTACCCCGCCGATGTCCCGTTCATCGTCCGCAGCTCGACCGGGGCGCCCACGGTCTACGAGCTGACCGACGACGTCAGCGACGCGGCGAGCAAGCAGCACATGTACTGGTCGATCGCCGCGCTCCTGGTGATGACGGCGGGCGCGGTCGGGGTGGGCTGGTGGATCGCGGGCCGGGTGCTGCGGCCCGTGCACGCGATGACGGCGAAGGCGCGCAGGCTCTCGGAGCGGACGCTGCACGAGCGGATCGCCTCCAGCGGGCCCGACGACGAGCTCAAGGAGCTGGGCGAGACGCTGGACGCGCTGCTGGGCCGGCTGGAGAAGGCGTTCGACAGCCAGCGCAGGTTCATCGCCAACGCCTCGCACGAGCTGCGGACCCCGCTCGCCACCCAGCGCGCGGCGATCCAGGTGGGCCTGGACGACCCGACCCCCGAGGACCTCGTCCGCACCCGGCAGACGCTGCTGGACACCAACCGGCGCAGCGAGCGGCTCATAGAGGGGCTGCTCGTGCTGGCCCGCAGCGAACGGGGGCTGGCCGCCGACGAGCGCGAGGACGTCCGGTTCGACCGGGTGGTGCGGGAGGAGACGGCCCGGCACCCGGTGGTGAGGCTGCTCGCGAAGCCGTCGGCGCGGGAGGGGGCGGGGCGGCGGCCGGTGGTGAACGTCGAGGTGGCGGCCTGCCCGGTGCGCGGCAACCGGCTGCTGCTGTCCCAGCTGGTGTCGAACCTGCTGGCCAACGCGTTGACGTACAACGTGCCGGGCGGTTCGGTGGACGTCTCGGTGACCGGTGACGGTGCTCTGGTGGTGCGCAACACCGGCCCGGTGGTCACCGAGGCCGATATCGCGGGGTTCTTCGAGCCGTTCCGGCGGGGCGAGGGGCGCGACCGGATGGGTCCGGGGTCGGGCCTCGGGCTGTCGATCGTGCGGTCCATCGCGGTGGCCCATGGCGGTACGGTCACGGCGGTACCGGGCCCGGAGGGCGGCGGTCTCGCCGTGACCGTACGGCTGCCGGTCGATCAGGCCTCGGAGCGGGCCTCACGGGCGGCGATCCAGGCCGGGAGTCCGGCGAGGACCTCCCGGTAGAGCTCGGCGTCCGCGATCTCGCGCGGGGCCGGGCCCGCGTGGAAGAAGGCTGCGTTGGGAGCGTCCAGCTTCCGCAGGAAGTCGAAGCCCTTCGCGTCCTGCTCGCCGAAGGCGACGAACTGGAAGAACAGCGGCAGCCGCTCCGCCTCCACGAGCGCCTGGCGGGCGGGCAGCTTGGCGTCCGGCGGCCCGTCCGTCTGGAAGATCACCAGGGCCGGTCCGGCGCCTTCCGCCTTCTCATGGTCCGCCACGATCTCCTCGACCGCGCGGTGGTAGTTCGTCCGGCCCAGCCGCCCCAGACCCGCGTTCAGCTCGTCGACGCGGCCCTCGTGGGCGGCCAGCTCGATCGTCCCGGTGCCGTCGATGTCGGTCGAGAAGAAGACGACGGAGACGGTGGCGTCGGCGTCCAGGTGGGCGGCGAGCGCCACGGTGCGGTCGCCCAGGTGCTGGGCGCTGCCGTCCTTGTAGAACGGCCGCATGGAGCCCGAGCGGTCGAGCACCAGGTACACGCGGGCGCGGAGCCCGGTCAGCCCGTGCCCCTTGAGCGCCGCCTGCGCCGCCTTGTACGGGGCGACGAGCTGGGGGGCGTCGGAGGTGACCCGGGAGAGGGGGGTGGCGGGCTTGGCGGGGGCTTCCGGCGTGGCTTCCGGGGCCTTCGCTTCCGGAGTGGCTTCCGGCTCGGTTGCTACCGCTGCGGGGGCTTCCGGGGCTTCGGCGGCTGCGGGGGGCTCCGTGATCTCCGGGGCGGCGGCTTCGGGGGCCTTGGGGGCCTCCGGGGCTTCGGCGGCCTCCGGGGTGGCCTCCGGCGCGGGTGCGGTCTGAGCCTCCGCTTCCGGCTCGGACTTGGCTTCCGGAGTAGCTTCCGGCTCCGGCGTCACCGCTGCGGGTGCGGACTCCGGCTCGGTCTCCGGCGCGGAGTCGGCCTCGACCGCCGCTACGGGCTCCGTTTCCGGCGCGGGCTCGGCCTCCGGAGCGGGCTCCGGGTCGAGGTCGAGGTCGATCGTGATCGGGTCCGGCGCCGCAGTCGGCTTCTCAGCCTTTACGGGTTCGGCGACGGGCTTCGCGGGTGCATCCGCCTCGACCGGCTCGGCGACGGGCTCCTCAGCCTTGACCGGCTCGGCGACCGGTTCGGTAGCGGTCTCCGCGACCGGCTCCGCGACGGGCTCGGCAACGGCCTCAGCCGTCGGCTCGGCAACGGTCTCCGCGACCGGCTCCGCGACGGGCTCGGTAGCGGTCTCCGCGACGGGCTCGGCGTCCGGCTCCGCCTTCGGCTCCGCGCTCGGGGTCGCCTTCGGCTCAGCCTCAGCCTCCGTCTTTACCTCCGCGTCCGGGCCCGAGCTCTGGGCGGGGACGGTCGGTGACGGAGTCGTCGGGGCGGTGGCCGCCTTGTCGAAGGCCGCGGCCACCAGGTCCGCCGCACCGGCGTCACCCTCGGCGTCCGCGGAGGCGGCCGGGGACGCCGAGGCGGGCGAAGAGGTGGAGGCGGACGGGGAGGTGGGCGAGGCCGGTGACGGGATCGACGCCTTCGGCTCCGTCGCGGGCTCGGCCGCCGAAGTGGTCTCCGGCTCCGCCTCCGTGGACGGGGTGCGCTCGGCCTGGGGCGGGACGGTGGCCGTGGTCGGCTCGTCCTGCTCCGTGCGGCCGAACACCTTACGCAGCAAGCTCCGAATGCCCATGGGCGAGGCCTTTCGCATGAGTTGGGTGCGGTGAATGTCCGACCTGGGTGATTTCATCCCTGGCCAGGACGGATACGTAAGGTTAGCGGCCGGATCCGGCCGTTCGCCGGTCCGGCCCACCCCTGTGCCAACCGAGCCGAAACCGATCCCTGACCGAGTCCCGGGCGGTGCCCACAGCCTGGCCCAAGGGAACAGCGGTGGCCCGGACTTCACCCGCCGTTCACCGGGAGTCCCTCGGACCGGGTGGGGCCGCCCCTACCGTCACGCACGACACACCGACGGAGGGAATCCACGTGCGTAATCTGCTGCCGCTCATCAGCCCCCACGCGGGCGGGCGTTCCGCGCTGACCTGCCGCTACCGCTGTGGGGACGCCTGCTTCAACGAGATTCCGAACACCAGCGACAACGAGTACGCGGGCGACATCATCGCCCGTGCCGTCTCACGCCGTTCGATGATGCGCGCAGCCGCCGTCGTGACGGTCGCCGCAGCCGCCGGAACGGCCGCGCTGACCGGCCCCAATGCCCCGCAGGCGGAGGCCGTCGCGCTCGCCGGTCACGGCCACAAACCGGGCCCGCCCCACAAACCGGCCCCGTCCGGCGCCCGGGGCCTGCGGTTCTCGCCGGTGGCGCCCAACAAGAACGACAAGGTCACGGTGCCCGACGGGTACAGCCAGAACGTGGTGATCCGCTGGGGCGAGCCGATCCTGCGCGGGGCGCCCGCCTTCAACCCGGAGAAGCAGACCGCCAAGGCCCAGGCGGGCCAGTTCGGTTACAACAACGACTTCCTCTCCCTCCTCCCGCTCCCCGGCGAGCGCGGCCGTCAGGTCCTGGTCGCCAACCATGAGTACACGGACGAGATCCTCATGTTCCGTGGCTACGATCCGGCCAACCCCACCCGCGAACAGGTGGAGATCGCCTGGGCGGCGCACGGACTCTCCGTGGTCGTCGTCCAGGAGGAGCACCGCACCGGCAAGCTGGGCGCGGTCACCCGTCATCCGCTGAACCGCCGGCTCACCGCCACGAGTGAATTCCGGGTCACCGGACCGGCTGCCGGAAGCGCTCTGCTGCGTACGTCCGCCGACCGCACCGGCCGCAAGGTGCTCGGCACCCTCAACAACTGCGCGGGCGGCACGACTCCGTGGGGCACCACGCTGCACGGCGAGGAGAACTTCAACCAGTACTTCGCCCACGGCACCACCGATCTGCACAAGCGGTACGGGATCGGCTCCGGCGCCACCGAGCGCAAGTGGGAGCGGTTCGACCGGCGGTTCGACCTGTCGAAGGAGCCCAACGAGGCCAACCGCTTCGGCTGGGTTGTCGAACTCGACCCGTACGACCCGGACTCCGTACCGCGCAAGCGCACCGCGCTGGGCCGCTTCAAGCACGAGGCGGCCGAGCCCCGGCTGACCTCGGACGGCCGTCCGGTCGTCTACATGGGCGACGACGAGAGGTTCGACTACCTCTACAAGTTCGTCTCCAGCAAGCGGATGAAGAAGGGCAACTCGCGCGCCGCCCGCGAGCACAACCTGACGCTGCTGGACGAGGGCACGCTGTACGTCGCGAAGCTGACCGGCGACTCACCGGCCGCCGAGATCGACGGCAGCGGAAAGCTGCCCAACGACGGCGAGTTCGACGGCAGCGGTGTCTGGATCCCGCTGGCCACCGGCACCACCTCGCACGTGCCCGGCATGACCGCCGACGAGGTGTACGTCTACACGCGGCTGGCCGGTGACAAGGTCGGCGCCACCAAGATGGACCGGCCCGAGGACGTCGAGCCCTCGCCGCGCACCGGCCGGGTCTACGTGGCGCTCACCAACAACTCGGACCGGGGCAAGGAGGGCAAGCCGGGGGCGGACGAGGCCAACCCGCGCAACGGCAACAAGCACGGGCAGATCCTGGAGCTGGCGGAGAACTGGGACGACCCGACGAGCGACGGGTTCGCCTGGCGGCTCTTCCTCGTCGCGGGCGACCCGAACGACCCGTCGACGTACTTCGCCGGTTTCCCCAAGGAGCGCGTCAGCCCCATCTCCTGCCCGGACAACGTGGCCTTCGACGCCCACGGCAACCTGTGGATCTCGACCGACGGCAACCAGCTCGGTTCGCACGACGGCCTCTTCGGCGTCGCGACCCAAGGCGACCGGCGCGGTGAGCTGAAGCAGTTCCTGACCGTCCCGACCGGTGCGGAGACCTGCGGGCCGGTCATCCAGGACCGCCGTGTCCTGGTGGCCGTCCAGCACCCGGGCGAGGTCGACGGGGCCTCGGTGGAGAAGCCCGCGAGCACCTGGCCCGACGGGCCCGGGAAGATCGTCCGCCCCTCCGTCGTCGCGGTCTGGCGCAAGGACGGACGCGACATCGGCGTGTGAGGCCGGGTCGTCCGGGTCGTCCGGGTCGTTCGGAGGCGGGTGCGGGAGGTGGGTGCGGGGCCTGGATCCCTCCCGCCTTCCGCCCGGTCCCGACTAGAGTCGGGGGCATGGTTTCCGGGGACGCACCGCAGGCGGAAGGAAGCGTCCGGGTCGACGTGTGGATCTGGTCGGTCCGGCTGACGAAGACCCGTGCCCAGGCGGCCGCCGCCTGCCGGGCCGGTCATGTGAAGGTCGGCGGGGACCGGGCCAAGCCCGCCCAGGCCCTCCGCGTCGGTGACGAGGTGCGGCTCCGGCACGCGGGGCGGGACCGGGTGGTCGTCGTCTCGAAGATCGTGAAGAAGCGGGTCGGCCCGCCGGTGGCCGCCGAGTGCTTCGTCGACAACAGCCCGCCTCCGCCGCCGCGCGAGCTGGCGATCCAGGTGCCGGTACGGGACCGGGGCACGGGCCGCCCGACCAAGCGCGACCGCCGCGAGATGGAGCGCCTCCAGGGACGCCCACCGGAGCTCTGAGCCGACCGTCCCCGATGGTGCTCCGAGCCGATCGGCGGTCACCCGTGCGGGGCCGGGTTCTGCCCCGGTGTTTCACGTGAAACGTCCATACGGGTGTTTCACGTGAAACGTCGGCACAGTGCGTGAAACGTGGGCACGGTCATCGCTGCCCGGCCCTCCGGCGCCCCAGCAGCACCCGGGCCAGTACCGCCCCCACCAGCAGGACCGCGCCGACCACCAGCACCACCCACACCGTGGTCCGCAGCGAGGCGGTCAGGGCGTCGACCACCGCGGCCGCCGCGTCCCGGTCGCCGGCCGGCACCTCGTCCAGCACCCGGCTCCGGCCGACCGCCACCAGGATGCGCAGCACGATCGCCCCGAGCACGAACCCGGCGCCGACGGCCGTCGTGGCGGCCAGGGCACCCCGGAGCCCTCCCCGTACGGTCGCGATGCCGACCACCAGGACGAGGAGGACGAGGGTGGCGACGGCCGGCCAGATGCTGCAGTACCGCAGCCAGCGGAACGAGTCCCTGAGGGTGTCCGCGCGGTCCGCGCCGATCACCGTGATCTCCGTCCGCTGGACGGGGATCTGATCCGCGAACGGCACCCCCTGGCGTACCAGATCCTGTTTGACCTGCTCGATCACCGGCCCCAGATCGATGGTGACCTCCTCGCCGCTGTCCCCGTCCAGCGCGGCGGTCACGGCCTCGTGGGCGGTCCGGTTCGCGGTGTCCCAGGCGGTGCGGAAGGCCTCGGTGGAGGTGAAGGACCGCACCGTCTCGTGCAGGAACTCCCGGACGGTGTCCTGCAGCGGACCGAGGTCGATCTGCTGCATCGCCTCGTCGGTGACCAGGTCCGCGACGGTGCTCTGCACCGCCGGGTCGGAGGAGAGCGGGGAGACGGCGGCGACGTACCGGTCGGTGTCGTCGATCTCCAGGTCGACCCAGGCGGAGAGCGCGCTGAACGGCACCAGGACGGCGACCAGGACGAGCAGGACGGCCGAGAGGGTCACTGAGAGAGAGGTCCGCACACCTCCAGGGAATCGCGTACGGGCCCGGACCGCTCCGAGCCGTACGCCGTTCGAGTTGCCGGGCCGCGCGGGCGGGTGTGCTCTGGAGGAACGGGGGCGAGCGACGGGGTGACGGAAGGAGCTGTCCGCGATGGTCACACACGCAGCCATGCCCGGCCGGAAGGGGGCCCATGCGAGGCCCCGCCGCCATACTCCGCTGGCCTGGGCACTGCCTCTGGTGCTCGGTGTCATCTACGGGTTCTACGCCGCGTTCATCCGCCGCGACGGCGGCCCCAGCACCGGCGGGCAGGTCGTGCTCGGCCTGGTCTCCGGAGCGGCACTGGCGGCCCTCTGCTTCGCGCTGGGCCGGATCCAGCGCGAGCTGCCGCACGGGCTGCGGGCGACGGCGTACGGGGCTCTGACCGCCTGCGCCATCGGCTTCCTGGTGAGCCTCACGGACACCAGCGTGCTGCGGTCGACCGCGCTGGGTCTGGCGGTCGGTGTGGGTGTCTTCCTGGCCACGTTCTACCTCGTCTACTCGCGGGAGCCCTGACTGCGGGGGCGGGCCGCGAGAGCCGTTCCAGCCGTGCGTTCCGACCGTGGGCGCGGCTGCCAGATCGCATCTGGCGGCCGCGCCCCGGCGTCTGGCGCCCAAGGAGTGAGGGAGCCGGGGACGGAGCGGGAGGAGGAGCGGGCGATGACGTACGAGGGAACGTACGGGGTGACGGACGACGTGACGGACGAGCGGGAGAACGGGGAGAGCAGGGAGACCGGCGCGAGCGGGGCGGACGGCGATCCGCTGAGGGTCGCGGTGATCATCGGGAGTACGCGCGAGGGGCGCATCGGTGACGCGGTCGGCCGCTGGTTCGTGGAGCGGGCTCGGGTACGGGGCGAGCTCGATCTCGCGGTGCTGGATCTCGCGGAGTTCGACTTCCCCGTGCACTACCCGGAGCGGGCGACGGCGCAGATGACGGAGTTCGCCGGGGAGATCGGGAAGGCCGAGGCCTTCGTGGTCGTCACCCCCGAGTACAACCGCTCCTTCCCGGCCTCCCTCAAGCAGGCCATCGACTTCGCGTACGACGAGTGGCAGGCCAAGCCGGTCGGCTTCGTGAGCTACGGCCACGGCTCCTCCGGGCTGTACGCGGTGGAGCAGTTGCGCTCGGTCTTCACGGGGCTGCACACGGTGACCCTGCGCAACGGGGTCGCACTCGACTTCCTGCACGTGCCGCTGGAGGACCGCGCCGGGGCCTGCGCGCGGGACCGTGCGGTGCGGCTGATGCTCGACCAGCTCGGCTGGTGGGGCTGGGCCCTGCGCGAGGCGCGGGCGGTCCGCCCCTATGTCTCTTGACGCCTGTCTCCTGACGCCGGGCCTGTGGCCCGCACCCGCACCCCCCCCGACGCATATCGACGACGACGTACAAGGAATGGATTCATGAGTACTGAACTGGCCATCGAGACCGCGGGGCTGGTGAAGGTCTTCGGCAAGAACCGTGCGGTGGACGGTGTCGACCTCGCCGTCCCGACCGGCACCGTCTACGGGGTCCTCGGACCCAACGGCGCCGGGAAGACCACCACCGTGCGGATGCTCGCCACGCTGCTGCGCCCGGACGGCGGAACGGCCCGGGTGTTCGGCAAGGACGTGGTGAAGGAGGCCGACGCGGTCCGCAGCCGGGTCAGCCTGACCGGGCAGTACGCCTCGGTGGACGAGGACCTGACCGGCAGCGAGAACCTCATCCTGCTCGCCCGGCTCCTCGGGCACTCCAAGTCGGCGGCCCGCGACCGGGCGGCCCAGCTGCTCGAAGGGTTCGGGCTGACCGAGGCGGCGGGCAAGCAGGTGAAGAACTACTCGGGAGGCATGCGGCGCCGCATCGACATCGCCGCCTCCATCCTCAACACCCCCGACCTGCTCTTCCTGGACGAGCCGACGACCGGACTCGACCCGCGCAGCCGTAACCAGGTCTGGGACATCGTGCGCGCGGTCGTCGCGCACGGCACCACGGTCCTGCTGACCACGCAGTATCTGGACGAGGCCGACCAGCTGGCCTCCCGGATCGCCGTGATCGACCACGGCCGGGTGATCGCCGAGGGCACCAAGGGCGAGCTCAAGGCGTCCGTCGGCTCCGGCACCGTCCATCTGCGGCTGCGCGACGCCGCCCAGCGGCCCGAGGCCGAACGGGTGCTGTCGCTGGAGCTCGACGCCGCGGTCCAGCTGGAAGCGGACCCGGTGGCGCTGACCGCCCGGATCGACGCGCACGGCTCCGACCGGGGCGCGGCGGAACAGGCGGCACGGGCCCTGGCCGAGCTGGCCCGGTCCGGCATCACGGTCGACAACTTCTCGCTGGGACAGCCCAGCCTGGACGAGGTCTTCCTCGCCCTCACGGACAAGAAGGGAGTGGCGGCATGAGCACCACGACCACCAAGACGGAGCTGGACGACGTCGTTCTCGCCGCGCCGGACAAGGAGCGCCTCTCCGCCCTCCTGGTCGGCCTGGACCGGCCGTCGAGGCCCAGCGCGCTGTCGGCCTCCCTCACCTTCGGCTGGCGCTCCATGCTGAAGATCAAGCACGTGCCGGAACAGCTCTTCGATGTGACGGCTTTCCCGATCATGCTGGTCCTGATGTACACGTACCTCTTCGGAGGGGCGCTGGCCGGCTCCACGCAGGAGTACATCCAGTTCCTGCTGCCCGGCATCCTGGTGATGAGCGTCGTGATGATCACGATGTACACGGGCGTCTCGGTCAACACCGACATCACCAAGGGCGTCTTCGACCGGTTCCGTACGCTGCCGATCTGGCGGCCCGCACCGATGGTCGGCTATCTGCTCGGCGATGTCCTGCGCTATGTGCTGGCCTCGGTGGTGATGCTCACCGTCGGCATGATCATCGGCTTCCGCCCGGACGGCGGTGTGCTCGGAGTGCTGGCCGGGGTGGCCCTGCTGCTGGTGTTCGCGTTCGCGTTCTCGTGGATCTGGACCATGTTCGGGCTGCTGCTGCGCACGGAGAAGTCCGTGATGGGCGTCAGCATGATGGTGATCTTTCCGCTGACCTTCCTCAGCAACGTCTTCGTCGACCCGCAGACGATGCCGGGCTGGCTCCAGGCCTTCGTGAACAACAGCCCCATCACCCACCTGGCCACGGCGGTCCGTGAGCTGATGGCGGGCAACTGGCCCGGGGCCGAACTCGCCTGGTCGCTGGGGTGGGCCGGAGTGATCATGGTGGTCTTCGGCTCCGTGACGATGCGGCTCTACAACCGGAAGTGACCATCCGGAAGTGACCATCCGGAAGTGACCAGCCGGGAGACCAGCTGGGAGACCGGCCGGGAGACCGGCCGGAAGTGACCCATCGGAAGTGACCCATCGGAAGTGATGCACCGGAAGTGATCCACGGGAAGTGATGCGGGGGCGGTGTCCGTCCCGCTCCTCCTCGCAGGCCGCCGCCCGCTCTGCCGGGCGGGGGGCCCCCCGGGGGGGGGCCGCGGGCCGGCGCGCCCCGCCGGGGGCGGGGGGGGGGGGGCGGGTCGGGGGCGCGGGTGGACGACCCCGCCCCCCCCCGGCACCCCAAAAACCGCAGCCCACGGCGTGTAGGCAGAAAACACCG